>JBFIJN010000005.1:0-58024 GCA_041600735.1 Nannocystaceae bacterium
CTACGAGCGCGAGGGCAGTCGCTTCAGCGATCGCCTGGCGCGCGAGATCATGGCCAACCCGAAATTCGGCGGCCGCGCCTACGACCCTCCGTCATGATGAGCTCGCTCAGCGCGCCGCGGCCTTCTTGCGCCGCGGAGCGCTGACCCTGCCCGCCTTGCCCTTGGCCGCGTCGGCGAGCAGCTGGCGCGCGTGCTCGCGCGCGCTGTCGCCGACAGCCTCGCCGCCGAGCATGCGCGCGAGCTCTTCCACGCGCTCGTCGTCGGAGAGCCGCGCCACACGGGTGATCGTGCGCCCCTTGAGCGTGCGCTTGTCCACGCGGTAGTGCGCGTCGGCAAATGCGGCGATCTGCGGCAGGTGGGTCACGCACAGCACCTGGTGGTTGGCGGAGGCGGCCCGCAGCCGCCGTCCGATCGCCACCGCCACCGCTCCGCCCACGCCCGCATCGACCTCGTCGAACACGTAGGTCGCCACCCGATCCTCGACCGCGAGCGCATTCTTGATCGCCAGCAGCACGCGCGAGAGCTCGCCCCCCGAGGCCACCCGCGAGAGCGGGGCGAGCGGCTCCCCGGGGTTGGCGGTGAACAGGAACTGCACCTGATCGTAGCCCGTGGGACCGGGAGCCTCGGCATCGTCGATCTCGACGCGCACGGCCAAGCGGGCCCCGGGCATGTGGAGCGTGCGAAGCTCGGTCTCGACCGCCCGCGCCAGGCCCTCGGCCGCGGCCACGCGCGCGTCGTGAAGTCGCTTGGCGCTGGCGATGCACGCCGCGGCGGCCCGCCGCGCGACCTCGTCGAGCGCCCCCAGATCGTCTTCCACCCGCTCGAGCGCGGCCAGCTCCTCGCGCATCTGCTCGAGCTTGTCGGCGAGCGCGTCGACGTCCACGCCGTGCTTGCGTCGCAGGCCCTCGAGCTCGTGCATGCGCTCCTCGGCGATCTCGAGCTCCCCGGGCTCGATCTCCAGCTCCCCAGCGAAGCGCGCCGCGCTCTGGGCCGCCTCCTCGCAGGCGATCTGCGCAACGGCGAGCTGCTCTTGCATCTGCGACAGCAGGTCCGAGCCCTCGCCGCCGCGGCGCGCCCGATCGAGCAGACCGGCGAGGCGGCTGGCGATCGCGTCGTCGGCCTCGTAGAGCGCCGCATGGGCATCGCGCGCAAACTCGGCCCAGCGCTGGGCGTCGCGCAGCAAGCTCAGCCGGCGGCGCAGCCCCTCGTGCTCGCCCGGCTGGGGCGAGACCGCCTCGAGCTCCTCGATCTGAAAGCGCAGGTAGTCGCCGCGCGTGCCCGCTTGTCGCGCGCGCTCGGTCAGCTCGCGGCGCTGCTCGTCGGCCTCGCGCAGCGCTCGATGGCTGACCGCGTGCTCCGAGCGCGAGAGCTCGAGCTTCGCCCACGCGTCGAGCACCTCGAGGTGTCGCGCCGGGTGGGTGAGGAAGTGGTGCTCGTGCTGGCTGCAGATGTCGACGAGCTGCTCACCCAGGCGCGCCAGCGCGGCCTGGGTGGTGGGCGTGGCCTGCACGAACGAGCGACCGCGACCATTGCGGGGCACCACGCGGCGCAGCACCACCTCTTCTTGCTCGTCCACCGTGACGCCCTGCTCGTCGAGCGTGGCGCGCAGCCGCGGCCACGCGGGCTCGGCCGGCTGGAAGCACGCGTCGACCGTCGCTGCCTCTTCACCCTGGCGTACGAGCTCGGGCCGTCCCCGAGCCCCGCGCAGCAGCGAGAGCGCCTCGACGATGATCGACTTGCCCGCTCCGGTCTCACCGGTGAGCACGTTCATGCCCGGGGAGAGCTCCAGGGTGACGTCGTCGAGCAGCGCGAGGCCGCGGATCCGCAGGTAGCCGAGCATGGGGTCGCGGGAGGCTAGCAAGCCGCCCACCGCGGAGCCAACGCGCCCATGGCTCCGCGCGCTCGAGCGGCCCAGCCCCTCCGCAGCGGGACCGGACCCCGCGCGCTGCCCCTTGGGCCGCGCAGCACGGGCGGGCATGATCCGTGGGGTGCCCCGCCTCATCCCCCGCGCCGAGGCGCTCGCGAGCATCATCCGCGAGGGCGGTCGCCCGCTGTGCCTGATGTGTGCGATCCGGGATCGCGAGGTCGGCCCGGTCTACGTGGTGCACGAGAGCACCAACGACCACGCGACACCCACCATCGCGATCGCGAGCACGCGCGCCCTCGTCATCCCCCTCATGGCAAGTCGACCCGCCCGCACGCTCCGCCGACCCACGACATTCCCTCGCGACACCGCGCCACGCCCCATGCCCCATCCCATGGTGGCATGGTCTCGCTGCACTGGCTGCTGCACGGCGCCGCCGCCGAGGACCTCGGCGACGGGCGCCTGCGCGCGCCGATCCTCGGCGCCGAGCAGGCCCGGCGGCGCTACGGCCGGGCCTGACGCGGCGGCTCAGTACGCGATCTCGACGTCGAGCTGGATCCCCTCGCCCTCGGGCAGGCGCACGAGCACGGTCTCGTACGAGCCCCGATAGTCCGGGACGTCGTAGCGCACGGTCACATCGGTCACGACCTGCGGCCAGATCCCCGGCCGCGCGCTCACGCGAAGATCGAGGATGAGATCGGCGGGATTGATCCCCTGCGGGCTCGCGACCTCGAGGTGGGCCTCGTAGCCCGGCGTGGGAAACGTGGCCGTGCCCGTCACATGGAACGACGGCGGCCCGGGGGGCATGCGGTTGATCCACGCATACCAGTCCGAGGTATCGAGCGGCAGCGGATGCTTGGGACAGCCGTGGGCCGAGAGCACCGGGAGCGTGGCCGAGCCGAGCACGTGCAGGCCATTCATCACGAACGCAGTGACCATCGTCTTGCCGTGCTTGGCCCCGAGGCGAAGGTCGTGGAGGCGATGCCGCAGCGGGGTGAGCACGCACAGGCTCGGCCCGCGCCGCACGTGGACCGGCAGGAGCACGGAGAAGACCTCGGGCACCAGCCGCACGCTGGCGGGCACCCCCGGAACGGCGCGTCCCGGCGAGTAGCTACTGTCGGGCGCGAGCGTCACCGAGTGCAGGGTGAACTCGCCATCGGGCTCGGTCGCGAGCAAGAGATTGGGACGAAACATCTCCATCGTCGATCACCTCCATCGCGGCGCATCCGCGAGCACCCATGGGAGCAGTCGGGTCCAAACGCGTCAAGGCGAGCCACTGAATCGGCGTTCTCGAAGTGGCACCAAGCGCCCAGGATCGCGCGAGCCACGAGCGCCCACGACGCCGCTCAGGCCTCGTGGCTCCACCCCAGCTTGCGGCGCAGCACCTCGAACACCGACGCCGACGGCGGCACCAGCTTGAGCGGTCGCGCCGCTCGGGTCACGACGATCTCGTCCCCCACGTCGAGGCTCATCCCCCACAAGCCATCCACCGAGAGCGTGGCCGCGCCCGCATCGAGGGGGCCGCTGTACACGATGCCGATCGGTTGCTTGGCCGAGGTCACCACGGGGCGGTGCGTGAGGCTGTGCGGACAGATCGGCGTGATCGTGAACGCCTCGGCGCCCGCGTTCACGATGGGACCCCCGGCCGCGAGGTTGTAGGCGGTGGAGCCCATCGGCGTGCACACCAGCAGGCCATCGGCGCGGTAGCGGGCCATCGGCACCCCGGCCACCGTCGTGCTGAGATCGATCATGCGCGGGAACTCGCCGTGCTTCACGTAGACGTCGTTGCTCCCCGTGCACTCCCATGGTCCCGCGCTTCGCTTCACCGCCACGTGCAGCCGCAGCCGCGGGGTCCACGACAGCCCGCCGGCCACCGCCACATCGAGCGCCTCGTCGAGCTGCCCCGCGCCGTAGGCGGCCAAGAACCCCAGCGTGCCGAGGTTGATCCCCATGAGCGGCACGTCGTGCTCCGACGCGAGCCGAGCCGCGCGCAGCAGCGTGCCGTCACCGCCGAGCGCGATCACGAGATCGAGAGGGTCCTGGATCTGCCCCTCCTCGAGCACGACGCAGCCGCTCGGCATGCGATCGTCCATGCACGAGGCCAGCTCCCACGACACCGCCACGGCGAGCCCCGCCGCCCGCAGGCGCGTGGCCGCGGCCACCGCGGCGTCGGTCGCAAGCGGCCCCTCGCGGCACACGAGCCGCACCGCAGCCACCTCGACGATGGGATTGCGCTCGATCACGGCAGCGAGACTATTCCTCGGGCCGGTACAGGTACCCCTGGTGCTGATAGAGGCACACGAACCCGCCGCCCTCTCCGCGCGCGCGGTCGAGCGCGGCGTCGACGAGCTGCAGCATGTCTTGCAGCGAGTGCGTGTCCTTGTTGGGAAAGAACGAGACGCCCACGCTCACGCTGGCGCGCAGCTCGGGGACCGAGGCGAGCCGGATCTTGCGGATGTCTCGGGCCACGCGCTCCGCCACCGCGAGCGCGCCCGGAAAGTGCGTGTTGGGCAGCACCAGCAGGTAGCCGCTGTCGCCCGCCCGATACACGAGGTCGATCTTGCGGATGCTGTTGCCCACCACCTCGCGCATCGCGGCCATCACCTCGGTGGTCGCCTCGAGCGGGTGCTCGCGATGGACCAGCTCGTACTGGTCGAGCTCGACGCGCAGGCACGTGAGCGGATCGCTATAGCGCTCGGCGCGATCGAACTCTTCTTCGAGGCGTCGCTTGAACGCGGGGTCGGTGCGATCGATGTCGCCGCGCGGGGTGACGTCGCCCGTCGCGCCGTCTCGCGCGGTCTTGCCGGGCTCGGCGTCGCGCAGCACCCTGCGGGTGCGCAGCAGCGCCTCGACGCGCGCCCGCAGCTCGTCGGCATCGTAGGGCTTGCCGAGGTAGTCGTCGGCCCCCGAGCGCAGCCCCTCGACTCGCGCATTCACCGAGTTGCGGGTGCTCACCATGATGACCGGCAAGTACGACGCCTGGGTCTTGGCCTTCAGGATCCGACAGGTCTCGAGCCCGGTGAGCCGCGGCATCACCACGTCGAGCAGCACGAGGTCGGGCCGCTCGCGCGCGAACACCTCGAGCGCATGCTGGCCATCGACCGCCTCGACCACGTCGTAGCCGGCCTGGGTTAGCGCTTGGCGCGCGGAGGCGCGCTCCGTGTCGGAATCGTCCGCGACCAAGACCTTGGCGGGAGCGCTCTGCGGAGGGGTCGCGTTCACGAGTCCCGCGTAGTATGCCCGTTCATGGCGCTCTGGGCAGCCGGGCAAGGTGGCCCGATGCCGGCCGACTTCGGACCCGGCCCGAGCCAACGCGCGACCCTCCCCGCAACTTGCGTGTTTCCCGCCATTTTGGTTCCCCGGGGCCCCCCGTACAAAATGCGTGACACGCGCTCGCCCAGTCGGTTCGCTTGACAGCCCATGGTGCGTGGCGTAAGGCTCCCGCCCCCATGGCCACGCCGTACCCGAACCCCGCCGAGATCCAGCGCGACTGGTGGGTGGTCGATCTCGAGGGCGCAACCCTCGGCCGAGCCGCCACTCAGATCGCCACGCTGCTCCGCGGCAAGCACAAGCCCATCTTCACGCCGCATCTCGATGCCGGCGACTTCGTGGTCGTGATCAACGCCGAGAAGGTGAAGCTGACCGGGCGCAAGCTCGATCAGAAGGAATACCACCGGTTTACCGGCTTCATCGGCAACATGAAGCACTTCACCGCCCGCGAGATGCTCGAGCGCAAGCCCGAAGAGGTGATCAAGCAGGCGGTCAAGCGCATGCTGCCGCGCAACTCGCTGGGCCGCACCACCTTCAAGAAGCTCAAGGTCTACGCGGGCGCTGAGCACCCGCATATTGCTCAGAACCCCAAGACCTTCGCCGTAGGCGCCTAGAGCCCTGCGAACCGGACGAGACGATGGCCACCGATACGATGAAGTACTACGCGACTGGGCGCCGCAAGACCGCCGTCGCCCGCATTTGGATGTTCGACGGCGATGGCAAGATCACCATCAACCGCCGCAACGCCGAGCAGTACCTGACCCGCACCACCAACCTCAAGATCGTGGAGCAGCCGCTCTACGCCACGGGCACCACGGACAAGTACGACGTGTGGGCCACCGTGAAGGGTGGCGGGCTCTCGGGCCAGGCCGGTGCAGTCCGACTCGGGATCGCTCGCGCGCTGCTGCGCGCCAGTGAGGAGTACCGCGACGCCCTCAAGGCGCCGGGCTACTTCACTCGCGACGCCCGCAAGAAGGAGCGCAAGAAGTACGGCCGCAAGGGTGCTCGCGCTCGCTTCCAGTTCAGCAAGCGCTGAGATCACGCACGACCTCGTGTGCGCCATGGGAGCGCGGCACCGATCTCGGGGCCGCGCTTCTCTGCGTTCTGCACCCTCGCCGATCTTGCGCCGATCTTGCGCCGATCTTGCGCGGATCTTGCGCCGAGCGTGGGATGGATCGTGCGTCCGCAGGTGCGATCTCCCCTCGCTCCCTGCTCGCTGCCATCGCTTCCTGATAGCCTCGTGGAGGAATGCGAGCTTCCTCCTTCGTCCTCGTTGCGCTGGGCCTGGCGCTCGCGAGCGGCTGCGGCCGAACCGACTTCACGGTGATGGGCTCGGGCTCCGGGCACGCGAGCACCGGCGGCAGCGACTCGGACGACACGACGGTCGGCGTCGACACGCTGACGAGCGAGGGCCCCGGCAGCGCCTCGATCACGATCACCGGCGACCCGCCGCCCCCGGTCACGGCGACCGACCCGACCGCGACCACCGTCACCACCGTCGATCCCCCGCCGCCGCCGGAGCTCTGCACGATCGATCTCGAGTGCGACTCGCCCGACCCCTGCTTCGTGGGCTCGTGCGAAGGCGGCATGTGCGTGACCGTGGCGCGCGACAACGATGACGACGGGTTTGCGCCCCCCGAGTGCGGCGGCAACGACTGCAACGACCTCAACCCGAACACGTTCCCCGGCGCGACCGAGAACTGCTTCGACGGCGACGACAACGACTGCAACGGCGTGGCCGATTGCTTCGACCCCGTGTGCGAGGGCGTGCCCAACTGCGGCTGCACGCCCGCGCCCGGGGGCGAAATCTGCACGGGGGGCGCCGACGAGGACTGCGACACCACCGTCGACTGCAACGACACCGACTGCCTCGGCACCCCCGCGTGCGGCTGTGCCGGCGCCGAGGCCGGCCTGTGCGTGAACGGCTTCGACGACGACTGCGACGGCGCGATCGACTGTAGCGACCCCGACTGCCTGCCCGACCCCGCGTGCGTGTGCATGAGCCAGACCGAGACGTGCACCGGCGGCACCGACGACGACTGCGATCTGCTCGTCGATTGCGCCGACCCGGACTGCCACGGCCTGTTCCCGTGCACCTGCATCGGTGCCCCGGCGCCCGAGAATTGCAGCGACGGTGTCGACAACGACTGCGACGGGCTGGTCGACTGCGCCGACCCCAACTGCGTGCTCTCGGCCGCCTGCGCCCACTGCTCGCCCGAGGTGTGCGGCAACGGAGCCGACGAGGACTGCGACGGGCTCATCGACTGTGCCGACAACGCGTGCGTGTTCGACCCCAGCTGCATGCCGCAGGCCGAGATCTGCAACAACGATCTCGACGACGACGGCGACGGCGACATCGACTGCGACGACTCCAATTGCTTCGGCGTGCCGATCTGCGCCCAGAGCCAGTCCAACTGCGGAACGGCGGCCTCGATCTTCGCCAGCGGCACGTTCTACGGCACCACCGCGGGCAACCCCAACAACACCGAGGGTAGCTGCGGCGGCGGGGCGGGCGAGGCCGTGTTCCGGCTCGTCTTGTTCAGCCCCGCCCACGTCACCCTCACCTCGGTGGGCACCTCGTTCGACTCGGTGCTCTACGTGCGCGCGGGCTCGTGCGCGTTCGGCCAGGAAATCGGCTGCGACGACGACAGCGGCGGCATGTGGTCGGCCTCGCTCGACTTCACGCTGCTGCAGGCCGGCACCTACTACGTGTTCCTCGACGGCTACACGACCGACCCGTTCGGCGGGCCCAACGAGGGGCCGTGGCAGCTCAACGTGCAGATCGTGAACAACCCGCCCGAGGTCTGCAACGACGGGATCGACAACGACGGCGACGTGTATGCCGACTGTGCCGACCCCGATTGCGTGACCGCGCCGCACTGCGCCGGCTGCGTCGGGGGCAACGACCCCAGCGCCGAGTTCGGGACCACCGCGTGCACCAACGGCCTCGACGACGACTGCGACGGCACCATCGACTGCGAAGACGACGACTGCAGCGCGAGCGACTACTACGTCACCGAGTGCTGCAACGGCTTCGACCAGAACGGCAACGGGATCCCCGACGACTTCAACTGCCGCTGCAACAACGACCTCGAGTGCGACGCGGGTCAGGTCTGCTACGACCACACCGCCGACGTGTGCGGCTACCCCTGCACGGCCTTCTTCGGCGACGTCTGCCCGTTCGTCGCCCCGGGGGCCACGTGCAACATGGCCACCGGGCAGTGCGAGTACTAGCCGCCCGCCGGGACTGCGGCGAACCCGCACCGCCCGGGGGACGGGCGGCTCGAGCGGCGGGCGGCCTCCGGCGTCTCGCTACCTGACACGCACCCCCGGCGCCGCTACCCTCGCGCGCGCATGGTCGACCGTTGGGCCCGCTTGCAGACCGCACCGTGGATCGCGGCCCTCGCCGGGCTCGCGGCCGCCCTGATGCTGCTGCCAGGGCTCGGCGACCACGGGATCTGGAGCGACGCCGAGCTCCCGGCCTTCGATCGCGTGCGCGCGGCCCTTGGCGCCGGGCTCCGCGAGCTCGAGCGCAGCCCCTGGCTGCCCGATGCCCTGCGCACGCGCTCGTACTCGCTGCTCGAGGATGCCGCCGGACTGCGGCTGCCCAACGCCCTGGCCGCGACCGCGCTGGTGGCCATGGCCGCCGCGCTCGCGCGCATGCGCGGCGCCTCCGTGGGCATCGGGCTGCTCGCCGGCGGCTTTGCGCTCGCGTTCCCGATGCTGGCGATCGCGGGCCGCACCACGCTGGGAGACCCCGTGGGTGAGGCGCTCGGCGTCGCGGCCGTGCTCGCCGGCCTGACCGCCCTGCGCAGCCCGAAGCCCACGCGCGCCGTCGTCATGGGCGTGGTCTCGGCGCTCCTCATCGCGCTCGCCATCGCCAGCGCGGGCCTGGCCTTGGGCGGCATCGCGCCGCTGGGCGTGCTCGCCGTGCTCGCCGCGGAGCGCTCCGATCCCACGAGCCGCGCGCGACTCGGCGTGGCGGTGGTGCTGTGGATCGCAGTCGCCGTGGCGATCGCGGTGGCCGTGCTGCTCTCGCTGCGCCAGGGCGACGGCTACATCCCGCTGCTCGGCGCGGCCAAGGACCTCACGCTCGTGGCCAAGCCCGAGAGCCGCCGCTTTGCCGCGGGCATCGAAGACCTCGGCTACGGGCTGTTTCCCTGGGCCCCGCTCGCGATCGCGGGCGCGCTGCTCGGCCGTCGCGATCGCATGCCCGCGCTGTGGCTCGGCCTCGGGGTCGTGGTCGCCAGCGGGTGGAGCCTGGTCTACGGCACCGTGCCGCTGCCCGTCACGGTGCCCGCCGCCCTGTGTGCCGCCGGAGCCGTCGAGTGGATGCTCGATCCCCGCACCGATCGCACCGGTCGCCGCCTCGGCCTCGCCGTCGTCGTGCTCGGCATGCTCGTGATGGGCAAGGACGCCGAGCGCACCCCGGGCCGCGTGACCGTGCCGGTGTTCCCGTTCGAGGGGGAGCACGCGTTCCCGGCCGAGCGCCTCGAGGCCCCCCGGCGCCTGGGGAGCCTCGGCTCGGCCGCGCTGTGGGCCCTGCTGGCGGCCGGCCTGCTCGCGCCCGCGGGGGGTCGCGGCAATCGCCTCGACCGGGTGCTCGATCGCCTGCCCGCGAGGCCACGCGCGCTCGCTCCGCTCGCGATCCTGGGGCTCGCCACGCTCTACGGCGCGCACGGGTACGCCCGCCAGCTGGTGCCGCGCACCTGCGACCTGCTCTCGCCGCGCCGCCTGCTCGAGCACCACCGGGCGCTCGTGGACGCCGGCGAGCTGCCCGCGCAGCTCGGCAATCACCGCGTGCGCGACGAGGGGCTCTCGATCTACGGACCCGGCGACGTGACCACGCTGGCCAGTCGCCGCGAGCTCGCGCACTACCTCGCGGTCGACGAGACCCGCGCCGCGATCATCCTCGAGCGCGACCTCCCCGGGCTGCACCAGGACCACCGCGCCAACGGCTGGCCGCTCTACGTGCTCGACGACGAGCACTCCTACCTGCGGCTCGTGGCCAACTACCTGCCCCAGGGCGAGCACGACCTCAACCCGATCCCCGCCGTCGTGCTCGACGCCCCCGCAGAGCTGGCTCACCCCACGCTGCTGCGCTTCGAGAGCTACATCGAGATCGTCGGCTGGGAGGTGACCGATCCCGTGATCCGCGGGCGCCCGGTCACGATGCAGCTGTCGATCCGCGTGCTGCGGCCGCTGCCCGGCGGCTCCAAGGTCTACGCGCGGCTGCTCAAGGGCCGCAGCAGCCGGCTCAACGGCGAGCCGCACGAGCTGACCGGAGGGATCTATCCGCCCAACCTGTGGCGCGAGGGCGACTTCATCCTGCACCAGTTCACGTTCCAGGCCCCGGCGCTCGAGATCCAGCCCGGCGCGCACGAGCTGATGGTGGGGCTGCGCCGCAGCGAGCGTGAGAACTTCGAGATCAGCCTGCCCGAGGGCAACACCGGCGAGTTTGGGGTGGAGATCCGCGGCAAGTCGCGCAACTTCGCCTCGCTCGGCACGGTCGAGGTCTGGTGAGCCCACGGGCGCGCGGTTTTTCTGCTACGGATCCGCGGGTGACCTCGCCCGCTTCGCTCCTCTTCGCTTCGGCGCTCGGCGCCTTGGTGCTCACGGCCTGTCACCCCACACCCACGGCCCCGCCCCCCAGCGCCGAGAGCCCGCTCGCCCAGAAGAGCCTGCCCGACTTCCAGCGCCCCACCCTGGCCGGCGCGAGCATCGACACCAAGGCCCTGCGCGGTCAGGTCGTGGTCATCAAGTTCTTCGCCAAGTACTGCGAGCCGTGCAAGCGCACGCTGCCCGCGGCCGAGAAGCTGCACCGCAAGCACCCCGAGGTCGCGTTCGTGGGCGTCTCGGAGGATGAGTACGCCTCCGACGCGCAGTCGCTGGTCCAGAGCTACGGCCTCTCGTTCCCCGTGGTGCACGACCAGGGCAACGTGCTGGCCGGGCGCTTTCGCGTGAGCGAGATGCCCGTGACCTTCGTGGTCGACGGGCAGGGCGTGGTGCAGTGGGTCGGCGGGCCCGGCCAGGACGAAGACGATCTGGCGGCCGCGATCGCGGTCTACGGGAAGTAGCCGCTAGGCCGGCGTGCAGCCGCAGACGCCCGACGAGACCACGCAGGACGCGTCTTCGAGCAAGGTGCAGGTTTGGGTCGCGCAGTCGCTCCGCCGGCACTCGATGCACGCGGCCGACTCGCCCGACCCGGTCTCGGTGTAGACGTGCACCGTGAAGTTGGAGCTGTCGGCCGGGTCGTCGCAGCAGTAGCAGCGACCCGTGGCGGTGCAGGAGTAGTTCTGCGAGCTCAGGCAACCCATGGTGCCGTCGGTGCGACAGCCGACCTGTGAACCGCCCACGCACTCGGGCATGTCGTCGGGCCGGCACCAGCCTGGCTCCTGCTCCTGCTCCTCGGGGAGCGGCTCGTCGGGCTCGGCCTCTTGCTCGAGCGTCCGCGTGCACACGAAGCCCTCGCCACAGGTGGCGGCGTCGACACAGTCGCTGTTCTCGATCTCGTTGGCCGGCACGCGGCAGCCACAGCCGCCCGACGTCACCACGCAGCGGGCATCACCCTCGCTGCACGGCTCGTCCGCATCCCCCGTGCACAGATCGGAGGGGCACGCCACGCAGCGCGCCGAAGCCCCGTCGGCCATCGTCACGGAGGGATTCGCGGCGCCCCCCGTTGCACAGCAGTAGCTCGCCCCGGTGGACTCGTCGGTCACCACGGTCAGCTGGAAGTCCGTGCACGAGCCGGCCGCGGTGACGCAGCCCTCCTGCTGGCCGGCGGCACACTTGCCGTCGTCGCGACACAGCCCCGGCAGCGCGCTGGCCGTCTGGTGCACGGTCTTCACGCAGGTGTAGCTGCCAAGGCAATCGTCGTCGCCGTCGCAGGGCGCGTTCTCGAGCGAGTCGGCCAGCGAGCAGCCGGCGAACGTGGCGAAGGTGAAGGCGAGGATGAGCCAGCGCATGAGGGTCTCCTAGAAGCGCCCCTGGAGGCTCAAGCCGGCCATTCCGGCCCCGAACATTGGCGTAGCCGCCATCGCGGCGCGGTTGCGGAGGTTCTTGGTGCGAATCGAGGCCCACAGCGTGAGGCCCACGCCCACGACCGCCACCCCGGCGCCACCGTAGACCAAGGCGAGCCCGGTCTGGGCCTTGCGGATGTTGGACTGGCGGTCGCCGGAGACCGTGTCCTCGCCGACCTCGGCCTCGAGCTTGCTCTTGTTGCTGCGGAACACCGCGGCCCCGCCGACCGCGAGGCCCAGGCCGCCGAGCACGCCGATGTAGCCCACGGCCTTGAGCGCGTTGGCGGTGCGGATCTTCTTCTCGAGCTCCGGGTCCGTGCCGGGCGCGGGCCCGCTGTCGGTGGGGCTCGAGCTGCCGCCCGAGCTCGATCCCCCCGAGGAGCTCGCCGTCTGGCCGCCGAAGATCCGATCGACCGGGACGACCTCGACGCGCAGCAGCGCGGCACACCCCTCGGGCGCCGCGGCATCCGAGGAGCTGGCCACCGCGCAGGAGTCGGCGTCGCCGTCGGACTTGAGCAGCTCCTGCTCCGAGGACGACTTCGCGCCCGCCCCAACGTTGTGGACCTTGACCCCCGCGCCGACCTCGGCCGCAGCCCCGCTATAGAAGCGGAACGCACCGACGGTGAGCCCGGTGATGACATGGGTCGCGTTATCGCAGCGCCCCTCGAGGTCGCGCTCGCTGAACGTGTTCTTGTCGGCCTCGCGACGGCCCACGATCACCATGTCGACATTGAGCTGACCCGAGCGCTCGAGCTTGGCCTCGAGCCCGGCCGCGCCCACCGGGAGCTGCGCGTAGAGCTCGTCGGCGTTGGTGATCTTCACGCCCTCGCGCTTCTGCGTGAGGCCCACGTACTCGTAGAGGCCGCTCGCCGTGCAGTTGGTGAGGACCTCCATCTCGCAGCCCTGGTAGCGCACGGCCACCAGCCCGCGCGCGGCCCGGGCCTCGAGCGCGGCCCGCTCGGCGGCGGGCCACTCGACCACCAGCGGCTTGGCCGCGCTCGAGCGCACGCCACACTTGGCCTCGCCGGTGACGGATTCCATCGTGGGGGCCTGGGTGAGCCCCTGTGCTGCCCCGCCCGGCTTCACGCAGCCCGGGGCGAGCAACACCAGGCTGGTGACTAGCGCGAAGCTGCGACGCGCAGCGGGATGGATCGAGCGCAACATGGCGGGCGAGGATAGACGCACGCAGGACGAACGGGGAAGCCCATGGTTGCAGCCGCGAGTGCGCAGCCGTGAGACCGGGCGCACTGGGGTCCGCCGGAATCACGTGGAAGTCGCGGGTCGCCAGCGCTTGGCAACCCCGCAGCGGTGGATCCGACCGCGGTGCACGACCGCCTCGCTCGACCACTGCACCGGGCCCCCCAGGGTTGGCAGCACCAGCCCATCCTCGACCACACTGAGCGTGGCCGCGCGGCGCCACGAGGCTGGGTCCTCACGCCACGGGATCCGGTAGTAGCGACCGCCCTGGCTCACCACGATCGGCCGCGGCCGCATCGCGGGCGGGACCGCATCGTCGGGGACCACCTCGACCGCCAGCCGGGCTCCCGCCGCCTGCACGGCCACCCGCCAGCGCTCGCCGTCGTCGTCGTGCTCGATCCGAGCGCGACGCGTCGGGTAGCGCACGAGCCAGCGACCCATCACCCCGACCAGTGCGTGATCGAGGTCGCAGGTGTGGCCGAGCCAGCCCGGCACGTCATCGAGATCCACTCCGATCCGCCACAGCGCCTCGCCGTAGTCGAAGCCCGCCCCCGGCGATCGCGCGGGCCGCAGCCCCTGCATGCCGCACAGCAACAGCCCGACCTCCACCCCCTCCGCCGTCTCGCGCAACGCGAGCCCCGCCCCCAAGCGCTCGACCGCGGCGCGCGGCACCCTGCCCGCCAGCTCGAGCGTCCACGCCTCGGTTCCCCGCAGCTCCACCGGGGACCACGGTGCCACCGCGACCGCCTCGATGCCAGCGACCTCGCTGCGCTTCCCTTGCACGCGCGCGATACCCGCTCTATGATCGTCCGCGCCACACGTGTGCCGCCAATGGAGAAACCTGCTCAGCTCCCCGACGCGCTCATCGTTGGTGGCTATCGTGGGTACGCGGACGAGCAACGCCTCGAGCTGCGGCCACTGACCGTCCTGTTCGGTCGCAACAACTCGGGCAAGAGCGCGCTCGTCCGAGCCCTGCCGTTGTTGTCGGCGTCGATTCGGGGAACCGGCGCACAAGTGCTCGACATGGCGGGGCCCGTCGTGCGCGGCGCAAGCTTCGATGAGATGACCTCGCGCGGGCTCGAGCGATCCGACGAGCTCGAGATCCGCGACATGTACCTGGGCCTTCGCTGGCCCTGCGAGGTTGGGGAGGTTGGGATCGATGTGTCATTTCATTGGCCCGACCGCAAGCTCGTGGCGGTCAGCGGGATCCGCAGCGCCTCGGGACCGTGGTGGCGCCACCGGCTACAGCGCGGGCCGGCGACGCCTGGCATCGTGGGTTTCGAGTCACGGGAGGATCCGAGCCGAGCCTTCGACCTCAAGCTCGCCGGCCTGAGCTTCGAAGCTGCCGATGATGCCGTGCCTCGAGAGTTGGTGACGGCCAGGCCGCTGTGGAATGCCTTCGGGGGGCAAGTGCAATGGTTGAGCGCGAGTCGTCGGCCGGGAGATCGGCGCGCCGAGTATGCAGAGCTCACCGGATCACCGCTGCTCGAGCACGATGGCCGCAATGTCATCGCGTTCCTTGCCGAGCGGCCGTCTCTGACGAAGGCGATCTCGTCTTGGTACGAGCAGCACCTCGGAGCCCGACTGGTGGTCTCCGAGCAGTCGCCGATCGGCTATGATGCTCGTCTCGAGTACACGTCGCGCCCCGGCCAAGTCGTGAACCTGCTGGATACCGGCGAGGGCAATGTCCAAGTGCTCTCGGTGCTGGCCGCGCTGTCTGGTGCGGCAGACGGGAGCGGGCCGCCGATCGTCGTGCTCGAGGAGCCAGAGTCTCACTTGCACCCGCACCTGCAGATGGCCCTGGCCGAGCGCATCGCGAAATTGGTGACCGGTGACGTCGACGCGCGGATCGTGCTCGAGACCCACTCCGAGCACCTCTTGCTCGCGGTCCAGAAGCTCGTGCTCGAGGGGCTCGACCCGAAATCGATCGCGCTCTACTGGGTCGAGCAGCTCGCCGATGGACGCACCATCGCCGAGCGCGTCGAGATCCGCGAGGACGGCACCTTCGACGAGAAGTGGCCGCCGGGAGTGTTCGACGACACGCTGCAGCTTGCTCGGAGGATCATGCAGCTCCAGCTGGAGCGCAGCGACTTCGCTCGTGCGGGCGAGGGGCCGTGAGAGTCACCATCGAGCCGGCGTTGTTCGAGGACTCGCGAAGATCGTTCGACGTGACGCGGCTGCTCTGCGCTGCCGTCGGACGCCCGCACCAGCTCTTGATCGGTCCGGCTGGGCGCGCTCGACCGGTGTTCGAACGCTGGCTCACCGGGCAAGGCGCGGACATCCAGGCGCCGCTGCGCGCACTGCTCGACCGTAGCCTGGACCCGGACCTTACCCGCGCCCCGCCTGACGTATGGATTCGGGTCACGGAGACGGAGGAGGAGCGGGTGGACGTGAGCGGCCGCAAAGCGACGGCTACACTCCAACGTGCGATCAAGCTGATCGAGTCGCCACTGCACCTCGTGCTCGAGAACGGGGTCAACGATGCCGCTTTCCTGCGCAAGGCAGCTCCGCCGGGCGAGCTTCGCGACTGGCTCGAGCATGCATTGGGCGAGAAGTGGATCGATCCCGTGAACGGTGGAGGCAGCTTCCTCGGCAAGACTCTCGCGAGCTATTCACCCTGGCAGCGGTTGCGGTGCTGGGCCATGTGTGACGCCGAGACGTGGCTGCCGAGCACGTTCTTGTTGACCGAGCACGACCAAGTTCGAAAATTTCGCAAGGAGGCTGACCGAGCGCCTCGCGTGCCCCTTCGAGTCCTCGAACGCCGCGCGATCGAGAACTACCTGCCGCTACGAGCGCTGAAGAGGTGGGCCTACGACAGGTCCGGCACACGACAAGAGGAGCGTCGCAACCGCACCTGCTTCGTGGAGGCCCTTGTTCCTCTCGACTCCCGACGACCTCCACATGCACGTTTTCCGCTACGCCACCACTACCACTTCGAGCGGGGCTTCGGGGCAGCGAAGGAAGAGATTCCACCCGACTACCGCGACTTCGCCAGCGACCCATTCCTCGCGAAGGGTCTCGGTGACCCAGTGAAGAGGATCTGGGCCAGCACACGTCGAGCAACCGATGGGACGACGGGCGACTGGCTCGAGGACGGATGGCTCGCGGCCGACGGACAGCGCCCAGAGATCCAGCGCATCATCGCTTCGATCCGGAGCCGAATCTAGGGGAACCATGGGCACGAAGCGCCTCGCCTTCGCCGAAGGGCCCCGCAACGAGCGGCTGTTCCACCTGCTACGCCGGGTGCGGGAGGGGGACGTCCTGATCCCACGATTCCAGCGTCCGTTCGTATGGACCGACGCACAGCGGATGCTACTGCTCGACAGCATCCGTCGACGCCTACCCATCGGCGCCCTCATCGTCTGGCGAACGATGACTCAGGAGCTCCAGTGCTTCGAGCAGATCGCGGGCGTCGCCATCAAGGCTGATCCCGCGAGCCGACGGGGAGAGGTCAAGACCTACGTCCTCGATGGGCATCAGCGACTCACGACGCTCTACGCCGCCTTGGCCGACGGGTTGGCGACCGAAGAAGGAAGTCCCGCCGTCGAGCTCACGCAGGTGCCCGACGAGGACCAGCCGGGTGACGACCACCCAACCCAGCTCCTCTATGACTTGGAGAGCGAGATCTTCGTTCGATCACCCGCGGCCGGTAAGCCACCCTCCACCACGGTGCCGCTGTCGATCCTGTTCGATCGCTACCGACTGAGGGAGTTCGAGCACGACCACCTCCTTGGGCGCGGGGACGGCAAGCGGCTCATCAATCGGCTCGGTGAGCTCGTCGACGCTTTCAAGGACTACGAGCTGCCGATGATCACGCTGGCCACGGAAGACAAGAACCTGGCCACGGAGGCGTTCACTCGGGTCAACTCGGCCGGAACAGCGCTCGACCAAGTCGGCATGGTGACCGCAGCGGTCTGGAACGACGACGTCGATCTCGAGGCCAGGATCGACGCAGTGCTCACTCCGCTGGCGGGTGTTGGCTGGCAGGACCTCGAAGCCAAGATGGTGCTTGCCGCAGTCAAGGCGCGGCTCGGACTCGATATCTATGCAAGCGATGTCGACAAGATTCGCGAACGAATCAAGAGCGAACCGACCGTATTCGACGATACCGCCAACGACTTGCAGAGGGCGGCCGAGTTGCTCGCGAGCGTCGGCATCCACGGCTCCAATACCCTGCCCTACGGCTATCAAGTGGTCCTGTTGGCCGATGCGCTGGGCTTGGCGTCGGATCCACGAGAGCCCGATCTACTCGAGCGTCTACGGCGTTGGTTCTGGTCCACGACGTACTCCGAGACCTTTGCGGGGATGAGCTCGACACGGCTTCGCATCGAGCAGGAACATGTGCGGGCAATCGTCACCGCCGGGGCAGAGCCGATGCACTCGGACGCTCCCGTGGTCCCGATCCTCCGCTTCGACTTTCGCTCCGCCCGGAGTCGCGCAATGGCCATTGGGATGGCCAATGACCTGAAGCCCCGCGGGCCCGACGGTCAGGAGCTCGACGCGACACGCCTGCTCGCTCAGTACGGAAACGACGCGACCGCGCTGCTCTACCTCGGCAAGCAGGCGGACTCACTGCCCACCTTGTTTGCGTCGGCAAGCCCCGCGACGGCGGTCCAGCGTCGTGCCCCCGAGAATCGCATCATCTGCCCCCCCACCCAGGCCAACGAGCTGCGGCGGATGCTGACGGCCGGGCTCGATGATTGTCCGCGTGAGATCCGGCTGAGCCACGGCATCGACGACGACGCGGTCGAGGCTTGGCATCGTGGTGGTGCGAGCGCGATGCTGAGGACGCGAAGAGCACGACTGCTCGCACTGGAGCAGGCCAGGGTCGAGCGCGTTGGCCTCAGCTACGCCCCCGACCCCGCGTTGTGAGTCAGCCGTCCTTCAACTCCGCGCTTCGCGCCACTCGCTAGCGAGCTGCCCGCAGCACGCCGATCCCCGTCTGGCACCTCCGGCGACCAGCGATACCCTGGCCCCTGCGCTCGCACGGGCTATAACCCCGCCATGCGACGTCTCGTCAGCCTCCTGGTCGCCGCGGCCGCAGCCGCCAGCCTCTCGTGCGCCAAGGACCCGCCCCCGTCCAACCCGCCGCAGGATGCTGCCACCCCCGGCGAAGACGAGGCCAGCGCCGCCGACGATCTCCCCCCGCGCTATGCGGCCGAGATCCGCCGCCAGCAGGCGCGCGCGAAGGAGATCCGCACGCGCTGGACCCCGGAGCTGCGCGCCACGGTCGACGAGCTGGTCGCCACGAAGTACCCGAGCACCACGGCCGCACTCCAGGCGATCACGGCCAGCCCGCACCGCGCCCCCGGCAACGCCGAGCGCGACGTGTGGCGCCACCCGGTCGAGACGCTCACGTTCTTCGGCATCCGCCCCGACATGGAGGTCTTCGAGTACGCGCAAGGCGGGGGCTGGTACACCGAGATCCTCGCGCCGCTGCTCGCTCGCGAGGGCACGCTCTACCTCACCGGCTACGATGCCAGCTCCGAGGACCCGCGCCAGCGCTTCGGCGTGCGCTCGACCGAGCTGTTCCTCAGCGCACCGGGCAACCTCTACGCCAAGGTCCAGACCGTCACCCAAAAGGACCTCGAGGGTCCCCCCGTGCTCGGCGAGCCGGCCTCGGTCGACATGGTCCTGGTGATCCGCATGATGCACAACGTGCACCGCTACGGGATGTGGGACTCGCTGCTGCCCGCGATCCACCGCGGGCTGCGACCCGGCGGCGTGCTGGGCGTGGTGCAGCACCGTGCCCACGCCGATGCCGACCCCGACGAGAGCGCCAAGCAAGGCTATCTGCCCGAGGCGTGGCTCGTGGAGCGCATCGAGAGCTACGGATTTCGCCTCGAGGCCAAGTCCGAGATCAACGCGAATCCCAAGGACACCAAGGACTATCCGAAGGGCGTGTGGACGCTCCCGCCCACGCTCGAGCTCGGCGAGCAGGACCGCGCCATGTACGAGGCGATCGGCGAGAGCGATCGCGCCACGCTCAAGTTCGTGAAGGTCGACGAGTAGCGCCGCGGCTCACGGGAGCACGCACACGCCCACGTCTTCGAATCCCGGCGGCGCCGCGCTCGGGTCGCCGTAGAACGAGACGCACTCGTCGGGGGCGATGCACACGGGGCTCGAGAGATCGCAGTAGGGCGTGCAGCAGTTCACGTCCATGCACCCGGCGCTGTTGGGCCCGCACCACTGGCCCGGGTCACACGAGTTCTCGCCGTCGGAGGGCGGACACGGATCGCCATCGGCCCCGGCCGCGCCCGAGGCGTCGCTGAAGCAGATGAACGTCTGGTTGGGCGTGTCGATGCAGGCCTGCCCCGCGGGGCAGTCTTGCAGCAACGGATCGCAGCCCGGCAGGCACAGCGGCAGCACGCCGTCGTTGTAGACCGCGCAGGCGTCCCCCGAGGCGCACTGCAGCTCCTTGCCCGCACAGAACGCGACGCAGACGCCCACGTTCTGGTCGTCGGTGTTGAGACAGATGTGGCCCACGTCGCAATCGTCGAGGCCGCTCACCCCGTTGCCCTCGACCAGGCACGAGTCGCCAGCCAGGTTGTTGCCCGACACCTCCACGCAGCGGGTCGCGTTCCAGAACGTGCCGCCATCGTTGGCCCACGCCGTACACTTCTCGCCGCGCGGGCAATCTTGCAGGGTGGGGTTGCACTCGCTGGCCCCGCCGCCATCCGGGGTCATGATGAAGCCGCCGCCGCTGCTGTCCGCCGTCGCGTCGCCGCTGCTGCCCGAGACCCCGGTGGTGAGAACCTGACCCGAGCCGGCTTCCTCCGAGGGCCCGAACGTGGTGGCGTCGCCGGTGCTCGAGCCCGCGGCCGGTCCGTCGCTCGAGGGCGCCTTGTCGCCGCACGCCACGGAGCCCGCGATCAGCGAGCTCAACCCCAAGGCCCAAGTCACCCGCCCGTAGATCCTCATGGCGATGACTGTCCACCACCCGCGCCGCGCCGCCAATCACTTTTCTGCGCGCATTGGCGCACCGACGCACCAACGCAGCGACGCAGGAGCGAGGCTATGCTCCCCGCGTGTCCTCGCCGGGATCCCAGCCGCCTGCGCCGAGCGGGCCCCCGTGGCCTACGCCGCCGCGAACGCGTACGACCCGCGACGCGCTCGAGCTGCGCGAGCTGGTCGCGCGGCTGCGCGGAGAGGCCCCGGCCGCAGTAGGCCTGTGGATCAGCCCCGACCCGAGCTGCAGTCGCCACGACGCCGACGACTGGCGAGGCGGACATCCAGGCACCGTGGGGCTCGCGATCCCAGCCACCGAGCCCGAGGTATGGACCTTCGACCCGAGCCAGCTCGACCCCACGCCGCTGCTCGCGTGGCTGGCCGAAGCGACCGCGCCCTACGTGGTCATGCACGGGGCTCAGATCACCACGCACCGCCTGCTCTCGTGGGCGGGCCGCGACGAGGCCCCGCTCCCCGCGCGGATGGGCTGCACCCAGGTCGCCGCGGTGTTGCTGGCCGAGGGCACCCGCCGCGGGCTGCCTTCGCTGCCCGAGTGCGTCCAGCGGGCGCTCGAGCACACGTGGCCGTTCGAAGCGCCCGAGCTCCCGCTCGTTGGCGCCGACCCGCATGCCGTGGCAGCCACCGCCGCCTCGGTGCTCGTGCCGCTGCTGCGCGCGCTCACCCCCATGCTGCGCCGTCGCGATCTCGCGCGAGTCTACGACCTCGAGTGTCACCTCGTGCCCGCGGTCGTCGCAATGGAGCGCGCCGGCGTGGGTCTCGACGCGGCCGCGTTCCAGCGCATCGTGGACGACTGGATCCGCGAGCAGCCCACCGCCACCGATCCCGAGCGCCAGGCTCGGCTCGCCAAGCTCGTGTCGACCTACGGCTACTGGCCGCGCGAGTACGTGAGCGGCGAGCGGATCCACTGCCGCCTGCACCCGCTGGCCGCCGACTCGGGTCGCTTCTCGTGCAGCGAGCCCAACCTCCAGCAGGTCCCCAGCGAGCACGTGGCCCCGGGCCTGCGCGCGTGCTTCCACGCCGCCGCGGGCCACGTGCTGGTGGTGGCCGACTACGCGCAGATCGAGCTGCGCGTGGCGGCCCACCTCGCGCCCTGCGACGCGCTGCGCACGGTCTTTCGCGAGGGTCGAGATCCACACCGCGCCACCGCGGCCACGCTCACCGGCAAGCCCGAGGCCGAGGTGACCGCGCGCGAGCGACAGCTGGCCAAGGCGGTGAACTTCGGGTTCCTGTTCGGCATGGGCGCCCCGCGGTTTCGCAGCTACGCCCGCGACAGCTACGGCGTGGAGCTCGACGAGCGCGAGTCCAAGGCGGCGCGCGAGGCCTTCCTGCGCACGTTCCCCGGCATCGCGCGCTGGCACACCAAGGTCGGCGCGCTCGGGCGCTCGCACCCCGCGCGCGCGATCACGGTGCGCACCGCCCTCGGCCGCCGCAAGCGCTTTCCGGCCGAGAAGTTCTCGTTCAACGCCGCGCTCAACATCCCCGTGCAAGGCACCGCCGCCGACGGCTTCAAGCTGGCCATGACGCGCCTGCAGCCGCGCCTCGCCGCGCTCGGCGGTCGCGGGATCCTGTGCGTGCACGACGAGTACATCGCCGAGGTGCCGCTCGCTCGCGGCGAGGAGGCGCGCGTGGTGGTCGAGGAGACCATGCGCGAGGCGATGCAGGAGATCGTGACCAGCGTGCCGATCGAGGTCGAGGCC
Organism: Nannocystaceae bacterium; assembly: GCA_041600735.1. Taxonomy (GTDB): domain Bacteria; phylum Myxococcota_A; class Polyangia; order Nannocystales; family Nannocystaceae; genus Paraliomyxa. Next base: position 22,017 of record JBFIJN010000005.1, read on the forward strand.
AGCATCGCGCAGACCTGGGCCGACGAGTGATCCACGCTCGAGCCCCGCGCATCAGCGCGAGGGTGGTGGCGTCGGCTCTCCCGGGATCGCGAGCACCCCGCCCAGCGCCGGCGGCTCGAACGGCACGAAGCGATCTCCCTGCCACGTGACCCAGCGCAGCGAAGGATCCTCCAAGGCCACGTCGAAGCGCGCGCGGACCACCGTGGGCAGCCCGTCGGCCACCCCCAGCACCTCGATCGAGAGCCCATCGATCTCGACGCGATCTCCCCGCGAGAACGGGTGGGCCCGGCCGCGCGCGTTCGCGGTGAACGGATCGCCGAAGTACCCGCCCACCGGCTGTAGCACCAGGGTGCGGGCATCCGCGCGCTGCACCACCACCGGCGCGAACGTGGCGCCCAGCACCCGCAGCCGTCGCGGCAGCGCGCGCGTCTCATCGTCCCAGCGCGCGAGCCACAGGTACGAGCTCACGAACGTGGGCGGCGCATTGACGATGACGAGATCCTGCTGCGAGAGCGCAGGATCGGAAGGCAGGCCCGCCACGCTCGCGCGCTGGTGGGTCTCGAGCTCGGGGGCCACGGCCGCCACCTCTCGCGGGAGCGCGAGCGCAGCCAGCCCCACGTGCACCACCAGCAGCGGCCCCGCGAGCGCCAGCGGCAGCACCCGCACCAAGCCACGCATGGGCCCGCGCTCCACCGCGGCCGCGATCACCCCCGCAACCATGGCGCTGCCGCCCACGCCCACGAGCAGCAGCATGCGATCGCTCGCCACGACCGTCGACGCGGGCACCAGGGCCAGCGCGGCCCCGACCACGCACACCGCAAGCCCGCGCGAGCGCGGCAAGCGGGACGCGAGCGCCAAGCCCACGAGCCCCCAGACCACGACCGCCCCCGCCCGCGCCAACCCCCACGGTGGCATCGCGCTCCACGAGTCGGCCGAGGGCCATGCGAGCTGGGCCAGGCCCAGCGCGGCCGCGCGATCGGGCAGCACCGCGAGGAACGCGAGCGGCTCGCGCAGCGGATCGATGTACACCCCCGAGCCGGCCGCGCCGTAGCCAAGCCCCTCGTAGAGGATGCGCCAGCCGGCCACCACCACGAGATAGGGCACCAGCGCGAGCACGGCCCCCGCCGTTCGCCGCCCCCACGACTGATCCTCCGTGGCCTTGGGCTCGAGCCACAGCGCGTGCGCGACGAGATAGCCGAGCGCTGCGATCGAGGCCTCGCCCGCGAGGAGCGCGACCCCGAGCAACCCCGGACCGAGCCACGCCCCCGGGCGCCAGCCCTCGCGACGCGCTCGATCGTGGCACAGCAACACGAGCACCACGAGCACCGCCGACACGAGCGCGTTGCGCTGCGCGATCCAAGCCACGGGCGTCGCGTGGGCCTCGTCGATCGCGTAGAGCAGCGTCGCGAGCCCCGCGACCCACGTGGGTCCGAGCCAGCGCCGCAAGAGCGCGCCCACGGCCACCACCAGGCCCGCATACCAAGCCAGGCTCTGCGCGTGCATCAGCCACGGGCGGCTGGGCCACGCCGCGTACTCCACATAGTGGGTCGCGGCGGCCACCGGTCGCAGGAATCGCAGGCGTAGCTCCGGTAGCGTCCACCACGGCGAGAAGCCCACCTCCATGCGCGCACGCGTGAGCGCTTCGTCACCCTCGGCCGCGACATAGAGGTCCCACCACGGCCCGAGGCCCTCACCGCGAACGTGCAAGCCGACCGCAAAGCGATGCAGATGATCGTCCAGCGCAAGACCGGCACCCAGGCTCGGCGCGGCCAGCAGCACGCCCACGAGCGCCGCGACCCACGGCCACCGCGGATGGCCGAGTACCACGACCATCCGCTGCAGCCAGGGCATGCCCCGGCGATTCTACTTTAGTCGAGGTCGACGATGAGCCCGGTCTGTGAGCGCTCGATCTCGTCGAGGAGCGCGCCCTGAATGAGATCTTCGGTCTCATCGGACTTGTGGAGGAACTCCAAGCCCATGTAGCGCACGCCCCCGTCGTGGAGCCCCTCGCGCGCCACCCGAGCCATCACGCGGATCTTCGCATGCTCGGGGATCTGGAGATCGATCTCCACGATCGTCTCGAGCGCGAGCGGCGGCCCCTGGGTGAGCAAGGCCCCGCACACCGACAGATTACTGACGAGGTAGCGCCAACAACCTTCCCGACAGCGCACGACCGCCTCGACCTCGCTGAGGGTCCGTGGATAGCGACGGCGCTCCTGCGCGCTCAGGCTCGGCAGCTCCGAGCCCTCCGTTACGACTTGCGTCTCCATGATGATCTCATGCCCCCTGTCACTCTCGAGCCGAGCAATGGCAACCAGTCACGTGTCCCTCGCCCCCAGCACGATAATGGGCATGACGATCAATCCAAGCAGCGACTGCCAATGGCAGAGCCGCGGGCCAAGGCTACGTGACGCTTCCACCCGACACATCGTCGAGCGGTGCTTTCGAGTGTACGGCATCACGTGGCGAAGATGGTCGGTTTTTTTGCGGTCGATTTTCGGACGCATCATCACGCACCCGCCATCGACTCCTTCGATCGATCCACCATCGCGTGTGCATCATCCTTGCATCCGCTCGCAGGTCGCCGCGGTCGTGCAATATCCGCGTCGCACATCACCCGCGATTCCAATGCGGAGATGATCCGATCGCGAGACCATCGCGAATGCTCGACACCTCGCGCTCGCGCGCCCTCGACCAATGTTCGGTCCGCTCGCGAGCGACCCCGCGACGGCTCGGCCACACCCCGCGATCGTCAATGAACAACGTTCTCGAGGCTCGATGAGCCTATCTCGCTCGTATGGAAACATCCTACCCAACCGGTGTCTAGTCTTCGAGCATGGCCATGACGCAACGTTGGACAATGGTTTGTGGCGTTACGGCGCTTGCGCTGGCGGCCGCGTGTGGTGACGACGACGGCCGCGGGCCAGGTGCATCGGGCATTGCATCCGTCGGCTCGGCCTCCGCAACGAGCAGCGGCACTGCGGGCGAGAGCGAGGGCACCATGGGCACGGCCACCGCCACCGCCACCGCGGGCACGGCCGATGGCGGCAGCGAGAGCACCGTCACCGACGGGGGCGAGCTCAAGTTCGACATCCCGCCCGGTGCCGACGTGCAGATCGACGACGGCTGCGGCGCGGTCGACTTCATCTTCGTCATCGACAACTCGATCTCGATGCAGGATCAGCAGAACGCGCTCAAGGACGCCTTCCCTGGCTTCATCGACACGATCCAGAACACGCTGCCGACCACCGACTACCACATCATGGTCGTCGACACCGACGCCGAGGGCCGCTGCTCACCGGGGACCTGCGGCCACTCCACCTGCCAAGCGGCCAACCAATACGCGTGCGGCAATCAGTTCGTGGCTTGCGACACGATCCGCGGCGCCGGGGTCGTGCACCCCGCGGGACAGGGCGCCACCAATGCGCCGTGCATGCTGCAGGGCGGCAACCGCTACATCACCGAGGGCCAGCCCGATCTCGAGGCGACGTTCGAGTGCATCGCCTCGGTGGGCTTGGCCGGCAATGCGAGCGAGCGCCCGCTCGACGGCATGGTCGAAGCCGTGTCGCCTCCGCTCCAGGGGGCCGGTGGCTGCAACGCAGGGTTCCTGCGCGACGACGCAATCCTCGTGGTCACGTTCCTCAGCGACGACCCCAACGTCGAGGACCAGAACACGGCACAGACCGCCTACGACGCCGTCGTCGCGGCCAAGGGCGGCAACGCCGACGCGATCGTGATGCTCGGGCTGATCCCCGGCGGCCAGGCGCACTGGGTGAGCTTCATCGGCATGTTTGGCGCGCGCGGGATCCAGGGCCCGATCGAGAGCAACGACTACGCCCAGTTCTTCCTCGACGCGGTGGCGATCATCGAGGACACCTGCCTCGACTTCGAGGGCTAGGCGCAGCGCTAGGGGGTGTCCCCGGCCGCACCGATCGCGGCATCGAGGCCCCGATCCGCGCTGGCGTCGGAAGGATCGTCCGCGACGGCGGGCAGTCCCGCGAGGCGCCGGGCCGCACGCACGCGCGCCGCCCAGTCCACGGTCCGCTCGAGCACGATCCGCTGGGCCTGGGGTGATCCCGCCCCGTGCATGCACTCGAGCCGCAGCGGCACCGAGCCTGCGCCGTAGCTCATCGATTCCACCAGCCGCAGCGCGCGAGCGCGCTCGTCCGAGCCCACCACCCTGCGCAGCGCCTCGCCATACTCGGGATGCTCGAGCTCGGCCAGCGAGGGCATCGTGCCCATCAACCCTCCCGCGAGGTCCTCGGCCAGGCGCACGACCTCGTAGGGCAGCCGCGTCACGTTGTGCTTGCACACGTTGGCGAGCACCGGATCCACCTGCCACAGGCCCGAGCCATGCTGCGTGCTCTTGGCGCTCGCGCCCAGGCCCAGGCCGTGCACCGTCTCGGTCAGGTGCACCATCTCGACCAGCTTGTCGCGCACGTGCGAGGCCCCGCGCACCCCGTGCTCCTGCGTCAGCAGCGTCACCGCGCCGATCAGCACGTCGAGGTTGCCCGGCTTGCACCCGCCGTAGCTCGCCCGGTGATAGCCGGCGAACGCATCCACGAGCGTCGCGCAGGCCGAGAGCTGCCCGTCGAGGAACACCCGCTCCCACGGCACGACCACGTCGTCGAACAGCACCACCACCTCTTGGCCGCCGTACTGGGCATTGCCCGCGTCGGGCCCGCCCCTGCGCTCGTCCGAGGGCTGGCGACCGAGCACCATGCTCACCCCGGGCGCATCCACGGGCAGCGCCACCGCGACCGCAAACGCCTCCTCGCCCGCGCGCATGGCCATGCCCGGCATCGCGAGGATCTGGTGGGCATTGGCGGCGCCGGTCTGGTGGATCTTGGCGCCGCGCAGCACCAAGCCCTCGGCGCGACGCTCGACCACGCGCAGGTAGTGATCGGGCTGCTCGCCGGGCCGCTTGCTGCGATCCCCCTTCGCGTCGGTCATCGCCCCGTTGATCACCTCGTCGCGCTGCTGCACCCCGGCGAGCCACGCGATGAAGCGATCGTGGTGCTCGCGCCCGGCCTCCCACGTGGCGATGTAGAGCGCATTGAGCCCGTCCATCCCCACGCAGCGCTGAAAGCAGGTCCCGGTGAGCCGCCCGAGCACCCGCTGGAGCTCGAGCTTGCGCAGCAGGTCCTCGGGGCGAGTGAACAGGTGCGTGAAGCGATTGACCGGCGCGTCGATGATCTCGGAGTGCGCGGTGGCCAGCGTGCGGTAGCGATCGTCGTGGGCCAGCGCGTAGGTCGCGGCCACCGCATTGATCGCCGGTCTCACCCGCGGATGCGCCGTGGGATCGGCCACGCGCTGGCCATCGACATAGAGCACCAGGTCGCGGGCCTGCAGGCTGCGGATGTAGTCGTCGGCGGTGCGCACGACCGCGAGCGTAACCGATCGACCGCGGGCCCACGCGATGCATCGCGCGGACCCGCAGCAACGCGCGCCCGTTCGCGCGTCAACGTCGTCGACGCGAGCGCCGACCGAGCCCCAGCAGCCCAAGGCCCACCAGTAGCGCGCCGCCGGTCGAGCCATGCTCGGTGCGGCAGCCACAGCCGCTCGTACCCCCGTCTTGGCCCGCGCTGCCGCCGGTGCCCTCGGTGTCCGAGGCCGAGCCCTCGCCCGAGCCCGAGCCCTCGCCCGAGCCCGTGCCCGTGTCCTGGCCTTGGCCGCAGGCCTCGGCCGAGGGGTAGCTCCACATGCAGTTGTGGGCGAAGAGCAGCTCGTCGATCAACGCGGTGCGCGTGACCAGCGTCATCGGCCCGCCCGCGGCGGCGATCTCCTGCACCTCCTCCTCCCACGGCATCTCCCCGACGAACTCGGGCCACACGCCGTTGGGCACGAAGACCTCGCGCCCGTCGGGCAGGAACCACACCTCGTGGGGCCCGCAGCCGAAGCGGCGCGTGGCCACCTGATTGGTGAGGTCCACATCGGGCAGATCGGCATTGGTGTGGAAGAACGGATCGGCCGTCATCTCGCCCGGGGAGATCGTCGTGTACATGCGCGTGAGCGTGGGGTACGAGTCGAGCAGCGTCACCGCGTGCTTGGCCGGCACCACGATGCGCTCGTCCAGCAGGTCGGCGAACGCGTTGCCATCCCACGCCAGCACGTCGATCTGATCCTGATAGCACTCGGGGCACGCATAGAACTCCGGCTCCTCCACGCCCGCGGGCGCCGGCAGGAACTGCTGGGTCAGCCCGCGCAGCAGCGGGTGGCCGAAGTCGCACACCAAGCCGTCGAAGTCCTCGAAGCAGCTGAGCAGCCCCTGGCTCTTGAGCAGGTCGATCGCTTCGAGGGGCGCGAGCGTGCGATAGGGCTCGGCCTCCCAGGCCTCGTCATGGACCCCCGCGCGCGAGACGACGGCGCTGCTGCCCGCATACTCCGTCACGAACGCCCGACCGTCCGCGCCCTCGGCGTCCACCGCCAGCGTGATCACCTCCTTGTAATTGGAGGCGAGGCTCGGCCAGTCGAGCTTGAGGGGATTCACCAGCACGTGCCGGTAGGTCTCGGGTACCACGCGATCGTCGGCCAAGAAGAACGTCCGCACGCTCATGTCCTCGACCGCTGCGATCCGCGTGAGCCGCAGCGGCACGCAGGCCTCTTCCACGGGGAAGCGGAGCACCACCGGGTGGATCTCCGCGACCTCCGCATCATTCACGAGCTTGAACGCCGCAAACAGATAGCCCTCGCCGAGGTACTCGTCGAAGATCGGCAGCGCCGCGGGATCCTGGGCGTAGCCGTTGGTATCGAGCCACTGCACGAGCTCGTCGGCGGTGCCGCCCGAGAGCACGGTGATCTCGAACGCACCGACCACTTCTTGTAGGACGATGTCCGGGCCTCCGCCGCCGCTGGTGGTGTCATCGCCACCCTCTCCTCCGCCGCTACTACCGCCGCCGCCGGTACCGTCTCCGCCACAGTCATCGCCATTGAACTGGCTCTGAAAGCCGTAGCTCGGCACGGTGCCCGCCAGCACCCGAGCGAACAGCGGGTCGCTGCCCACCGAGAACTCCGGCAGCGCGGTCAGCGGGATCACCCACGCAAACTTCTCGGCCTCGGTGTTGGGGTCGTACTGGATCTGGATGTGGGCTTCAGTGAAACCCTCACCCATCACGAACAAGATGTTCTCGCCCGTCTGATCGACGGGCATCGCGGTCGGGCCGGCATCGCAGAACGTGCCGCCGCAGGCCTCTGCTTCGCTGGGCAGCGCGACTGTTCCTGCAGTCACGCCCACCGCGAGAATCGCGAGCATCGCTGAGATCGAACGCATGATCATTTCTTCCTTGCCAATGGATTAGTGCTTGGGGGCTTGGGAGCCGGGCACACGAGTGTCCATGCCGAGCCCATCGATCGCTCGTGCCGTGGGATTCGCTCGAAAACCACCCGCACCCATAGGCGCCTACATCGCGGAGACCGCGAGGACGATGGACTTTGCCCCGGGCCGTGTGCGACAACGAAACAATGGGCGCGCGACTTGATATTGGAGGGGTGGCAAGAGTCTCGGTGATGCTGGGTCTCGCCCTGGGCGGCTGTGGATCCACGGATGCCGATGAAGCGCAGCCAACCGGCGGCATCGACACCCTGCCGGTGGGCGGAAGCGGCACCACGAGCGATGGCGGGCCAGACGACGACACTGGGGCCGTCACTGGCGGTGCCACGACCTCCCCCGTCACCGCAGACTCGGGCAACTCGAGCGGCGGCGGCGACGGCATCAAATTCGACCTCCCCGACACCCCAGACGGCGGAATTCCGGGGAATAGCTGCGAGACCGACCCCAACGCCGACGCCGACGGCGACGGGTTCTCGGTCAACGAGGGCGACTGCAACGATTGCGACGCCAACGTCAACCCGGGCGCGGTCGAGGTGGAGATCACCGAGCCCGACGCCATGGGCAACATCCCCGATCCCGCCGACGAGGACTGCGACGGGCTGATCGACAACGTGGCCCCGCCCTGCGACATGGGCCTCGCGCTCGACTCCAACGATCCCTATCACGCGGCCGCCGCGATCGGTCTGTGCAAGACCTCGGCCGGCGTCGGCGACTGGGGCATCGTGAATGCTCAGTACACGCGAGCCAACGGCAACGCTCTCAATGCGCCGCTGCAGCACGGTCTGATGGGCAACTTTGGGCCCAACATGGCCCCGCTCGAGGGTGATCGGCTGCTGGTCCTCTCCTCGGGTCGCGGGCGCATCCCCGGCCAGGCCAACGCCTGCGGCAGCCTCACCTGCAATGGCTCGGGCGCCAGCGCGGCGCCCCCTGGCTTCCCGCAAGACGTGCCCGCGTGCCCCGGCTCGACCGCCATCAACGATGACATTGCGCTCGAGGTCACCCTGCGCGCGCCCACCAACGCCACCGGCTACGCGTTCAGCTTCGACTTCTATTCGTTCGAGTACCCCGAGTGGGTGTGCACCGCCTACAATGATCAGTTCATCGCGCTGGTCAACCCGCCGCCGCCGGGCTCGATCAACGGCAACATCTCGTTCGACGCGATGACCAACCCCGTCAGCGTCAACATCGCGTTCTTCGAGGTCTGCGCCGGCTGTCCGCTCGGAACCGCCGAGCTGGTGGGCACCGGCTTCGACACGTGGAACGACGCGGGCGCGACCTCCTGGCTGGCCACCACCGCGCCGGTCGACCCGGGCCAGCTGGTCACGATCCGCTTCGCGATCTGGGACACCGGCGACTCGGCGTGGGACTCGACCGCGCTGATCGACAACTTCCGCTGGATCGCCGACGGCGGCACCGTCACCGTCGGCACTACGCCCGAGGGCTGACGCAAGCAAGCCAACGCGCGCGCACGCGAGGGCGTTGGCCCTCGCGCAGACGCGCCTACGCCAGCGCGCCTACGCCAGCGCTAGCGCGTCTACGCCAGCGCCGGCGCTACAGCGCGCGAGGGCCAACGCCCTCGCGCCGCTCACTCGGGCTCGCCATCCTCGGAGGGTGGCTTCACGACCTCGGCGTCGGCGTCCTTGGCGTCCTTGGACAGGGGCCGCACCTCGGTGGGCTCGTTCGAGATGATCTCGAACACGATGCGGCGGTTCTGAGCGCGACCCGCCTCGTCCTCGTTGGACGCGACCGGCAGCGTGTCGCCGAGACCATCGGTCTCGATGCGACTCTCGGCGACGCCGCCCGCCACGAGGTAGTCCTTGACCGAGCTCGCGCGGCGCTTGGACAGATCGAGGTTGGACGCGGGGTCGCCGACGTTGTCGGTGTGACCCACGATCTTGACGCGCACGCCCGGGAACTTCTTGAGCTTCTCGATCGCGTCGTCGAGCACGGGCTTGCTGACCGGGCGGATCGTGTCCTTGCCAAAGTCGAATTCGATGCCCTTGAGCGCGCCCTTGAAGATGATGAGCTCCGGCGGCAGCTCGTCGGGACAGCCGTCCTCGTCGTCGATGCCGTTGTAGATCTCCGCCTCGAACACGCACTCGTCCTCGACGTCGTAGATCTTGTCGCCGTCGGTGTCCTTGAGCGGGCAGCCGTCGGGCTCCACGCCGGGCACCTCGACGCAGGCGTCGACCTTGTCGATGAAGCCGTCGCCGTCGGTGTCCGGGCAGCCCGTGGGCTCGAGCCCGGGCTGGTCGGGGCACTCGTCGCGCTCGTTGAGGATTCCATCGTTGTCGCGATCGGGATCGACGGGCGCGACATAGCGCGGCGGCACGGGCTTCTTGCGCCCGAGCACGAGTGAGATGCCCGCGAGCGCCTGGAAGTGCGAGGTGCCGCTGTCTTCCTGCGCCTTGGTGGCGCTCACGATCTGGCGCACCTCGGCGCGCACCACGATGCGCTTGGTGACGTACATCTTCACGCCGCCGCCGTAGTGGAACGCGGGATCGATGTCGTTGCCCAAGATGAGGATGTGGCTGCGCACGCCCATCAGGCCGTAGCCGCCCAGCAGGAACGGCGTGATGCGAGAGACCGGAATCTGCACGATCACATGGCCGCGAAAGCCATACACGAACGCGAAGTCGTTGGTGATCGTGCGAACGCGCGTGGGGTTGGCCGAGAACTCGGCCTCCACGCCGAGCGGCGCGAGCGGGAAGAAGGCCGCGCGCACGCCCACGTCGGGGCCGAGCTTCCACAGCGGATCCTGCGGGCGCGTGCGCGGATCGTAGAGGTCGTGCTCATCGGAGGGGCGCAGCAACCCGCCGAACAGACCGAGCTCCGCGAGGTTGCGCTTGGCCTCCCAGCGATGGATCCACGGGCGCTCCTTGGCCTTCGCCTTCTCGTAGGCGCGGGGATCCTGGGCCTCGGCGCTCGCGTCGGCCTTGGCATCGCCCTTGGTCTTGCGCTTGCCGAGCGAGACCTTGGCCCCGCCGCTCGTCTTCGCGCTCGATCGGCGCTCGCCCTCGGGCGGCGGCGTGGGAGCAGCGGGCGCGGCTGGCTCGGGCTGCGCACCCACACTCTCGGGCTCGGTCTCGCCTTCGGCGGACTCGCCTTCGGGCGAACCTCCCTCGCTGGCCTCGCTGGACTCCGCATCGTCGGCAGGCGCGGCTACGGCGGCAGGCGTCGCCGCGGCGGCCTGCGGCGCGATCACGGGGCCTGCAAGCAGCCCAGTGGCCAGGACGGCGACGGTGCGCTTCATGGGTGATGATTTATCGCAGCCCACGCCGAAGGGATAGGGGCGAAAGCATGGAGCGGGGCTCGCCCCCCTGCTAGAATGCCACGCTGGCGATCGGGCTTGGTCCGAGCGCCAAGACTGACCTACGACCCCTGACCTAGCGAGGTATGGAGTGAAGATTGGCAAGAGCTTGGCAATGGCGATGGCCCTGGGCGTCCCCGCCCTCGGCTGTGGCGATGATTCGAACCCGGGTGGCAACAGCGCGGGCAGCAGCGGAACCGACGGAACGGCCGGCAGTGGGTCCACGACCATGGTCGCCGACTCGAGCTCCACGGCCGTAGCCTCGGGCTCCGCCGACGGCAGCAGCAGCGAGTCGTCCTCCGGCGAGCCCCCACCCATCGAGGTCACCGCGGAGGGCGAGGTGGTCGACTTCACCGCAATGGCGACCCCGATCCCCGACGCCGAGATCTCGATCTACGACCTGCCCGGGGTCACGGCCACCGCCGATGGCACCGGCCAGTTCAGCATCGCGCCGCTCCCCGCGGACATGACCTCGATCTTCGTGGTGCAACCAAACCCCGACTACTGGGGTGCCATCATCCCGGTGGCGATCGGCTCCGATCCGCTCCAAGAAGACGTGCAGCTGGCCCAGATCCCGAGCTCGTTCGTCGATCTGCAGATCATGCTGCTCCAGCCCCAGATGCCCGCCGAGCCCGATCTCGACGCCGCCATCATGATCGTGCGGCTGCTGAACAACACCGCGGTGATGGAAGGCGACACCACCATCGACCTCACCCCGGCGCCCGCGCCCGACACCTACTACGCGCCCGATTCCACCGGCGCGCCGGTGCTCAACCAGAACTTCATCCAGTTCGCGGCGCTGCCCGTGGTGGTGTTCTTCAACCTCCCCGACACGGCACCGGGCGACATCGCGATCGCGGCCACGCACCCCACCCGCGAGTGCGAGGTGCTGTTCCCCGAGGTGCCCACGATCGGCCAGCACATCACGCTGGTCGACATTCGCTGCCTTCCGCCCGCGTAGCGGGGCGCTCGGCGTGCATCCGACGGCCCCCTTCCTGGCCCCCTTCTTCGGAGGGGGGCCAAGCCACGCGCTAGATGCAGGCGTCGGCGAAGGCTTGGCACATGCCGCCGATGTCCTTGTCCCGCATGCTCGCCAAGATGCAATCGAGGCAGGGGTTGCCGGGCATCGGGGGAGGACCGCCGGTCGAGGTGCCCGTGCTGCTACTGCTACTGCTGCTGCTGCTGCTGCTGCTGTCCGTGCTGGTCGCGACCAATTGGTCGCAGACCCCGAGGTCCACGCAGCGGTTCGTGGCGCACTCGGCCAGCCGGAACAAGTGCAGCGCCTCGTCGACGGTGAGCCCCTCCTCGCAGTCGAGGAAGCAGGTGAGATCGGGCTCGGGCATCATCGAGGCCTGAAGCTCTGCCGCGCAGCCGAGCACGCAGTCGATGGCGTCGCGACAGGTCACGTCGGGGGCCTCGGTGGTGCTGCTCGAGCCCGAGGTACTGCTGCTCGAGCTCGATGTCGTGGTGATCGGCCCCGTGGTCGACGTGGAGCCCACCGAAGGCACGTACTTCTCATCCGAGTCGAAACAGGCCCCCAGTAGCCACACGCTGGCCCCTAGCGCGCAAGCGCCGAGGAGCAGTCGTGGCGATCGTGCCGACCAAGCGCGCGGGCCCGAGTCCATCGGCGCCACGGTAGCATCGAACCGCGCGCCCGACGACCCGATCACCTCGGCTAGCGCAATTCGCACGCACCCCCGCCAACGCGGTGGGCGAGCCCACGCGACCGCCTCCCATCGCCGCCTCTCGCGGCGGCTCGCGGCTTGTCACGACTGCGGCGCCCAGACACAATGAAGCCCGGGACCCCCGCGCCCACGGGCCCTTCGCCCGCGTCGCAACCCTGGATTGACCCTATGCCCTCGATGACTCCGCCTCGGTTTGGAACCCCGCTCTCGTGGGCCATGCTCCTCGTTGCCGCCTCGCTGGGCGGCTGCGCCGACGGTTGCCGGGGCGAGGACATCTCGATCGATTGCGAGACGCGCGGGCAAGAGTTCTTCCGCCAGTCCGAGCGCGAGGCCACGCCGCTGGTCTCCCCGGTCCCGACCAAGGGTCCCTTCCCCGTGGCCCTGCAGCTCACCGAAGAGGGCGTGCGTCGGCTGCTCGGCGGGGCCGTGACCAACCAGCAGGTGCCGTTCGCCGGCGTGCTCCCGCTCGGGCCCGCCACCGCCGTGTTCGAACCCGAGAGCGATCCGCTGCTCCAGTTCGCCGACATCCCGGGCTGCCGCAACTGCATCTTGTTCAGCCTCGACTTCGGCATCCAGCTGATCTCGGGCAACGACCCGATCTCGAGCGGCGTGGGCCGGGTGAAGCTCTCGATCCCCATGCGACTCGAGGCCGACGAGACCGCCGGCATCAGCACCCTCCTCGCCGACTACTCTCAGGCCACGGTCCAAGACCTCTTCCTCGTGGTCTACGGCATCAACTCCGAGGAGCACACCACGCTCACGGGTGCGCTCACGGTGCTGCTCACCGAGCAGATCCAAGAAGACTTCGGACCGGTCGAGCTGCTGCAGCTCGGCTCGTGGGTCATCGGCGAGGGTCAGGTGCGGCTGCTCGCCCGCGAGCTCATCGTGCGCCCCGAAGACGGCAAGCTCGTGCTCGGCATGCAGACCAACCTCCCGCTGCCGGCCAGCGCCGGCCTCGACCTGGCGGGCGAGATCCCCGACGGCTACCCCATGGCCGTCACGATGGATCCGGCGCTGTTCCTCACGATGAGCCATCGGATGTTCGACGAGGGCAAGATCGCGCGGCGCTACGACGACGACGGCGAGCCCGATCCAACCGGCCCCTTCGGCGTCACGCTCACCAGCATCGAGGGCAACGAGTTCAACAACCCGCGGCTCGACTCGGAGTTTCGCATGTGGCGCATCGCCGACGGCTACTGCGGCTATGCCGACGCCGTGATGCCGCTCGACGTGACGGTCAACAACACCCGCACCGGCATCGACATCACGCCGGGGGCGGCCACGCTCATCGCCGGCGAGGGCTACGGCTCCGCCGCGCTCGAAGAGAAGCAGCTGGTCGAAGACAACCAGGATCTGATCGATACCTTCCGCACCGACCTGGCGACCGCCGTCGGCAGCACCATCAACTACGACTCTCTCGACCTCGAGGGCAGCACCATCGTGTTCGCCGTCGAAGAGGTCGCCGTGGCCCCCGAGTCCATCAACTCCTACTTGAACTTCCAGGTCTATGCCGACGACTAGGCTCCCCCGCAATCTTCCGCTCCTGGGCTCGGTCGGAGCGCTGCTGACCCTCGCGTTGGCAGCCGCCTGCCCCTCCGACCCGCCACCCGGGGGCGAGACCGAATCGGACTCGAGCCCCACCACCAACGGCCCCGACTCGGCCGACGAGACCTCGGGGGTCCAGTACCTGTGCATGCCCGGCGAGCGCCAGTGCAACGGGCAGGCGTTCCTCCGGACCTGCGCCCCCAACGGGCTCGAGTGGCTGCAGGAGCCCTGCGACACCAATCAGTACTGCGACATCTGCACCGAGGACGAGTCGTGCGCGGAGGACCGCTGCGTGGGCCTGTGTGAGGCCGAGGCCGAGCTGCCCTCGTCGGCGGGCTGCTCGTTCATCGCCAACCGCCAGCTGCACCTCGACGAGGCCTTCCCCGATGGCCTCGTGGTGACCAACCCCAACCGGGAGCTCCCGGTCACCGTGCAGCTCTACCAGACCCCCGAGGGCAAGCGGAAGGAAGAGGCGCTCGGCAACCCGCGCGTGCTCCAGCCCGGCGAGGACACGCTGTTCGAGCTCGATGCCGACTTCGTGCTCGGCACCTCGTCGATGTTCCGCACCGGTGGCACCTATCGCGTCGAGAGCGACGTGCCCGTGGTCGCCTACCTGCACTCTCCGCTCACCAATGCGCGCGGCAACGACTCGTCGCTGCTGCTGCCCGAGAGCACCATCCGCCGCGACTACGTGGTGGCCTCGTTCGCGCCCCACGCTCCGCAGCAGCAGGGCCAAGGCGAGCCCAGCTACTTCGAGATCGTCGCGCTCCACGACTTCACCCAGGTCGAGTGGACCCCGCCCGTCGACACGGCCGGCACCGGCGTCAACATCGACTTCGTGCCCGCGGGCGAGACGAGCACCAAGCTCGACATGAACCGCTTCGACACCGTGCGCATCGCCGCCTCGGCGAACTTCCAAGAGGAGCCCAACCTCCGCGACGTGTCCGGCACGGTGATCCACGCCGACAAGCCGATCTGGGTGGTGGGCGCCAGCCGCTGCTCGCGCGTGCCCGTGCGCGAGGCGCCGGTGCTCGGCCGCTGCGACCCGCTCCAAGAGCTGCTGATCCCGCTCGACTACTGGGGCAAGCGCTACGTCGCGGCGCACTCCCCCGTGCGCAACACCGAGCGGCACTGGTGGCGGATCTTCTCGAGCGGCCCGGGCGTGCGCATCACGGCCGAGGGCAACCTCGGCTGCCCCGGTCCCGTGCTCACCGCCGAGAACTGCCCCGAGCCCAACGAGTTCGACGGCGAGGGCTGCACGTTCGAGAAGCGCGGCTCGTGGATCCAGGTCGACGTACCGAACAACTGCAGCTTCTTCCTCGACAGCGACAACACCGGCGCGTTCATGCCGGTGCAGTATCTGCAGGGCAGCCGCTCCAACGGCGAGGAGGCGGCCGAGTCCACCACCATCGGCGACCCCGCCATGTACCAGATGGTCCCGGTGGAGCAGTTCCTCAAGCGCTACGTGTTCTCCACCGGCGTGGGCTTCGACTACCACTACGTGCAGGTGACGCGGCCGGTCGGCGGCCCCACGGTCTTCCTCGACAACGTCAGCGTCGGTGGGTTCTACCCCGTGACCGCGTCGTACGAGGTGGCCGACGTCCCGATCAGCGAGGGCCCGCACATCATCGACAGCGGCGTGCCGTTCGGCATCGTGCAGATGGGCTACTCGAGCGGTGCGCCCAGCCCGCAATGCGACAACGTCGTCGACGACACGATGGTCTGCCACTCGTCCTATGCCTACCCGGGCGGGATGAAGTCCGAGATCATCTACATCCCGTAGTCGAGCGCCGCGGCGCGGCGGTGACACGCCGGTTGCCGTGTCACGCCGCCGCGGATGCAAGCGTACCGCTCACCGACGAGCGGTACGCTCGCCGTTGCGCTCGGCTTCACCGCCCCGCGACAGCCGCTCGACCGCCGCGCAGCCGCGCGCGTCGTCGGCCTCGCAGGCGCGTTGGTAGAGGCGGGTGGCCTCGCCCGCGTCTTCGCGCACCCCGTCGCCCAGCTCGTGCATGCGCCCCAGCGCCACGCAGGCCTCGGGCACGTCGTGCTCGCACGCGCGACGAAAGCGACGCGACGCCGAGAGCGGCTGCCGCTCCCCGTCGCGGCCCTCGAGATCGCGCTCGCCCGCCCACATGCACGCCTGCGGATAGTCCCCATCGCAGGCCCGCCCCAGCAGCTCGGCGGCGGGCGGCTGCGTCTCGCCGCGGATGATCGCGCCGGTGCTCATCAACCGCCCCCAGCGCCCGCAGCCGCGCATCAGCCCCGCGGTGCAGGCCGGCTCATAGAGCGCCACCGCCTGGTCGAGGTCGCGCGCCATCCCGCGCCCCTGCTCGTGAAGGAAGCCCAGGTTCACGCAGCCATGCGCGCTCCCGCGATCACACGCCTGCGTGTACAGCCGCCGCGACTGCGGCAGATCGACCTCGGCGCCCAGGCCATGCTCGAACATCACGCCCCAGTTGCCGCAGGCATCGGCGCTGCCGCCCTCGCAGGCCTGCCGGTACAGCGCGTGCGCCCGCGGGTAGTCGCCGTCTCGCTTGGCGACGAGCGCTTGCTCCCCGCAGCGCTCCCACGCGCCCGCCGTGCACGGGTGTCGATCGACCAGCAGCGCGCGCTGCTCCTCGAGCGCGGCATCGGCCTGGGCCAGCGCGAGCTGGGCCGCGTCGAGCTGCTCTTGCAGCGCGGTACCGGACTCCTCGCGGCGCGCGATGGCCTGCTCGGCCTCGCGGAGCGCCAGCTCGGCGCGCCCCCGCTCCTCTTCGGCTTGGCGTGCGCGCTGCTCGGCCTCGTCCACCGCCGCCCACGCGCGCTCGACCTCGAGCGTGCGCTGCTGCTCCTCCTGTCGACGGCACTCATCGATCGCGTCCCCCATCAGCTCGTGGGGCAGACCGTCATACTCCGCCTGCTCGACGTCCTTGCGCTCGCGGTGGAAGGAACCGCCCTGCCCCTTCACCTGCGCCGTGACCTCGGTGCCGACGCCGTGCTCGCGCTCCACCCGGGTCTTGCGAAACGACTCGAGACAGCGCTCGAACACCAGGGTCGAGGTCGGCACACACTGCCCATCGTGGTGCTGCTGTCCTCGTGGACACGCCGCTTGCGAGGGGATCATTGCGCAGCCCGCCGCGCCGAGACCCACGAGCATCACCCATGCACGGAGCACCCGCGGCCCCGCAAAGCTTCCAACGTCCATTCCAAACCACCCATGCTTCAAGTTAGTTAGGCGTCGGACACGGCTAGCCCCGCGCTCGACCCTCCCATGGTCCTTCAATCCGCACGGTCGATCCAAGCCCGATGTGAGCCCCAACGTCCGGCTCTCTCGTCGGGAAGACAGCGCAAGCGGCGCAATTCTCGGCCCGCCGGGGGTACCCGCCATCGCGAGCGACCACACGAGGCTACTGGAACCTGATTCGGAGGCAGATCGCCGGGTTGGTGCTAAATGCCCGTACGCAGCAGAGCAGTTCCGTCTGGCGGCCGAATCGGCGCCCACTGCTCGACCGGGGTCCGCCCGCCCGTCACCGTCGCGACACCGCGCGGAGCGTGCTTTCCCCACCGGCGTTGTGCTACCTACGCGGCCCCGAGGGGGTCACGGCCAGGAGGCCCACGTCACCACCGTCGTCCCTCGGAAATCCAGGAGGTCCACATGAAACGCAACGACATGGAACGCATCGAGCGGGAGCTCAAGCGCGTCCAGAAGCGCCAGAAGCTCGGCGAGAAGCGCGACGCGAGCCGTCCGCCCCAGACCATCGGCGCCTATATCAAGGATCTCAACTCGCTCCTGCGCCACGACGGCAACGTCATCTACAACGCGCTCGACGACGAGGAAATCCTCGAGTTGCTCGAGAACATGAAGGAAGACGTCCCCGAGGAGAAGTGGGAGGCCGTCATCCGCAAGGCCGTCAACGCCACCAAGGTCACCGAGCGAGACACCGCCATCGAGCAGCTGTGCTCGCTCATCGAGGAGTAGCGCTACATCCCCGGTCGGCGCTTCGGGGGCGGGGCAGCGCCAGGGCTGCTTCCCGAGCCGCCCTCGGCCAGCTTGCGCAGCTTCTCGAGGTCGCTGAGGCTGAGGAACGCGCCGATGCGCACCAGCTTGCCCTTGGCCTCGACCGAGAGCGCGTCTGCCACGCTCGCGGGCAAGCCGAGCAGCGGCAGCATCGCCTTGGCCTGATCGAGCTGGCTCTCGAGCGACTTGGCCGCGGCCTTGGCCTCGCTGCTCGAGCCAAAGCCCGCGCCCATCTGTAGGCCGAGACCGCGGGTCGCATCGATGCTCACGCCCACGTGCGCGAGACCGGCCAGCTCGGGGGACAGGCCTGCGGCTGCGCCGGCGGGCAGGTTTGCGGCCATCCACGCCGTGCTGCCGAGCTCCACCTCGCTGCGGGCCCAGCCCAGGCGACCGTGGAGCGCGGAGCGATCCTTGCCTTCGACGCGCCGGGCCACCGCCCCCTCGAGCGACTTGCTGGCGAACACCACCATGTCGCGGCCCACGACGAAGCCCTTGGCGTCGTCATCGGGCACCTCGAGCGTCGTCTCGCACGCGCTCGAGACCCGCTTCCATGGCGCCTTGCCCGTCGCCTTCTCGATCTTGGTGGCAAGACAGTCGAGCGTGGCGGGCTCGCCCAGCCCCTTGGCGCGCACTCCGAACACCACGTCGTCATGGTCGCTGAAGCCCACCATCAGCCCCTCGACCTTGGCGAGCGGCACACCGCAGGCGTTCATCGCGTCGAGCACCTCGGCCCCCTCGGCCGCGAGCACGCGCTCGACCTCTGGGAACAGCTTGCCGCGCTGCAGGTGGGCCACGTCGACCTCGAGCGCGCCGATGATCTTGTCGTCGGGCAGCAGCTCGCGTAGCGAGCCGACCTTCGCGGGGCCACACGCGGGCGCGACCACGTAGGCGCTGGCCTCGGAGCGCGCGGGCGCGGGCGCGGGCGTGAGCGCATCGCCCGGTGCACAGCCGCCGCTCAATACGAACCCCAGGGCGCATCCTGCCATCGTCTTCATCGTCGTCCTCGCTTGTTGAGGGACGCCGCGGGCGTCCTGGGCACGGTCGTGGTCGAGCATAACGCACCAGACCCTCCAGACGACGCATCGGTTCCATCCTGCTACGATCGAGGCCGTGCACCGCCAGTGGCTGCCGATCGTGCTCGCGCTTGGCCCCAGCTGCGGCGCAGAGCCAGCGCCGACGCAGCTCGCTCACGAGGCCTTGCTCCAGCGCCTCGATGCGATGGAGAAGCGCCTCGACCAGCTCGAAGACGCCCAGCGCCCGCACGCGAGCCCGACGCCATCACCCACGCCTCCGCTCGCCGATGCGTTCGCAGTCCCCGATCCCATCCGTCCGCCGAGCGCGGCGAAGCGCCTTCCCGCCACGCTTCAGGTGACGGTCACCGCCACCGGCCTCGAGCTCGACGGCAAGGCCGTGGACCCGACCGCCGCGCTCGCCCGCTTTCGCGAGGTCGCCCGCCTTGCCCCGAGCACCCGGCTCACCGTGCTGAGCGAGCCCGATGTGCCGTATGGCGCAGTCGTCGAGGCGCTCGACCTCGCGCGCGAAGCCGGGCTCACCGAGATTGCGATGTCCGCCCGCATTCACGGCGCGGGCGAGGGCGCGATCACGGCGGGCCCGTAGCTCACTCTGGCCACAGGAACGAGACCCGCCGCTCCTTCGCGCGCCCCGCATCATCGGTAGCCGTCGACTCCAAGCTGCCCTTGGCGACCACCTGCAGCAGCTCGCTGGGCACCCCGCGCTCGCCGAGGAACTTGCGCACCACCGTGCCGCGACGCTCGGTGAGCAAGATGTTGTACTCCTCGGTGCCGGTGTCGTCGGCGTGGGCCTCGAGGTACACCGTGCGCCCCTGCTGCGCGATGCAGTCCGCGGTCGCGGTCAGCTCCTCCTGCGTCGTTGGCGTGAGCACGTCGCTGTCGAAGCCGAAGTACACCGCGGCCAAGCCACACGGACCGCCGTCGTCGCCGAGGTTGCCCGAGAACACGCACATGCCTCCGTCGCAGATCTCGTCCATGGCGCACTGCTCGTCGGTCGAGCACGAGCTCGCTCCCGCGCAGCGGCTCGTGTCGAGGTTGCACGTGCTCGGCGAGCACTCCGCGTCCGCGGTACAGCCGGCGCACGCGCCCTCGCGACAGGTCAGGCCCTCGACGCAATCCGAGCGCTGCGCGCACGGATCGCCCTCCTGCCCGCCCGCGCCCGCGCCCGCATCGGCGCCCGGCGGGCCGCAGCGAAACGCGTTACACGTCCACGGCGCTTGGTCGGCAGGCGTTCGCGCCACACAGTCGGCGTCGGCCTTGCAGTTCTGGCACGTGCCCGAGACGCAGTGCTCGCCCGCTTCCGCGCGGCAGTCCTTGTCCTTCTTGCACGACGGATACTTCGCGCAACCGAGCGTCGCGAACCCGAGCCCGAGCACCAGTGCCAGCGATCCCACGAGGTGTCCCGTCATCGTCGTGCTCTCCCGCGCCAGGCTCCGTTCTATCACGCATGCGCCGCCATCACCGCCATTGCGGTCCGCGATCGCGCCGCGCCTCGCCAGCTCCTCGTCGAATTGACGGCGCATGTAATTTGGTAAATATTCCCCGCCGATTCGACTGGACTCGAATGAGGAGCACACGACGATGAGCACAGAACTCGAGATCCTCGGACCGACCGATGGCTACGAAGTCATCCTCACTTCGGACGCGCTCGGGTTCCTGGGGGCGCTCGTGGCCGAGTTTCGCCCGCGCATCGAGGCGCTGCTGCAGCAGCGCGCGCGGGTGCAAGCCCGCTACGACGCCGGCGAGCTGCCCGGGTTCCTGCCCGAGACGGCCGCGGTGCGAGCGGGTGACTGGACGGTCGCCCCGATCCCCGCCGATCTCCTCGACCGCCGCGTGGAGATCACGGGGCCGATCGACGCCAAGATGATCATCAACGCGCTCAACTCGGGCGCCAACGTGTTCATGGCCGATTGCGAGGACTCGTGCGCGCCCACCTGGGTCAACGAGATCGAGGGACAGCGCAATCTCTACCAGGCCGTGCGTCGCACCCTCACCTGGCACGACCCCGCGCGCGGCAAGCACTACGCGCTGCGCCAAGAAGCCAGCGAGGGCCGCCTCGCCACGCTGTTCGTGCGGCCCCGCGGTCTGCACCTGCCCGAGCGCCACGTCACCCTCGGAGGCAAGCCGATCCCGGGGTGCCTCTTCGACTTTGGCCTCTACTTCTTCCACAACGCCGCCGAGCTGCTCCGCCGCGGGAGCGGCCCCTACTTCTATCTGCCCAAGCTGCAGAGCCACCTCGAGGCGCGCCTGTGGAACGACGTGTTCGTGTGGGCGCAGGCTCGGCTCGGAATCCCGCAGGGCTCGGTGCGGGCCACGGTGCTGATCGAGACGCTGCCCGCCGCGTTCGAGATCGACGAGATCCTCTACGAGCTGCGCGAGCACTCGGCCGGCCTCAACTGCGGGCGCTGGGACTACATCTTCTCCTTCATCAAGACGCTGCGCTCGCGACCCGAGGCCGTGCTGCCCGATCGCAGCCAGGTGGGCATGACCCAGCCGTTCATGAAGGCGTACACGGAGCTCGTCATCAAGACCTGCCACCGTCGGCGCATCCACGCGATGGGCGGCATGGCAGCCCAGATCCCCATCAAGGACGACCCCGCCGCCAACGCGGCCGCGATGGACAAGGTGCGGGCCGACAAGCTGCGCGAGGTGCTGGCCGGGCACGACGGCACTTGGGTCGCCCACCCGGGGCTCATCGGGCTCGCCCGCGAGATCTTCGACGCGCACATGAAGGGGCCCAACCAGATCGATCGCGCCCGCGACGACGTGCACCCCGATGCAGCCGCGCTGGTGGCCGTGCCCGAGGGCACGCGCACCGTGGCCGGCCTGCGCCACAACGTGCGCGTGGGCATCCAGTACCTCGAGGCGTGGCTCGGCGGGAACGGCTGCGTCCCGCTCTACTCGCTGATGGAAGACGCGGCGACCGCCGAGATCTCACGCTCGCAGGTGTGGCAGTGGATCGCCCACGGGGCCACGCTCGACGATGGCGCGGGCCACCAGCAGCCGGTCACCCCGGCGCGGCTCCACGCGATCATCGACGAGGAGCTCGTCACCATTCGCGCGGAGATCGGGGCCGAGCGCTTCGACCGCGGCCACTTCGCCGCCGCGCGCGAGCTGTTCGAGCGCATCTCCACCGCCCCCACCCTCGAAGACTTCCTCACCCTGTCTGCCTACGAGCAGATCATCACCGTGTGAATTTCTTTTGTAGCTCCGGAGGAACGAGCTGATGAGCGAATACGACGTCAAGAGCAACGCTGCCCTCACTTTCACAGACGAGCGCTGGAGCGGCATCACGCGCCCGTACTCGCTCGCCGATGTCATGCGCCTGCGCGGCTCCGTGGTCGTCGAGCACACGCTCGCGCGCGTGGGCGCGGAGCGACTGTGGCGGCTCATGCACGAGCTCCCGCACGTGGCCTCGCTGGGCGCGATCACGGGCAACCAGGCCGTACAGCAGGTCCGCGCCGGGCTGCCCGCGATCTACTGCAGCGGCTGGCAGGTCGCGGCCGACGGCAACCAAGCGGGGCAGATGTACCCCGACCAGAGCCTCTACCCGGCCGACAGCGTCCCGCAGATGGTCAAGCGCATCAACAATGCGCTGCGTCGCGCCGACCAGATCGAGCACAGCGAGGGGGGAGCGCAGCGGCACTGGCTCGCGCCAATCGTGGCCGACGCCGAGGCTGGCTTCGGCGGCCCGCTCAACGCGTTCGAGCTGATGAAGGCCATGATCGACGCCGGCGCAGCCGGAGTGCACTTCGAGGACCAGCTGTCCTCCGAGAAGAAGTGCGGGCACCTCGGCGGCAAGGTGCTCGTCCCCGCGAGCCAGTTCATCCGCTCGCTGGTGGCCGCGCGCCTCGCCTCCGATGTCGAGGGCGTGCCCACGGTGCTCATCGCCCGCACCGATGCGTATAGCGCCCGGCTGCTCACCACCAACCTCGACGAGATCGACGCTCCGTTCATCACCGGGGAGCGCACGCCCGAGGGCTTCTATCGGATCCGCGGCGGGCTCGACCACGCGATCGCGCGCGGCCGCGCCTATGCGCCGCACGCCGACCTCGTGTGGTGCGAGACCTCCACCCCGGATCTGGGCGAGGCCAAGACCTTCGCCGAGTCGATCCGCAAGGACTTCCCCAACAAGCTGCTGGCCTACAACTGCTCGCCGAGCTTCAACTGGAAGAAGAACCTCGACGACGCCACCATCGCCAAGTTCCAGCGCGAGCTCGGGGCGATGGGCTACAAGTTCCAGTTCGTCACGCTGGCCGGGTTCCACGCGCTCAACCACTCCATGTTCGAGCTCGCGCGCCACTATCGGGACGAGGGCATGACCGCGTACTCGCGGCTGCAGCAGGCCGAGTTCGGCTCCGAGACGGCTGGATACACCGCCACCCGCCATCAGCGAGAGGTGGGCACCGGGTACTTCGACGCGGTCTCGGCCGCGATCACCGGTGGCGAGGGCTCGACGCTCGCGCTCGAGCACAGCACCGAGGCCGCGCAGTTCCAGGAGTAGGCCCTCGCGCGGGTCCGCGAGCTCGGGCTGCTCTCAGCCCGCTGCTCGCGGCTCGCAGCTCGCGGCCCGCGGCCCGTGCCGGTATCACTGCGGCTGCGCGAGCGCGCGGCGGACTTCTTCGAGGATCTCCGCCTCGCCGCGACCCACCTCCCCGTCGACCGAAGCGGCGTGCTCCAGCTCGACGAGGAGCTCGGCGCGGTGGGCCTGGTCCAGTCGCGCGAGTCGGTCGTCGATGGGCTGTCCGATGTCGACCGCACCAAACACGGCTCGACGGTCGTCCGCATCGAAGTCGAGGCGGTCCATCAACCGCTCGAGGAAGGCCCGCTCCTCGTCCGTGACGGCCGCGTCGGCGATGATGAGCTGAGCGACGATCTCACAGAAGAGACGATCTTGAAGCTTGTCCCGCTGCCCCATGGGAAGCGCACGATAGCTCAACCATCGCGCGAAAGCGCGCTCATTCGCGGCAGTTCGACGCGCTACAGCTGCACTCCGAGACCGAGGGGATCAGCTCCGGCGGCTCGGTCTGCGCCGTGTTGCACGTCACCTGGCCGACGTTGCCGCCGCAGTAGAAGTCGAGGCCGAGGCAGGCCTCCACGTGGGTGTTGCAGTCGAGCCTGCAGGGGCCATCGCCGCACATGACGTCCATCGCCCCGCAGGCTTGGTCACCAAAGCAGCGCACATGACACTCATGGTTCGGAGGACACACCACCGTCGCGTCGTGGCACGCCTCCCGACCCAGGCACTCCACGAGGCAGGGCCGATCCTCGGGGCACATGAACGTATCCCCCGCGCAGATCTCGGCGCCCATGCAATCGAAGAGACACACGCCGTCGCCGTCGCACTGGGTGCAGCCCGGCGCGCAGCCGCCCGGGCCTTGCTGACCCATGCCACACTCGATCACTGCACCGGTCGTTCCGCTCGAGCTCGCGGCCGTGCTGGTGCCCGTCGTCGAGCCATCCAAGCCGCTGCTGCTGACCTCGCTCGTGGTCGAGCTCGAGGTGGTCTCGGCCACGCTGGTGCTCGACGTGGCGCCGCTGCTCGACGTATCGGAGCCATCTGCGGTCCCGCCCGAGCCCGCACCGAATACGTCGAGGGTGCACGCGGTGAGGCACAGCAGAACCATCGCGAGCCGTCGCACGCCACGAGCATAGCGCGAGCGCTCCTCGTGTGTACGGGTTTCACCCCGGCGTCGCGCACGAGCCCTCCCAGCCGGCTCCAGCCGGCTTGCCGCGGGGATTGGCCCGCGCCCTAGAAGTCGGCCAGCAACGCGGCCTTCTTGACCTCGAATTCCTCGTCGGTCAGCAGCCCGGCCTTGCGCGCCTCCTTGAGCTGCTCGAGCTTGGCCTTGAGCGAGCTGTCTTGCTTGTGCTCCTTGGCCTTCTCGTCCTTCTTCGCCTTGTAGACGCGATCGAACATCGCGCGCAGCTCGTTCTCGTCGACGTTGCGACCGTTGCGGAAGTAGTGATCGCTCACCTCGCCGATGGCCCAGGTGAGCGCATAGGCCATGGAGATCGTCACCACCCAGCCGAAGAACGGGATCAGCTTGGCCGCCGCCATGATGAGGTTCTGGGCCACGATGCTGGCCCCGAACGTGCTCAGGATCTCGAGGATCGACTTCCTGTCGAGCTTGTAGCCGTGGATCTTGCCGATGCCTTGCACGAGCCCGATCTGGATGGGTGCGATGAGCGCGGTGTCGACCAGCGGAAACGGCTGGATCGTCATCGCGCCCGCAGCCACGCTGCACACTTGCACGAGCTCGCGTACGGCCTTGGCCTTGTCGGCCTCGCTCGCGCCCGTGTAATCACCGTCGAGGACGCGCTTGAGCGTGTCGAGATGGCTGCCCATGGCCGCCAGACTACACCCACGCCCGAGGGGTGTTAAGGTCGCCACCGTGCTGCTGGCCATCTCGGACCCCACCGTGAAGCTGATTGGGATCGCCCTCTACCTGGCGGTCCTCCTCTATATCGGGGTCATCGCGTCTCGTCGCATGCACGACGTGCGCGACTACTACGCCGGCGGCAAGTCCATGGGTTTCTGGGCCGTGGCGTTCTCGGCCCGCGCGACCGGAGAGTCCGCCTGGCTCCTGCTCGGCCTCACCGGGATGGGCGCGACCGTCGGCGTGCAAGCGCTGTGGGTGGTGGTCGGCGAGGTGCTGGGCGTGGGCATGAGCTGGTTGCTGATGAGCCGTCGCTTCAAGCGCCTCACCGACCGCTACGACTCGGTCACGGTGCCGGACTACCTGGAGTCGCGCTTTCGCGACAAGGGCCACGTGCTGCGACTGGTCTCCGCCGCGACCCTCGTCGTGTTCGTCACCATCTACGTGAGCGCGCAGATCGACGCCACCGGCAAGGCCTTCGAGAGCTTCCTCGACTGGAACTACTTCGTGGGCATCGCGGTGGGCTTCACCGTCGTGCTGGTCTACATCGTCAGCGGCGGCTTCGTGGCCGTCGTGTGGTCCGACATCTTTCAGGGCGTGCTCATGGTGGCGGGCCTGGTGCTGCTCCCCGTGGTCGGGGCCTGGTACGCGGGCGGGCTCGGGGCGGTGCTCGACGGCCTGCGGGCGCAGGATCCGTCGCTGCTCCAGTTCTCGCTCGGGGAGGGCACTCAGATCCTCACCACGCTGGCGCTGCTGCTGATCGGCTTGGGCTTCCTCGGCTCGCCCCAGCTGTTCGTGCGCTTCATTGCGCTGCGCTCCGAGAGCGAGATTTCGCGCGGCGCCGCCGTGGCGATTACCTGGACGATCCTCGCCGATGTGGGCGCGCTGCTCACGGGCCTCGTGGGCCGCCACCTCTTGGTCGGTCCGAGCGGCGACGTGGCGGGCCTCGGCAGCGGAGGTGAGGCCGTGCTCCCGATGCTGGTCGATCTCGTCATGCCCATCTTCTTGGTGGGCATGTTCGTCGCGGTCGTGCTGGCCGCGATCATGTCCACCGTCGACTCGCTGCTCGTGCTGGCCTCGAGCGCGGTGGTGCGCGACTGGTATCAGAAGGTGAAGGCGCCCGACACGGCCGACGACGCGCTCATCGGACGCAGCCGCGCCGCGACCTTCATCCTCGCGTTCGTCGCCCTGTTGATCGCGGTGGGGGTCGCGCTGGCCACCCCGGATCGGACCGTGTTCTGGTTCGTCATCTTTGGCTGGTCGGGGATCTCGGCCACGTTCTGCCCCACCATGATCTTGTCGCTGTTCTGGACGGGCATGACCGCGCGGGGGGCCCTGGTCGGCATGCTCACCGGGTTCGTGTGCGTCCCGCTGTTCAAGTTCGCCGCCCCCGAGCTACCGGAGGTGGGCGATGCCTTCACCAAGCTGTCGGAGCTCCCGCCCGCGTTCGCGGCCTCGCTGGTGGCGGGCGTGGTGACCAGCCTGCTCGACCGCAAGGGCCGCGCCGCGCTGCGCGACGAGGCGGAGCAAGACCTGCACGACGCCGCCCGCTGAGCGGTGCGGCGCCGCATCATCCGTCGGATCCGCTCGGATCAGAGCCCGAGCAGCTCGCGGAACGTGCGACCGTCGGGATCGACGCGACCATCGGGCTCGCGCAAGAAGCCCGCCTGAAACTTGCGGATCGCCGCGATCGTCTTGGCCCCGCAGACTCCATCGATGGCGCCGGGGTCGATCCCGTTGTCCGCCAGCAGCTGCTGCACGAGCTCCACGTCGTCGCGATCGTTGCGGCCGCCCTTTCCCACCGACCCGCCGAGCGTGTGCGCCGGCGTGTCCTCGACCTCCCACAGCATCACGCGCGAGGCCCGATTGAAGTACGCGTTGTGCCGCGCATGGGCGCCGTTCCAGAGATCGACGTGACCCGTGGCATCGGTCCAGCCGTCGACCTCGAAGATCACCACGCCCTGGCGGCCCTTGAAGCTCGCCGGCACCTCACCGCCGCCCGGCGCGGGATACGTCTGCTCGAACCCGGGCGGTCCGTACTTGCGATGCATGTAGCGGGTGAACTCGCGGACGCGCAGCGCGTAGTTGAGCCCGTCGGCCCCGCGAATGGTCAGGATCTCGTCGGTCGAGCTGCGCGGGATCGGGTTGTTCGAGTAGTTGAATGCACGCGAGAGCCGGAGCACGCAGGTGTTGTCGATGCGATCGGAAATCGCCTGACCACCGACGGTGTGCTTGGCCGCCTCCGCGGGGCCACCGGGATTCGGGTACGCGTCCCACATCTTGTCGAAGTTCTTGAGCCGTGCCGCCATCGCGAGGACCACGATAGCCCGGTGCGGACACGAAGAATGGACCGGACCCTCGGCCGCTCATGTCAGGGATCCACGTGCAGTGATCGGGCCAAGGCCTGGACCGCAATGGGCCACAGGAGTTAGCGACGCCTGCGCAGGGGTAGGCGCGCGGGTCCCGACCGCCCGCGTTGCCCCGCGAGAGCGCCGCGATTTCCGCCGCTTGGGGGCATCCTGCGTCTACAAGTGGATAATTATCCCATCGACGCGGAAACTCGGGGGGCGGCGAGCCGTCTTGCCACTGGGAGGTCCACGATCTCCCGTCCCCCTTCCCCCTCTCGTTTTGCCAGCACGCGCTGTCGCGTCGTCCCCCCCCAACCATGGCAGGAGCCCGGCTGCCCGACGATCACACCTGGCCGCCCGACGACGCATCTCTCATGGAGACGACGATGTCCGGCGATCCGGACCACGTCACGCGCGCTGCCGTCGCGGTCGTCCCCGCCCCCGGTGACCATCTCGGACCGTACGTGGTCGAGGGCACGCTCGGCGCGGGCGCCATGGGAGTCGTGTATCGAGCGCTGGATCCCGAGCGCGGAGATCGGGTCGCGGTCAAGCTGCTGCACCGCTGGCGCGCCGAGACCGAGCGGGGCGAGGACGACTGGCTGCTGAACGAGGCCGGTGCGCTCGCGCGCCTCAGCCACCCGAACGTCGTGGCGGTGCTCGGCGTGGGAACGTTCGATGATCGACCGTTCCTCGCCATGGAGCTGGTCGAGGGCACGACCCTGGGCCAGTGGCTCGAGCGACCGCGCAAGTGGTGGGAGATCGTGCCCGTGATTCGTGACGCCGCGCGGGGCCTCGCCGCGGTGCACGACGCCAACCTGGTTCACGGCGACTTCAAGCCAGACAACCTGATGGTCGGCGACGACGGGCGCGCACGCGTGATGGACTTTGGTCTCGCGCGCTCGGTGCTGGGCCCCGAGGGCAACCTGGGGCGGGTCTCGGTCAATCGCGAGGGCGTCTCCCGCCACCGCCCGATCGGAACCCCCGCGTACATGGCCCCCGAGCAGCTCGCGGGGCGCCGCGCCGAGGCGCGCTCGGATCAGTTCGCGTGCTGCGTGACCCTCTACGAGGCGCTCTACGGCGAGCGCCCGTTTGCGGGCCGCACCCCGGCCGAGCTCGCGTACCACGTGATGCGGGGCGAGCGACGGCCGCTGCCCGCGGGCTCCGATGTGCCCGCGTGGCTCAACACCGTGATCGGTCGCGGCCTCGCGCTGGTCGGTGCCGCGCGCTGGCCCTCGATGGCATCGCTGGCCGATGCGCTCGAGCAGGGCTTGGCCGAGCACTCGCCGCAGGCCACCGCCGCGCGCGGCTGAGCCTCGGACGCCGCGCGCGGGGAGCACCGCGACGGGAACTTCCCGTGGAGCGAGCTGTCGGGTGCCGGCAACTCGGAGATTTGTTTCATGTGCTCTCGCTACGCGTCCGCATCGGGGCTCGTCTTGGGGGTGCTCGCGCTCGCGTGCACCCCCTTGATCCCCTCTGAGCTCGACCTCGAGATTCCCGAAGAAGAGGAGGCGACCGAAGACCTCGGCGATCCAGAGCCGCCGCGCGAGCAAGGCGAGCTCCCGGAGCCCGAGATCGACCGCGGTGATGCGCTGCCCAGCGCACGCTGCACCCCCGGGCCCGCCCCCAGCGACGCCGTGGAGGTCTCCGATCCGAGCGACCCCGCGGGCGGACGGCTGCTGACCCAGCTCGGCGACGGCCGCGTGATGGGCCTGCCGCTGCGACACACTCGCTTCGACACCATGGTGGTGGGCACGGTCGCCGAGACCACGGTGACCCAGCGCTTCGAGAACTCGCTGTCCGAGACGATCGAGGTCGTCTACACGTTCCCGCTCCCGCACGACGGGGCGGTCGACGACTACTCGCTACGGGTGGGCGACCGCACGCTTCGCGGCGAGATCCACCGCCGCGCCAAGGCTCGCGAGATCTACGACGAGGCCAAGGACGCCGGGCACACCGCGGGCCTGCTCGAGCAAGAGCGCCCCAATGTGTTCACCCAGCGACTGGCCAATGTGGCGCCGGGCGAGGCCATCGAGGTGAGCATGCACGTGGTGCAGCCGCTGCGGCCCGATCGCGGGCGCTACGAGCTGGTGCTGCCCACCGTGGTCGGGCCGCGCTTCGTGCCAGGGACGCCGACGGGCACGCGCTCGGGCACGGGGATGATCGACGACACCGACCTCGTGCCGGATGCCTCGAGGATCACGCCGCCCGTCCTCCCGCCGCGGTATCGCAGCTGCGGAGACCTCGAGATCGAGGTCTCGATCGACGCCGGGGGCCCGATCGCCTCGCTGGCCACGACCTCGCATCGCATCGCGGTGGCCCCCGATCACCTCGGCGCGATGGTGCGCCTCGACGAGCGCTTTGCCCTGCTCGACCGCGACTTCGTGCTCTCGTGGCGGCGCGACGGCGCCGAGCCCCGCGCCACCCTGCAGGCCCAGCCCGACGCCGATGGCGACGGCGGCTGGCTCACGCTCACCGTGCAGCCGCCCGTGACGGTCGATGCCGACGACGTGCCCGGCCGCGAGCTCGTGTTCGTGGTCGACGCCTCCGGCTCGATGATGGGTGAGCCCATGGACCTGGCCAAGGCGACGATGCGTCGCTTCATCACGGGCCTCGGCCCCGACGACGCGTTCCAGGTGCTGCGCTTCTCCGACTCGGCCTCGGGCCTGGGCGACGAGATGCTGCCGGTCACCGCTGAGAACATCGAGCGCGCGCTCGAGTACGTAGATGCGCTGGCCGGCGAGGGCGGGACCTCGATGACCGCGGGGATCGAGGCGGCGCTCGGCGTGCCGCGGCGCAGCGATCGCCTGCGCTACGTGGTGTTCCTGACCGACGGCTACATCGGCAACGAGGCCCAGGTGTTCGAGCTCGTCGGCGACCAGATCGGCGATGCACGCCTGTTCTCGCTGGGCGTGGGTAGCTCGGTCAACCGCTACCTCTTGGACGGCCTCGCGCGCATGGGGCGGGGCTCGGTCACCTACGTCGATCTCGCGCAGCCCACCGAGCCCGTGGTCGAGCGGATCTACGACAAGCTGCGGCAGCCAGCGCTCGTCGATCTGAAGCTGGAGGTCGAGGGGCTCGACGTGCACGACCTCGTGCCGCAGCAGCTGCCCGATCTCTTCGTGGGCGAGCCGGTGGTGGTGTTCGGTCGCTACGAGGGCCCGCTGCGTGGTCGCGTGGTCGTGCACGGCCGCCGCGGCGGCGAAGCGGTCGAGCTGCCCGTCTCGCTGAAGGCCGTCCGCGATGAGGACGTGGACGGCGTGCGCTCGATGTGGGCCCGCGAGCACATCGATGAGCTCCAGCTCGATCCCACGCTCGCGTACGCCAGCGCCGCTCGCAAGGCGCGACTGGTCGAAGAGGTGACCGAGCTCTCGCTCGCGCACCGCGTGCTCACCGAGCACACCGCGTTCGTGGCCGTCGATCGCTCGCGGGTGATCACCGGCCGCAGCTCGGGCAAGACCGTGGTGCAGGGAGTGGAGCTGCCCGCCGGCGTGGCGCACCAGGCCGTGTGGGGCCACGTGGGGCTGCCGCCGGGCGGGGATCGCTCGGGTGGGGGCTCGGGCTCGGGCTCGGGCGGAGGCTCAGGCTCGGGCTACGGGCGAGGCTCGGGCGCCGGCTTCGGCGGACGCGGAACCCGAGTGCCGCAGGTTCGCTACGCCCAGGCCAGCGTGAGCGGCAACCTCGATCGCGTGATCATTCGCCGCATCGTGCGAGCGCACCACAACGAGGTCCGCCACTGCTACAACCAAGGGCTCGTTCGCGACCCGAACCTCGCCGGTCGCGTGGTGATCCGCTTCACGATCGGCGTCTTCGGACTGGTCACGGCCGCGAGCGTGTCGAGCACCGACCTGCCCACCGGTGAGGTCGGCGCGGAGGTCGGTGCCTGCATCGCCAAGGCGGTGAAGCGCTGGGCGTTCCCCAAGGCCAAGGGCGGCGGCACCGTGCTGGTGAGCTACCCGTTCTTGCTGTCCCCCGGGTGAGGCGAGCTCGACTACCCGGCCGCTGGCGCCCGTGGCCAGCGGCCGAAGTGGTAGTCGATGGCGTCGAGGAACTCCTGGGAGTACGCACGCCGACGCGCGACCTTGCGATAGAAGACCTTGCCGTCCTCATCGATGATGTAGACGGCATGCAGCGAGAGCTCGGGCATGTCGGGGTTGGCGATTCCAAAGCTGCCGATGATCTTCTGCTCGGGATCGCTGGCCAGCGGCATCGTCAGCCCCTTCTTCTCGGCCCACGGCAGCGTGTTCGAGGGGATGTCGATGCTGATCGCCACCAGGCTCACGCCACGCTCGTCGAATTCGGACAGGTGTTCTTGCAGATCCCCGATCTGCGTGTTGCAAGCGGGTCACCAGAAGCCGCGGTAGAAGAAGATCAACACCGGCCCGGCGCGACGCGCTTGCTCGAGCGAGAACACGCCCCCGTCGGCCAGCGCGACCTCGAAGTCGGGGATCGTCGCGCCTAGCGTGGGCGCGTTGGGAGCATCGCCGTAGGCCCCATAGGCGGGATCGGCGATCGACATCGGCTTGGCGCTGCGGCTCGATGGCTTGTACATCGGCGGCGCGGGCCCCTCGGCTGCGGCGGCGGCATCGGCTGCGGCGGGCTCGTTGGAAGCCGAGGGCGAGCCCGGCCCGCAGGCGAGCGCGAACGTGAGCATCACTGTCGCTGGGATCTCGATCGAGCGTGACATGGCGGATCGACGCCAGGGTAGCCGATCTCGCGGCGGCCACTGCCACCGCGAGCGATTTCCCGGAGACATCGATCCACCCACATGTGCTTCCCGTACCCCCCACGAACCAGCGCTGACTGGCCCTTCCCACCCGCTTCGCAATGCGACCCCGTCACGCCACCTCGATGCTCCGCCGCGCCCTCGGGCTGGCGATCGGTCTCGGCCTCGGCCTCGCCGCCACCTCGGCGGCGGCGCACGCGGGTAGCAGCAAGCGGATCCAAGCCAGCGTGACCCCCGAGGGCGCCGCGCTGCGCGTCGAGGTCGACGCGGTGGACGCCGCGATCGCGCTGGGCCTGGGCACCTCGATCGAAGCGCAGGAGCTGCGCCCCCACGCGATCCTCGTGCAGCGCTGGCTCGGCGGCGGCCTGCGGATCGAGGGCGAGTCCGGCCCGTGCCAAGCGACGGCGTCGGAGCCCACGCTGCAGGGCGAGCTCGCCGCGGCCCGCTTGGTCGTCGAGCTCGACTATCTCTGCCCGGCGCCGATGGGCGTGGCGCGGCTGCACGATGACACCGTGTTCGACGATGACGCGGCCCACGAGACGTTCGTGTCGGTGCGCGGGCTCGATGGAGGCTGGGACGCGCACGTGCTGCGCAGCGACGCCCGCAGCGTCGCGCTGAATCGCACGCCCGCGGCCAGCGAGACGGCGGCCGCGTTCGTCGTGGAGGGCGGGCGCCACCTCGTCACGGGCTACGACCACATGCTGTTCTTGCTGTCGCTCATCCTCGGCGCCGGCCTCGTCGTGCGCCGTGCCGGCCTGCGACCCGCGCTGCGCGACGTCGCGTGGGTCGTCACGGCCTTTACCCTCGGCCACAGCCTCAGCTTGTGCGCCGCGGCCCTCGGCTGGGTGAGCCTCCCGACCGCCGCCGTCGAGATCGCCATTGCTGCCTCGATCGTGCTGGTCGCGCTCGGCAACGTGGCGCGCCCCGAGGAGCGAGTCGCTCGCCCGTGGCTGGCCGGCGTGTTCGGGCTGGTCCACGGCTTCGGCTTCTCCTCGGTGCTCGCCGAGCTCGGCCTGCCCCCCATGCACCGCGTGCTGGCGCTGCTCTCGTTCAATGTGGGCATCGAGCTCGCGCAGCTGGCCTTCGTGGCCGCGGTGCTCGTCCCCCTCGCTCACCTGGCGCGTCACGACGGCTACCGCCGCTTCGTGCTGCAGGGTGCCTCACTGGCGATCGCCGCGTGCGGCGGGGTGTGGCTGGTCGAGCGCAGCGTGGGCCTCTGATCCGAGTCACCGCTTCGATTTCCTTGGCAAGACCCCAAACCCGGCGGACGTCGATGTCGACGCGACCGCCACGGAGAACGCATGGACCACGCAAAGCACATCATGCCGGGACTGCTCGCGCTCGTCGCGATCGCCGGCTGCAACTCGGCCCCCGCCGGCCTTCCCACCACCCCGCCCACCCAGGTGGCGCTGGTCGCCGACACCGGCTTTCGCCAGGCCGGTGCCGTCGAGTCGAGCCCCGACGGCACGACCTTCTATGCGGCCGCGCTCGACGAAGAAGGCCGCCCCACGGTGTTCGCGATCGACGTCGCCTCGGGTGACGTGTCGCCGCTGCACTCGGGTGAGCCGTTCCTCTACCCGGCCGACCTCGCGATGGCGTGCGACGGCAGCCGCCTGTTCGTCGCCGACACCGGCATCGGCGTGCCCGACAGCGAGATCGGCGACCCCGAGACTCCGCTCGGCGAGGCCGCGGGCGTGCACGTGGTCTCGACCGTCGACGGCAGCATCTCGCGACTCGAGTCCACCGGGATCAGCCGCGCCGCGGGCGTGGTGGTCAGCCATGACTGCGAGTCGCTCTACATCTCCGGCTGGACCGAGCTGCAGGTGCCGGCCGTGTTCCGCATGCCCATCGATGGAGGCACGGCCACCGTGCTCTACGAGGGCTCGCCGCTGCGCTCGCCCACGGGCATCCACGTCGACGCGAGCGACGTCGCGTGGGTGATGGATCACGAGGCCCGCAACGAGAGCGGCGAGGGCCTGCTGTTCGCCATCACGGCCGACGGCGAGATCAGCGAGGTCCTGGGCGGGCTCGAGATGGGTCGCCACGGCGGAGTCTCGCTGACGCCCGGGGGCACGACCGCGGTGATCCCCACCTTCAACCAGGCCACGCGCGAGACCGAGCTCGTCACCGCCAACACCGAGACTGGGGAGGTCGAGATCATCCCCGTCCCTGGCCTCGCCCACGCCACCGGGGTCGCGGCCGCCCGCAACGCGCCGGTGATGGTCGTCGCCGGCGAGCAATCCATCCACATCGCCACCTTCGAGTGAGCGCCAACCCCCAAGACCCACGACTTCCAAAGGACCCCGATCATGTCGACTCTCAACCGTACCCTCATCGTTGCCGCCACCTCCCTTGCCGCCGTCGCCGTGCTGCCGCAGCCGGCCAGCGCCTCGAGCCATCGCGAGGCCCCGGCCATCGCCGAGGACCAGTACGCGGACAACACCGATCTCTACACGTTCATCAGCCCCAACAACCCCGACAACCTGGTGATCGTGGCCAACTACGTGCCGCTGCTGCTGCCGATGTCGGGCCCCAACTTCTATCGTTTCTCCGACAACGTCCGCTACGAGGTCATCATCGACACCAACGGTGACGCGGCCTACGACACCCTCTACCACTGGGTGTTCCACACCGAGACGCTCAACGGCGACACGTTCCTCTACAACACGGGGCCGATCACCTCGCTCAGCGACGCCACCCTCAACGTGCGCCAGACCTACGACCTGTACAAGGCGTACCGCGACGACCACGGCAAGAAGACCGTCGAGCTCGTGGCGCAGAGCGTGCCGGTGGCTCCGTGGTACGTGGGTGACCGCACCTTCGCCGACGGCAGCTACGAGAGCGTGGCGCAGCAGGCCATCACGCCCACCGCCGACGGCGGCACCGTGTTCGCAGGGCCCCGCGACGAGCCGTTCTTCGTGGACCTGCACGTGTTCGACCTGCTCGGGGTCGGCGGCTCGCCCACGACCGACGGCGTGAACGTGATGTCGCTCGTGCTCGAGGTACCCATCACCGAGATCACCCGCAAGAATCGCCCCGCGGCGGGCGCGACGGGCCAAGATTCCGTGGTCGGGGTGTGGGCTCGCGCCAAGCGCCCCATCGTCACCGTGCGCACGCCCTACGGCTATGACGCCAACTTCGGTGGCTTTCAGCAGGTGTCGCGGCTCGGCTGGCCGCTGGTGAACGAGGTCGTGATCCCGCTGCAGGACAAGGACCTGTTCAACCGCTCGGTCCCCTCCGACGACGTCGCCAACTTCGGCGCGTACATCCTCGACCCCGAGCTCCCCGGGCTGCTCAATGCGGTGCTCGGGGCCGGCTGCCCCGCCACCCCGGCCGAGGGTCGCCTGGACATCGTGGGGCTGCTCGGTCCCAACGGCACCACG
Organism: Nannocystaceae bacterium; assembly: GCA_041600735.1. Lineage (GTDB taxonomy): Bacteria > Myxococcota_A > Polyangia > Nannocystales > Nannocystaceae > Paraliomyxa. The sequence goes on from JBFIJN010000005.1 coordinate 57,755, forward strand.
CCCGCCGACCTGCTGCGCATCAACATCAACGCGGGCCAGACCTTCGCCAACAGCGGCTTCCCCAACGGGCGCACGCTCACCGACGACGTGACCGACACCCTGCTGAGCGTCGTGTGCAACAACGGCGGTCCGCTCGGCGACGGCGTGGATGGGAATGATCTCGCGTTCCTCGACCAGATGCCCTACCTGGCCTCGCCGCACTCCGGCAACCCGCTCTAGGCGGGAGAGCTTGGTTCGCTTCCCGCGAAACCAACCGCCGCGGCGGTGCCC
>JBFIJN010000006.1:0-56251 GCA_041600735.1 Nannocystaceae bacterium
CCGGCTGTGTCAGCGCGATCTCGTGCGCGGGATCGCGGCGCACGAGTGGTCGCACGTGGTGCAGGCGCGTCGCGGCGACGATCCGGGCGGACCCGACCACGCCAAGGAGCTCGAGGCCGATCGCACGGCGGGTCGGATCCTGGCCGAGAGCGGCGCGTCGGCGGAGCCGCTGCTGCGGCTGCTGGGCGGCGACCGATCGGGGGCCTCGCTGACGCATCCTGGCGCCGAGGAGCGCATGGAGGCGGTCACGGCCGGGCAGCAGGAGGCGCGCGGCGGCTGTCGAGGCGTGGGCACCTGCAGTTGCTGTGACGGCTAGGCGAACGGAACCTGCGCGATGGCGGTGGCGACCGCGAGCTTGGGGGGAAACTCCGTGACCAGCCCCAGCAGCACCGGCACGATCGCGGCCACCGGCACGCCCTCGGGGCGCCCCTGTGCGATGAGGGCCGCGGCAGCAGCGGCCGCCGCGTTGAGGATCTCGGTCTGCCTGGCCACGTAGAGCGCCCCATCGGTGGTCGCCTGCACGGTGGCTGGCGTCACCACGTACTGGTCGACGGTGGACTTGGCGGTCATCCGGCCGCCTTCGCGATCTGCAGCAACGCCACGTCCTTCGCGGCGTCGGCCACCTCGTTGGTGCGCGAGGCGTCCTTCTCGAGGTTGTCCTTGGCGAGCTTGCCCGAGTCTTCGAGCACTTGGCCCACGTACTCGCTGGCGCTGTCGGGGACGTCGATGAGCTTCCAGGAGGCCATCGGTCCCTCAGGTGCGGGGGGAGGGGTCGCTCGCCGACGCGCCTTCGCTCGCGGCGGGGGTCTCGTCGCCGCTCGGTGCGGCGGGTGGACGCGTGGGGCGGGGCGGCGGCGAGGCGAGGCGCTGGGCGAAGGTCGCCGTGCCCGTCAGCAGCGAGGAGGCCGGGGTCGCGAGCTCGCCGAGGAGCTTGCGTTGGTCCTCGAGCGCCTTCGCGAACATCTGCTGTCCTTGCGTCTGGGCGTCGGCCGCGACGGCATCGAGTCGCTGCGCGACCAGCTCGGGAATCTGAGTGAACTCGAAATCAGCCATCTTGCTTCACAAATCCTCGTGGGTGCCGTCAGTCCTGCGTGGCTTCTTCTCGCAACCCCTCGCCCACCGATCCGCCGGAGCCCGCGGGTGCGTCCTCGTCGAGCCCGAGCCCGAGCGCGGCCGTGGTGACCCCCGGGTCGCCGACGCCGACGCCAACGCCGACGCCGATCCTCGATGCGGCCGTGCTCGCGCGCGAGCTCGAGGAGGTGCGGCAGCTGTCGGCCGAGCTCGCCGTGCAGATCGAGAAGGTGATCGCCCAGCAGCGCGAGCTCGAGGAGCTGTCGAGCGAGACCAATGCCGAGCTGCTGGTGCTGCTGACCGCACTGCGACCGCTGCGGCTGGCCAATACCGAGCCACCTGTTCCGCGGCCCATCGACGAGTACATCGAAGACATGATCGATCCAGAGTTTGGGCTTCGCCCTGCTCGCCGGATGATCGTGGCGGCGGCCGAGAAGATCCTGAATGGCGATGACGCGCTGCGGTTCCCCACCACGAGGGGTCGTGCGCCGGGGCGAAGTCTCGATGAGGACTGAGCGCCTAGCGTAGCGTCCCTCGCCCGCGTGACCACCCCTTGCGCGGGGGGGTCGTTGCGAGCGTGCGGCTCGAGGTTCGCGGTGGATCCCCTCGCTCGGGGGGCTCCGGCCGCGGCCGCGCGTGGTTAGGCTCCAAACTCCAGGGACCCCAACAATGCTCAACAAGAAGATCAAGATCACCGGCCTCATCGCGAGTGCGCGACGCTTCAACCGCCTGAGCTTCGAGGTCGTCAACGACGATGGGACCACCACGCCAGTGGTGTACCCGCGCGTCCGCAACGGTGAGGACGAGTCCTCGCTGGCCGTGGAGGCCGGGGTCTTCTCGCTCGCGCAGTCGATCTGGTACTCCACCACCAACCCCGACGAGCGCGTGGCCCAGGCGGAGCTCTACGCCAACAACCAGTGCTGTTGCTGCGTGAAGCTGCACGTCGAGGGCATCATGTCGATGACTCCGGTCGTGCCCGTGAAGCCCGCCCAGCCGGCGCAGCCCGCCCAGCCGGTGCAGCCCGCTCAGCCCGTGCAGCCGGCCCAGCCGGTGCAGCCCGCGGGCGGGTAGGGCGGCGGTCGAGTCGTGGCGCGCCGGAGCACGACCGCGCTTCGATCGTGCGCCGCCCAAGATCGAGCCGCCGCTCGCTCAGTGCTCAGCGCTCAGCGCTCAGCGCTCAGCGATCGCGCTCGCGGTCGCGGTCGAGGCGGTACCCGATCACCCACAGCAGCTCGCGCGTGGAGTCGACGCCCAGCTTGCGGAGGATCCGCTTGACGTGCCACTTGATGGTCTCGAGCGACACGCGGCGCGCCGCCGCGATCTCGAGGTAGTTGCGGCCGAGCAGCAACAGCTCGCACGTCTCTTCCTCGGCCTCGGTGAGCTGTCCCTCGTCGACGAGGTGGTCGCGCAGCCAGGCGAAGAAGTCGTCGCTCGAGGCGAAGCGCTCGGGGACGTCCTCGGCTCCGAATCGTGTGTCCTCCGCGTCGACCGACATCCTCGCCCCCGAAGGGACGTCCCGCCGCGTCCGCTTGTGAAGGCCTTCACGACGCAGACTGCGGAGCGTCCTGTTGGGGTGACCTGGTCCGACGCGATCATCGAGCCACGGGCCGCCAGCCGCGGCCACTCACTGCGCGACGCCTATCGTCCGCGCACCAGCGCCGCGCTGGCGCTGCTGCTGACCCAGCACCCGTGCCGAGCCTGCGGGCGGCTCGCCGACCCGCAGGGGCGACGCTGGAGCTCGGAGCCGCAATCGCACGAGCTGGGCCCCGTGCTCTATTGCACGCTGGCGCATGCCTGCTCGTGCGGGCTGTCGATGCCGGTGTTCGTGGTGCTCAACGATCTGCTCCACGCGGACGCCCACCCGGTGCCGGGGGCAGCCCAGGCCCTGGCGCAGGTGGAGCGGCTGCTGCCGCCCGCCGACCTCGAGGAGGGGCTGATCCAGACCCACTGCTTGCTGCATCGCGGTGATGCGGCCGAGGCGGTGATGCTGGCCGAGGGACTGACGCGCAAGTACCCCGATCGCGCCGAGTGCTGGTTCAACGCGGGCTGTGCCCGTCAGCGGCTGGGGGAGGCCGCCGAGGCGCTCGAGCACTACGGCCAGGCGCTGGCGCTGCACCCTCAGCTCGCCGGCGCCTGGCTCAACCGGGGGCTGCTGCTGCGCCAGCTGGGGCGCCTCGAGGAGGCTCGCTTCTGTCTGGCGCGGCAGCGGCAGGCCGGGGGTGATGCGGCCGTTCCCGCCCCGGCCCCGCGTCTGCTGTGCGAGACCTCCGGTACGTTTGGACGCCTGCGCGTGATCGAGGACGAGGATCTGCGCGCGCTCTACATCGAGGATCAGTGCCAGGGCGCGGTCCACCTCCACGCCGACGACGAGGGGCCGCGGCCAGGTCCGATGGCATACAGCGCCTTCACCACCGGGTGGTTGCTCGCGGGCTGTCGCCATCCGGAGGGTCGCGGCTTGATGCTCGGGCTGGGCAGCGGCGCCGGGGCGGTCGCGCTCTTGCACAACTTTCCGGGCGTGCACCTGCGGGTGGTGGAGATCGACGGGCGGCTCATCGAGGTCGCGGTCGAGCACTTCCCTCGCCTGGCGCGCCTCGTTCGGCAGGGGCGCCTCGAGCTCGTGCATGCCGATGCGCGCGAGGAGGTGCGGCCCACCGCAGGCGCATCCACCTATGACTTCGCGCTGCTCGACGTGTTCACCGGCACGCCCGAGCTGCCGCCGCTGCTCGCCGACCCCGAGTTCCTCGAGAGTCTGTGCTCGCAGGCGGACCTCGTGCTGACCAATGCGATCTTCACGCTCGGCAGCGATGCGCAGCGCGACTGGCTGACGCGCTTCGAGGCGGCGGGTCGCCCCGTGGTGGCCATGGTGCCCACCGGGGCGCCCGAGCAGTGGTCGGCGCGTCCGCACAACTGGCTGCTGAGCACGGACCCGGTGGAGCGCGAGCCCGGGTTCGTGCCGTTCGCGAGCTCCACGTCGTTCATCGCGGAGGCGATCCGCAACGACTTTCGCGCCATGTGCCGACGCGCGATGACGGTGCCGCGACCGCCGACCGAGTGCGTGGCTCCGGCGACCCGGCAGCAGAGCACCGCCGGGCAGGACCACGTGTCCGTCTCGCTCGCGTGACTTGCACTGCGGCCCACGAGAGTAGCGCTAGCCGCGAGGATCGAGCACGTAGCGTCGGGTTCCGATCGCGCGGCGAAGGTCGCTGAACGCGAATACGGACGAGCTGGCATCGACGCGCAGCTGCAGCACCTCGCCCGAGGTCTCGCCGAGGGCCAGCGCCCCGTGGCCGACTGCGCCCGAGCTCAGCGACACCCGTGCCGATGCCGAGCGGCTGCGCGACACGAGCAGCACGCCCTCGCCCTCGGCCGCGATCGTCTTGTAGACGATGCGCTGCGTCAGGCCGATGCGCTCGCCCTTGGCGCGGCTGCGGGTGGTCACGTCCTGCACCAGGCGGTCGACGTCGCGGACGTAGCGGATGCGGGCCGCGGGCACGAACAAGTAGAAGGCGTTCTGCGAGCGAAAGCTCAGATCCACCGACGCCGCGACCCCCGAGCGCGCCGCTCCGCTCAGATCGCCCTGGCGCTCGACCCCGTCTTCGAACTCCACGTCGACGGGGGCTGGCTCTTCCACGTACTGGTAGTCGGCGAGCGCGAGGCCGTAGCGCTCGAGCAGGTTGCCCATGCCCGAGAACTCGTAGCCCTGCGGCCCCACGCGGGCACAATCGCCGATGGAGACGGTCATCCCGAACGTCGGCCACGTGACGTGGCCGATGCCGAGCCTCTGACGCAACACGCGGTCGATGGCACTGCGGATCGACATGAGCAGCAACAATGCTCGCACCGTGTCCGGGCCCTAGGCATCCCCTCACACGAGGGGGCCCTCGCGCCGGCGTCGCGGCGGAGTCTCGAGCCTCGAGACCTCTCGCTGCATCATGGCGCGGCCGCGGGTGCAGCAGCGGGCGCGGGTGCAGCGGCGGGCGCGGGTTCAGCAGCGGGCGCGGGTGCAGCAGCGGGCGCGGGTGCAACAGCGGGCGCGGGTGCAGCAGTGGGCGCGGGTGCAGCAGCGGGCGCGGGTGCAGCAGCAGGCGCGGGTGCAACAACGGGCGCGGGTGCAGCAGCGGGCGCGGGTGCAGCAGCAGGCGCGGGTGCAACAGCGGGCGCGGCCGTGGGCGCAGGCGTAGCCGCGGGCGCGGATCCAGCCCCAGGCTCGCCCGGTGGCTTCGCGCTCGCGACCTTGGTCGCGGTCGTGCCGCTCGAAGCAGGCTCGCCTCGTCGTGGAGCTTCGACGGGCTCACCCCCCTCCGGCGCGGGCTTGTGCGTGGGGGCGAGCGTGGCGATGGGCGTGGTCCGGCCGCTTGGGGCCGAGGGGTCGCTGCCGGGGCTCGGGTCGGCGCCGAAGACCGACTGCACGGAGCTGACCATGCGGTCGAGGATGCGGTGCACGAGCCCAGCCGAGAATCCCCCGAGCAGCGCGAGCGCGTTGCGGCCCGCCTGATGGAGGTTGGAGGCGTCGGGCACGTCGATGAGCGACGACAGGATCGTTCCCGAGATCACGCCGAGCACGATCCGCGTCCAGTAGCTTGCGTCGTGGCGCGGGTCGTAGGTGCCTTCGGTGACGTGGCGGTTGAGCGTGGTGATCGCATGAAACGCCGCGCCCAGGGCCGCGGTCAGCATGAAGTACAGCTGGTTGACGAGGAACGGGATCCCAGCCGACTGTAGCGGGTTGCCAGCCGTGGGATCCGTGGAGATGTCGGGCGACATCCCCACGAGCACCGTGCCCAGCAGCGATCCCACCGCGACCACCATCATCTGCCGCGTGATCGGGATCCCGCCGAACATGCCGCCACCGGTGGAGAACGCACCGTAGCGGGCCAACAGCGCCAGCGTGCGCGGTCGCGCGGGGTGGACGAGCTCGGACAGCGCCGCGTGTCCCGTCGCGACCTCGTCGATCGATGGCCGCTGGTCGGAGTCCAGGCGCTCGAGCGCGGGCAGGAGCGCGGTAGGCAGGCCGCGGCCGCTTCCCGCGAGATACAGCCCCATGGCCAGCATCTCCTGCTCGAGCTCTTCGCGCAGCTGATCCGCGGTGAGGGTGCGCAGCGGTCCTTCGCTCATGATCTACCCTTCGTCGAATTCGTCCTCGCACAGCTCGGGGTGCTCATCGTGATGCTCGTGCTCCTGGGCCTGAGCGGCAGTCCTCATCGCCATCGGCAGCGCCCCCTTGGGATCTGGATTGCCCACCTTCTCGTACTGCTCGCGCGAGGCCCAGCGATGCGCACGCCAGCCCGACGCCAGCCGCAGACCGCCCGCGAGGCCCTCGACCTCGCTGGCGACCGCGTCGGAGAGCTTGGCGAAGGTAGCTCATGGTGTTCTTGCTCCGAGGTCTCGAGATCAGGTCTTGATCGAGGGCATGTGGATCGGCGGAATGACGACCGGCGGAGCCACGGGCACCACCGACGACAGCGATTGCTGCAGCGGGAACGGTGATGCGGGGGCCTGACTGGCCATCTGCTGGCGCAGGGCCTGCAGCGCGCTCGGGCGCTCGGGCTCGGGCACGGCCGCGGTGCCGAGCAGCGACGCCAGGAGGTCGGCGTTGGTCGTCCAGTGCAGCCGCGGCGAACGCAGGGCCTCGGCGGCCAGGAGCGCGGGAACGGTGCCCTCGGCCGTCTCCTGGCGGATCGCCAGGCTGATGATGCGCCGCACGCCGACGGGCGAGTCGAGCGCTCCCGCCACGAGCTCGGCCACGTGCTGGGGGCTGGTGGGCGGGACCACACCGCCGCACAGCGGCAGCTCGAGCAGGCGCGTGTTGCCGCAGCGCGCGATGAAGAACGGCTGGGTGCTCGCATTGACGCCCGCGCCACCCGTACCCGCCAACAATCCGTGGTTGCCCAGGAAGGGCTCGGTCTGCGCCGCGGGTCCCCACAGCTGGGTCCAGGCGCGCCACAGCGGTCCGAAGGCCTCGCCTCCGCGATCGCCGTCGCCCTCGGCTCGGTGGGCCGCGGCCCGGGCCCACACACAGTCCATGCCCGATGCGTCGTATGCGAACCCGGTCGAGCATGCGGCCGCGAGGAACACATCCGAAGCCATCCCGTGGCCCGCGCGAATCCCCCGAAGCATACGCTCCACCTGCACCCGTCGCTTGGTCGCGAGCGCGATCAGGAGCGGTCGCAGCAGCAGCTTGGAGGTGACGATGAACGCCTCGATCGCGGGGCGAGCGTAGCCCGAGATGGGAAACGTGTAGCCGCGGTCGACCTGTGCGGTGATGCCGGGGTACTCGACCGTCAGCTCGGGGTCGGGTCCCGCGATCACGGTGCGCTCGGAGCCGCGCGTCGAGCCCCGCACGCTCTGCCACGCTGGCACGTGCAGCGCGACCTCGTCATGGCTCTCGAAGGCGGGCAGCATCGCCTCGACGATGGCCTCGATGTCGCCCCCGCGGGCGAAGTACGCCGCCGACACGAAGTGGGTGATGGGGACGCCCGGGATCAAGCGAGCACGTGCGTCCGCGATGTGGCGCACGCCGTCCAGGTGTCGGCCCTCCCAGTGTACGGCCAAGGTCACGCGAATGTTGTCCATGGGCATCTGGTCCTCGGCTCTGCTCGGGTTCGTCGCTCGAGGCTCGGCGCTCAGATCGTGGCCTTGAGCGACTGTCGGATTCGGTCTCGCGCCAGCTGGCAGCGCTTGCGCGCGGTCGGTGGAGTGATGTCGTGACAGCGCGCAATGTGTTGATAGTCGAGGCCCTCGATGTAGCGCTGCACGAGGGGTCCGCGCAGCGACGAGGGCAGCGCGTCGATGGCCAAGCGGAGCGCCTCCGAGAGCTCGCTTCGCCACACCTCGGCCGAAGGATCGGGTCCCGGCCCCGCATGTAGCGAGCGCTCGATTTCGACGTCGTGCGCTTGGGCACGCCAGTTGCCGCGCACATGATCGACATACAGATGACGCAGGATTCGTGTCATCCACGCGCGCGGGCACTTGATTTGCTCGAGCTCGGAGCTCTCGACCCGCAACACCCGCATCAGCAGCTGGCCGAGCAAGTCCTCGGCTTCGGTGGTGTTTCCGTTGGTCCAGCCCAGGCAGCGACGGTAGAGTTGCTCGCGGTTGTCAATCCACACGTTCCAACGATCGCCGCGTCCGGGCTCGATCTTGGGCTGTGGTTGCTCCTGCGCTCGCTCCGGCCGCTCTGCTCGAGCCTCGCTTCGTCGCTCGCGTCGCTCCGCTCGCTTGCGCCGCGCCACCTCGCGTTGGGATGGCGACTCTGGCCACCCCGGGGTGGTGGCGTCGTTGGCCAGGTGGCGCGCCTTGATCGGACCGCTCATGGGAAGGGTGACGAGCCGCGGCCCCGAGCACGGCGTGCGATCATGGCTTCGCACCTCCGTCGTCAGGCTCCCGTGAAACTCGTACACGTCCAGACGGCCAGCGTCTAGAGTTGTGAACGATGATCGGGGAGGCATCGCGGTCACTGCTCGAGGGCAGTGATCCCACGTGCCGCGCGGATCAAAGATTGTCGACGGTCACGTGATCAGTCGAGACCTTGGTGGACGAGCATCCACCAGGTCTGCGCATCGAGCACGGTGTCGCGCGGCAATCCGACCGAGGCCTTGAACGCGGACAACGCAGCCTCGGTGCCGTCGCCGTCAATGCCGTCGGGGCGCCCGGTCTTGGAGGATACGAGCCCGGTGGGTCCGTAGTCGTGCGAGAGCAGTAGACCCTGCACGCGCGCGGTCGTGGTGCTGACGCGCCCGCGGCGATCGCGAAGATCGATCGTCTCATAGGACGCCGGCACGGACGCGGGAGTGCTGGGCTGTGTGACACCGCTCTGCTGCGCGACACTGCTCGCGCTTGCAGCCGCCAAGCTCATGAGCACGGACTCGTCACCCATCACCCGATCGACGTCGGCAATACCCGAGGGGATGCCGGGGATGGGGCCATGCTGCGACTTGTAGTAAGCATAATCGCCGCCGCCGCTCCACTGCCACAACGACGGGGCCCAGGCGGTCTTGCGCGTGTCGGTGGGCATGCGCGGGGCGTTCTGAGCGGAATCGCCCCCATTCTTCATGTACTTGACCTCCCACAGTGGAATCCCGGCGAGCGCGAATTTATCGGTATCGCCCGCTTGATACTTCCAATAGTTGGGACCGGTATAGATCATGCCCTTGCGCCCGAGCTCGCCGGCGATGATCGAGAGGAATCCGTCGATCCATGCGACGTTGTCATTCGAGTCGGACTTGTCGTAGGTCTCCATGTCGAGCGTGGGCTCGAGGAAATCGTGCTCGAGCGAGAGGTCGAGCTGAGAAGCCATCGACTTGAGTACTTGACAGAACCACTTGCCTTCCGTCTCGCCACCGCTGCGACCCGCTCGGTTGTCGGGGCGCGCAAAGTGATACGCGCCCGCGAAGAAGCTCGACCCCGCCTGCAGGTCGCGAATCCGCTTCATGTTGGTGATGAAGCAGCTATCCTGGTAGTCGGCGCCCTCGGTCGCCTTGGCGATGCAGAAACGGAAGCCGGCGCCCCGCACCTTGGCGAAGTCGATATCGCCCTGGTTCTTGCTCACGTCGATCCCGCTCAGCGTGGTGGCCATGCCCCACACGGTAGACGGCCCGAGCCCGCGCCGCATCCCCTGCAATGGGGGGCGGCGCGAAGTCGGGCCACGGTTCACACCGCCAGCGATCGCGCGTCGTCGTGGGTGGCGGCGCAGCTCAGGGGGCCACGATCGTGAACGCGGTGCCGAGGTGCGCGAGGCCTCGCTCGGTGGCTCGCCACGAACAACGCGACCCCGAGCAGACGCGCGCAATCGCGGGCCACGGCGCTCGAGGATACCCAGCGCGATCGCTCATCGGGCGGCGGGCCTGCGCCGCCGCTCGACCGCGCGTGCGACCATTTCTGCTCCGCTCATCCGCGCGGGCTGGCAGCGGGCCATGGGCTCGCGACGAGCGATGTCGTCGCGGAGCCTTCGTTTCGCGGCCGATGCGGGTTCTCCCTTGTCACCGAGGCCCCCGATGCCGTAACAAACCGCGCTAGACGGGCAAGCCTGCCCACCTCGTCACCCCACCGTGACTCCGAGGATCGAAGCATGATGACCAAGACCACTCTACTGGCAACCCTCGCGCTGACGCTGCTCGCTTGCGAAAAGCAGGGCGGGGAGAGCACTCCCCCGACCACCGGCGGCGAGGTCACCGATACGCCGACCGATACCGCCGACACGCCGACCGATGACGGCTCGGGCGGTGAGACCGTCGCCAAGGCGCCCCCGGGTGCGCCCGATGTCGCGTGGGCCGACAAGACGTTCCAGCAGCGCAAGGAGTGGATGGGCATCGAGGTGCTGCCCAAGATGAAGGCCAACTTCAAGGGCTACGACGAGGCGCAGTTCAAGGGCTTCGGCTGCGACACGTGTCACGGCGCCGATGGCAAGGAGAAGAACTATGCGATGCCGTCGGACTCGATCTATCCGCTCAACAAGGCGGATCCCGTCGGCAGCGCCATGGCCTACGATCAGGCGGTCACCAAGTTCATGGTCGACAAGGTCGTGCCCGACATGGCCGCCTTGCTGAACGCCGAGCCCTACGATGCCAAGACGGGCAAGGGGACGGTGGGCTGCTTCACCTGTCACCCCGCCGAGTAGCCGGCCATGCACAAGCATCTCTCGACCACGTTCGCCCTCACGGCGGCCGCGCTGTTCTTGGCCGGGTGTGGCAAGAGCCAGCCCTCGACCACGACGCCGGGCGGCGCCGCGGGCTCGACCGCGGCGGGGGGCGACGACGCGACCGAGGCCAGCGCCGACGAGGATGACGGCGTGGCCGAGGTCAAGTGCTTTGGCATCAACGAGTGCTCGGGCCAGAGCGCCTGCGATGTGGCCGGCTCGCACGATTGCGGCGGCCAGAACTCGTGCCAAGGCAAGGGCTGGATCCTCGTGTCGCAAGGCGAGTGCGAGCGCAAGGACGGCAAGGTCCTCTAGGCACGGGCGCGCGCGGCAATCCCGGCCGCGCGCGTCGCACGGGGCGCCGCCGCCGAGGACATTGTTCCTTTGCCACTGGTGCACTCCGTGTAGGTCATGGGCCTACCTGCGTGCTAGCTTCCGCGCCGCCTCATGCAGCAACGACTCGAGCCCGGCGATCGGATCGGCCAAGCCACGATCGAAGAGGCCCTCGGCGAGGGAGGGTTCGCTCGCGTCTATCGAGCCCGTACCGATGCTGGCCTCGTGTGTGCGGTGAAGATCGCCCACGAGGCCACCGATGCGATGAGCACCACGGGCCTCGGCCTGCTGCAGAACGAGATCGAGGCCGTGCTGCGCCTGCGCCACCCCGGGTTGGTGCGCACGCACGGCTACGGCTATCTCGATGACGGCCGCCTCTACTTGGTGATGGACCTGGTCACCGGCGAGCCGCTGCTCGAGCACATCGAGCGTCAGGGGCGTCTCGATCCGGTCGAGGCGCTGGCGATCGTGGAGCGCGTGGCCGAGGTCATGGCGCACTGCCACGCGCAAGGCGTGCTGCACCTCGATCTCAAGCCCGACAACATCTTGGTCACCGATCGCCATGGTCCCACGATCAAGGTGCTGGACTTTGGCGTGGCGCGACTGGCCCGGGCCGGGCGCGGCGAGCAGCGGGTGATCGCAGGCACGCCGGCCTACATGGCGCCCGAGTGCTTCGGCGACACCGAGCGCCACCCCAGCATGGACGTGTATGCGCTCGGGGTCACGCTCCACGTGATGCTCACCGGTCGCCTCGCGTTCGACGACACCGGCGTGACCGCCCAGATCGTCGACAAGACCGCGGGCCTGCCGTTGCTCGACACCGTGGCCTGGGAAGGCATGCCGTCGGGGCTGTCCGAGCTGCTGCACGCGATGCTGGCCGTGGACCCTGCGGAGCGACCCTCGATGGATGCGCTGCGCAAGCGGGCGCGCCGGCTCTACTTCGCCGCGCTGGCCGGGGATCGCGGGGCACCCCTCGACGAGGGCGGGCTCGCGCCCTCGCAGCCGATTCGCGTGCTGCGGCTCTACGGGCGCGACGCGGAGCTCGAGACGCTGCGCAACCGCTGGGCCGCCGCGCAGCACCTGCCGTGCGGGGCCACGCTGGTGCTCGGCGCCCAGGGGACCGGCAAGAGCGCGCTCATCGATCGCTTCATCGAGGATCACGCCAGCGATGCGACGCTCGGCGCTCACCTCGGTCCGCAGCACGGCCCCACCGGAGCCCTGGTCGCGTATGGTCGCTGCCGCGAGTCGGGTGACCTCGTGCCGTTCGGGGTGATCCGCGAGGCCGCGGGCCAGCTCGGCGAGAAGCTGCGCGCGCTGCCGAATTGGCGGCGGCTGGCCCGACGATTGCGCAAGGCGCTCGGTCCCCTCGAGGGGGTCTTGATCGCGCTCGTGCCCGAGGCCCAGCCCCCTGGCGTGCCGCCCGCGGTGTCGCTGCCGGTTCGGCCTGGGGCCGACGTGGTGGCGCGAGCCGTGGCCACGTTGCTCGAGGTGGTGGCCGAGGAGTGTCCGGTGATCCTCGTCGTCGAGGATCTGCAGTGGGCCGGCGCCGGGGTGCACGCGGTGCTCCAGCAGGTGGCCAAGACCACGCGTCCGGGCGTGCTGCTGCTGCTCAGCGCGCGCGAGCGACCCGCGTGGGCCCACGATCAAGCCGCGATCGAGCTGTCGAGCCTGCGCCCGGCCGACAACGACGCGCTCCTGCGCGCGCTGCTGGCCACCGATGACATCGCCGTGATCCAGCGCTTGCAGCAGCACGTGCCGGTGCTCGCCGCTGGGATCCCCATGGCCACCGTGCAGGTGGCCGCCGACCTCCAGCTGCAGGGCTGCGTGCGGCGGCGGCCCGGCGGGCACGTGGAGCTCGACGAAGCCCGGCTGCGCGCCTACGTACCGCCGGCCACGGTGGCCGAGGTGCTCGAGCGCCGGCTCGAGCGGCTCGATCGCAGCGCGCGGCGAGTGCTTGCTGCGGGCGCGCTGCTGGGGCGCAGGTTCGAGGTCGACGACCTGCTCGATCTCGGGTTGTTCGGGCGCTTGGAGGTGCAATCGGCGGTGCTCGATGCTCACGCCCTCGGGCTCCTGCACGTCGATGGCCGCCTGTGCTGGCTGGCCCACGACACGCTCGTGGAGCGGCTCGCCGCCACGTGGGCGGTCGTGCAGGCGCGGGAGATCCACGCCAAGATCGCCCAGCGGATGGCGCGGACCGACGCCTCGCCCGGGCCGCGGGCCCACCACCTCGAGCTGGCCGGCAACCTCGCCGAGGCCGCGCAGGTTCACCTGCAGGCCGCGCGTCAGGCCGATGCGCTGCACGACATGGTGGGCGCCGCCCGCCACTTTCGCCGCGTGATCGATCTCGCCGACACGCTGCCGCCGGGTGAGGCGGGCGTGGCCGTGATCCGCGAGGCGATCTTCGAGTATGCACGGCTCGCGGGTGCGCTCGGGGCGGTAGAGGAGGCGTTCACCGTGGTCGATCAAGGCGCGGCCGCGCTCGCTCGCCACGGCCACGACGAGACCCAAGACTTCGCCATCGACAGCGCCTACGCCCGCCTGCACTACCTGCGCGGCGAGATGGGCCCCGCGGTCGAGCTGAGCCGCCGCTGCCTCGGGCGGGCCGGCGACGACCCGCTCACGCGGCGCTTTCGCGTGCTCCCCACCAACCTCGTGGGCCGCGCGCTCTACCACGGCGGTCGCTTCGGCGAGGCCGCGGTCTCGCTCGCCCGTGGCTGCGAGCTGGCCGCGGCCGAGGTGGAGCACGTGGAGCTGTGCCACTCGCTCGGCATGCTGGGTCTGTCGCTCGGCTACACGGGGGTGCTCGGCGAGGCGCGCAGCTACATCATGCGCTCGGCCCAGCTGGCCGACGAGCTCGGCGACCCGGTGCGGCGCGTCGCCGCGCTCTGCTACGAGGCCATCGCGGGCGAGTACACCCACGACTGGAGCACCGGCGTGATGCGCAGCGCCGAGGCGCTCGACTTCGCAGCGCAGCACGGCATCGACGGGCTCTACCACACCGCGGCCATGATGTTCGCAGGGCGTCACCAGTTCCACGTGGGGCAGCTGTCCCGCGCGCGCCTGCTGCTCGAGCACGCGATCGAGCGCTCGCGTCGCCAGCGACAGCTGCTCGGGCGCACCTGGGCGTACGTGTTCCTCGGCGACGTGGCGTTCGTGCAGGGGCGCTACGACGAGGCCGAGCGCAGCTACGAAGAAGGCCTGCGCACGGGCCACGACGACGAGTACACCCGCGCGCTCGCGCTGATGGGCCGTGCCCACGTGCGGGCCGCGACCGGTGGCGACGCCAAGACCGTGCACGCCGACGCCCGCGACGCGCTCGCGCGGCTCGAGGCCGTCGACAACCTCGGCTCGCGCCCGCACGCGCTCCTGCGCTACGCCGACGCCGTCGAGACCCTCGAGGGGCGGACCGCGGCGCAGCCGCTGCGCGAGCAAGCCCTCGCCGCGTTCGAACGCCTGGGGGTCGGCTTCGTGGATTGGTGGCCGCTGCCGCCCGCCTCGGCCGACGTGGCCGGCTCGGCCAAGGCCTACTGGCGCAGCCGCCAGCGCCCCGCCGACGTCGCCGGCCCCGGCGTGAAGCCGGTGATCAGCGCCGCGCTGCTGCGCCGCATGACGCAGACCCTGGTGGAAGAGGCGCGGACGCTACGAGGGATGCCGCCGCGCCTCGTGCGAGTGCCCCCGCGGGGGTAGGCCCACGCGGCGGGTGCAGTCGCTAGAGCGCCGGGGGGAACAGCTGGGCGTCGATCCGGGGGGTCGTCGGGGCGTCGCCGAGCAGCTGGAAGCCGCCGCCGCCCAGCGCGATCTGAACGTCGACGTCCACGATCTGCTCCGTGCAGCGCACCAGGATCGCCTGGATCGGCACATCACCGCCCGGCAGCAGCACGGTGGGCTCGTCGGGAGTCGCATCGGCCCACACGAACCCGTGCACCTCGAGGAATAGATCACCCACGTTGGTGCTGCCGACCGCGTCGTCGAGGAAGACCCACACCGCATCCTCGACGGAGTCGTTCGCCTCGCGCATGGTCAGGTTGCCGCCCGGGTGGTCCACCGTGCCGAGGTACGTCACGAAGAAGTTGTAGCCGTCGGAGAGCTCGGTCCCGCCCAGCCGTTCGAAACCTTCCACGTCGATCACCGAGAAACTATTGCCACCGCCCGGGTCGGACCAAGTATGCAGAGGAGCGCCGGCCACGATGTCGGTCTCCACGATGTCGGTAGAGTTGCCGTTGGCGAACCCGAAGATCGCCGGGTAGTCGAACCCGCCGCTGCCCGAGTCGCAGAACGCCTCGTCGATCATGCCGCCCGCCTCGAACACCCGCACCACCGCGGTCAGACCCCCTTGCGGGGCCGGCCACGGACCCTCGACGTACTCTTCGGTCACGCCATCGCGGGTGGTGCGAAGCACCCGCGGGTTGCCTTCGACCAGCTCGAGCGTCCAGTCGTCCACGCGCCCGTTTTCGGGGTGGATCGGCCAGCCCTGGGGGCTGATCACGGTGGTGGTCACCGCGCCCGGCGCGGCCGGGATCATCACCCGCATCTCGCGACGGCGAGCGGGGCCGAACGGATTGCGGATCTCGGACCAGAGCAGCCCTCCGCTGTCGAACTCGAGCTCGTAGGCGCGGGTCTTGCCGCTGCGGGAGTGCTCGCCGTGCCACACGGTGCCGTCGAGCGCCTCGAGCAGCGGGTCGACTTGGGGGCCTGCCGTGGTATCGGAGCCGTCGCCCGAGCTCGAGCTCGCCGCGGTGGTGGCGGGGCCGTCGCTGGTGCTCGCGCTCCCGCTGCTGTCGCCCTCGCCGGTGCCCTCGCCGGTTGCGATGGCGGACTCGGAGGGGCGGCCGTCGTCGCCGCAGCCCGCGATCGTGGTTCCGGCGAGCACGGCCGCTGCGGCGAGGGTTCGTCGCCGGCGCAGGCCCAACAACGCGAGCACGCCCCACAGGCCAAGCGCACCTCCCGAGCCTGGGCCGCCGCCGCGGCAGCCACAGCCCGCGCCGCCGCCCGGATCGCCGCCGTCGGCCGGCAGCCCCGTGCCGTCGCCCGAGCCCCCGGTGCCCCCGGTGCCCTCGCTCGTGCCGCCCGACTCGTCCTCACCCTCGGCCGGCGGCGGCAGCCCGGGGACCACCAGGCCGTCACACTCGGCGGGCGTCGCCGACAACGACGGCGGGTAGGCGCGGCTCAGCGAGCCCACCGGATCGTTCAGCAGCGACTCGAGATCGGTGATGGTGCAGCTCGCCACCGCTGGCATCCCCGCGAATGCACCGAGCGCGCCATCGTGACACTCCACGGGGCTGTCGGTGGCCGGGTTCGCCAGGTAGTCGGTGCCGTCGATCCGCACCGACATCGCGCCGCGCACGTCGATGCCCAGCGGGAAGATCACCTCCGCGAGGTGCTCGCAGGCCCCCGCCTGCATCCATGCGGGGGTGTACGAGGCATCGAACGAGGCGGGGCCCACCGCGGTCCCGCTCACCGGCAGCACCACCGCATGGCTGGCCATCGCCGCCGCCGCGATGTTGAACGAGTGTGCATAGAGGCCGCTGTCGTAGAAGTGATCGAGCATCGTGCCGTCGAGCCCCTCGGGCGCCTCGGCCTGCAGCCGGCCCGCGTACTCGGCCTCTACGGCATCCTTGGCCGCCACGTACGCATCGGCTAGGTCACCCAAGAACTGCTCGGCTTGGCCGATGAACGCGTCGTGGATCGCCTCGCGGATCGGGGCGATGAACGGCTGGAACACGGCCTCCACGATCCCCGCCAGATCCACGTCGACGCCCGCGGCCTGCATCGCCGCGTCGAGCTCGAGGATCCAGTCGGGGACCACGGCATACAAGAGCGTGTCGTAGTCGATCGTGGCCACCCGATCGGACCAGTCGGTCAGCGGCGTGAACAGCCCCTCGATCTCTGCCCGCGTGTAGCCGATCCCGCTGCCGCCCGCGGTCAGCGGCTCGTTGAGCTTGGCCGAGATGTTGGCCACGGTCTCCAGGTACGCGGGCTGGAACTCGTCGAGCTCGCGACGCAGCTCATTGGCGACCTCATCGAACGCCGAAGGCAGCTCGATCCCGCCGGCGCTGTAGCGCGGGGCCAACAGGCCCACGTAGGTGAAGTACCTCGCGTAGAGGGCGGGGCAGCTGAACGCGCAATCGGTGTCGTCGTCCGAAGTACCGAGCACGCCGTCGGGGCCCGCGGTCACCAGCAGCTGCGAGCCGTTGGGGGAGCCGTGGTCCTGCATGTCGAGGATCGACGCCTGCACCGCCGCGCGCTGGTCATCGATGATCAGCTGGATCTCGCCGAGGTACACCGGCGAGAGCACCAGGTGATCCGCGGGCGCGACATCCATCGCTGCCACCACCGTGGGCAGCGAGGCTCCCGGCATGGTCGCGCGCGTCGCCTCGTACTCGGCCAGCGCGTGCTCGGCCACCAGCTGCCACAGCGGGCTGTCCTGGTCGAGATAGGCGCGCAGCACGAAGTCGGCGGGGATGAGGTGCAGGAGATCGCCGGTGCCGAAGCCATCGGGGTCGCCGGCGTAGGCGGCGTCTTGGATCGCCGACTCGGCCAGGATGTGACGCACCACGTTGTCGAGCGCCGATCCACGGCTCGCCGACAGCGGGTTGAGCGTGAACGTCTCACCGGTCATGTAGTTGACGTAGTGATGCGCGACCGCGTCGGTGGCTCCGTGCAGGAAGCAGCCCAGCGCATAGGCCCGCTCGCGGCCGGTGAGCGCCGCCGAGTACAGCAGCTCGCACTGCTCGTAGGGGCGCTGGCCCAGCGCATGCGACGGGTCGGTCATGCCCGGGAACACCATGTTGTCGGGCCCCACCGCGCCCGCGCGAAACTCGAGCGGGTAGTCGCGCAGCGCCTCGAAGTCGGCGGTGGTGAGCACCACCGCGTGGTCGCTCATGCGCAGCGGGATCGTGCCGTCGTTGGCCTCGATGAGCGCCTCGCGGATGCGGTTGGCGATCATGATGTGGACCCGCGTGGAGTAGGCCTGCGCCTCGCTCGGCACCAGCGGCAGGATCATGAGCAGCGGCAAGCCAAAGACCAAGGACCTACGCATGCGCACAGGATAACAGCGGCGTCGCGGGCGGCGCTCGCCCATGATGCGCACCCGTCAGCGGTAGGTCCCGTTGATCGCGCGGACCCCCAGCGCGGGCCGTGGTGAGCGATCGCGGGCTGTCTTGGGGATCAGGGCTTGGCGACGCGCGCCCCCGGAGCCCGCCAGCCGAGGCGCTCGAGCAGCTTCTCGGTCACGCGGGGCAGGCCCCCCGGGGGTGCTTCGCCAGGCGCGAGCATGCACTGTCGATCGGCGGGCGCCTCGGGCCACTGCGGCGTGCGACGGGCCTTGCCCTGCAGCGGATGCAGGTCCCAGATGCGGTGGGTGAACACGTGGCGCACCTCGGGGAGCGGGCGCTCGGCCCAGCGGATCGGGGTCGCGAACGCGCGCTCGACCGCCGTGCGATCGAGCGCCGCGGCGTTGCCCTCGGCGGGGACGAGCGGCAAGCACCACAGATCGGCGAGCAGGCCCTCGGGCGGGCGGCGCACGAGCAGCAGGCGCCCGCGGAACGTGACCGCGAGCGCAAGCCAGCGCGAGGCCGGCTGCGCCACCTTCTTGCGCGGCGCGGGAATCTCGAGCTGCTGCCCCGCCGCGAACGCACCGCACACGCTGCGCACCGGGCACTGCGGACAGCTCGGCGAGCGAGGCGTGCACACGGTGGCGCCGAGCTCCATCAGCGCCTGCGCGAGCACGCGGGGGGCGCCGTGCTGGAGGATCTCACCCACGCGTCGCCAGTGTCGGCGGGCCGTGGCCGATTGCTCGCGCGGGTCCTCGATCCGCTCGATGCGCGAGAGCACCCGCGCCACGTTGCCGTCGACCAGCGGCACCGGTCGATCGAACGCGATCGAAGCGATCGCGCCCGCGGTGTACTCGCCCACGCCGGGGATCGAGCGCAGCCCCTCGGCGTCGGCGGGCACGTGTCCGCCGTGCTCCGCGACCACGTGCTGCGCTCCGCGGTGCAGCAGTCGCGCGCGGCGGTAGTAGCCGAGGCCACTCCACGCCTGCAGCACCGCTTGCTCGTCGGCCGCGGCGAGGGCGGTCACGCTGGGGAAGCGCGCGAGGAAGGCCGCGTAGAAGCGCTCGACCGTGTCCACGCGGGTCTGCTGGAGCATGATCTCCGCGATCCAGATGGCATAGGGATCGCGAGTGCGACGCCAGGGCATGTCCCGCTGCTCGCGGAGGAACCAAGGCCCGAGGGCCGCGGCCAGCGACTGCGAGAGCGCTTCCATGCCGGGCATGCATACCCCCAAGTGGAGCTCGCTGCCGATCGCGATCGTCGATTCTTCCGACGGCCGACCGCACACTTTTCTCGAGCTCTCCGCTTGACGCTCGCACACTCATCGACTACACCGACGAGACCCGCCCGCTCCTCGGCTGGCAGGTCATCGGAACTACGCCATGAAGCGCACCACGACCAAGACCTCCGCGACGACCCACAAGAAGGTCGCCATGGGGTCGTTTGCGGCCATGAATTGCCGCAATTTCGGCTCGTGTTGAGCGTTTCTCGGTGTAAGGCGGATCATCTCAGGCGGGCACCGAGGGTGCTCTACACGGCGAATCCTCGCGAGTCCGCGGTCTCGCAGGCATCGGCCTGCGTAGTGCGGTGAGTGAGTACCTCGTGCCCTACCGGGCAAAGTCATCGGATGCCATGTCTCTCCCGCTACATTCACACGACCTGCGCGCGACACTGTCACGAGTGATCGCGGGCTCGAGCTCCACCGCGGCTGGCCGCGAGCGCTTCGTGTGGCCCGGCGTGCCGAATCGCGCGAGCGTGGGCATGACCGGGCACGAACCGAAGCATCCGCCTCGGTAGCTCAGTAGGTAGAGCGCCACGTTGAAGCCGTGGGCGTCGGCGGTTCGACTCCGTCCCGAGGCACCCAGCATCACGCGATGCCCGTGCGCACGTTCGCGCGCCGGGCTCTCTTCGGTCCGATAGCTCAGTGGGTAGAGCAGCGGATTCTTAACCCGCAGGTCGAGGGTTCGACCCCCTCTCGGATCGCCACGATTCCCCGACTCGCAGCGGGAGCACGACGAGTGCATGACTCGTAGGTTCTCGCGGCGAAGCTCGGGGAATCGCGAACCATGGGTCAGTAGCTGAACTGGTTCCAGCGCCCGTCTGTTAAATGGGAGTATGCGGGTTCGAGTCCCGCCTGGCCCTCCATCGCGCGGGGTGGGATGACGTAACCGTCCGACCCTCATGTAGTCTGCTGACAATACGCCCGTTCCCCTGGAGCATGCCGGTGAGCCGGCTTCTCGACGAGGAGCACTTCGGCGGATCAGAAATGATCGACACACGGAACCACGTACCGTGCACGTCCGATGTCGATCCATGACTCGCCCGCACGTCGGTAGTCGTGAAGGTTGGCGCAATCGATGAGTGCGGATCAAAGTGTAACCGGCTCCGCGGAGCTGTCGTTGGAATCCCAGCAAGCAGGGGTTCACCCGACGGGCACGAGTCAAGCCTTCGTCGACGCCGCTGCGCTCGATCTCGAGATTGATTCCATCGACGTGACCCGTTGGGTCACGGCGGCGGATCCGAACAGGAGTTCACCGTGATGTCCCGATTCCGTCCTCTCGTTCCCACGAAATCCCCCCGCTTCTCCATCCCCACGATGAGCCCGATCGTCCTCGGTCTGGCTGCAATGCTCGCCGGATCCGGATGTGGCGTCATCATCGAGGTCCCGCTCGATCCCAGCACCGAGGGAAGTGATACCGGCGAGTCTTCCTCTTCCACGGGTGAGCGCACCACGGGCCTCGATGAGGGCTCGTCGGGCTGCAACCACGACGAATGCCCGCCGTCGGGCGAGACGGAGGAAGGCTCGAGCGGGGAGGGGACCGGCGACTCGATCCCGCCCCCCGGCCCGAGCTACTGCGCGCTGCCCCACGCGGAGGGGGACGAGGGGATTGCCACCGACTCGCAGGACCTACCCCTCGACGGGGCGCTGACCGATGTCCACGTGCTCGTCCGCGTCACCAACCACATCGTCGGAGATCTACAGATCTGGATCGAGCACGAGGGTGTGGAGCTGATGTTGCTCGATCACCCGCTGGCGGGGGAGTGCCTCGGCAGTCACGTGGACGCGATCTTCGACGATGACGCGGATGTGGAGGCCAACGACAGCTGCTCGATGGACGGCTCGGCCATCGTCGGCGCAGTGCTCCCCCATGACTCGCTGTCCTCGTTCGTGGGGCTGGAGTCCGGGGGAACGTGGACGATCCGCGTGGAGGAGACGCCCAACGCCAACGAGCCGGGGATGCTCAACCTCGAGTCGTGGTGCATCGCGCTCTCCACCGGCGAGCGGATGCCCTAGCCAAGCCGCCGCCGACCAAGCGGCTCTCAGTACGACCGTCGCGGTGGTGGTGAACGAGCAGGTGTTGATCTCCACCGTCGGATAGATCTTCGCGAGCCCGGCCGGGATCTCGAGCGTGTCATCGTGCCACGTGAGCATGTTGCCGTTGCGCTCGTACGTGACCGCGGAGCTCGAAGCGGCGGCGTCGCGGGGGCCCTTGTTCTCGATGATGACCTGCGCATACAGCCTGGGCGCGCCACCGCCGTAGGACAGCGCGCGATCATGGACCATGGACCGCGGCTCGTGCGGCTACGGTCGCGAGCGCTTGCGGCCAAATCGAACCACGTACAGCACCAGCACGCCGGCGATCCACGCCGCCCCGATCGCCGCCGCGTCGCGGACCTCGGGATCGAGCCATGCGCCTACCACCACGCCGAGCTCCGCCAGGCCAAACAGCGCCGGGACCAGCGGGAACCCGGGCATTCGCACCGGACGCAGCGCGCGGGGCTGGCGACGCGCGAGCACCAGCGAGGCCAGGCCCGTGAGCGCGAAGAACACTGCGTCGACCAGGACGACCCCCGTCAGCAAGCGATCGACACCATCCTTGCCCGCGGCCACCAGCAGTGCGATGGCCATTGCGGCGAGCACCATGATCGCCGGCACCGGAGTGCCCCGCTGCGCATGCACGCGCCCGAGCACCGGCCACAGCCGACCGTCGAGCGCGAGCGCGTAGAGCAAGCGCGGTCCCGTCAGCAGCTGTGCGTTGAGGATCCCCAGCGCCGAGACGGCGACCGCCACCCCGATCAGGCGGCGCCCCGGGAGGCCGATCGCGGCGGCCACCGCATCGGCGGCCACGGTCTCGCTCGCGGCCACGCCCGCCTGGCCGAGCAGCGAGAGGTACGCCCAGTTGGCGAGCATGTACACCGCGACCACGATGCCGACCCCCGCGAGGATCGAGATCGGCAGGTAGCGCTCGGGTCGCTTCACCTCGCCGCCGATCCACAGCACCTGCTGCCAGCCGCCAAACGTGAACAGCGTGGGGACCAGCGCGGCCGCGATCGCAGCCACCGGGTGCAGGCGCGGGCCGGCCGCGCTCGCGGCCTCGAGGGCGATCGGAGCGACCGGCCCGGCGAGCAGCGCGACCACCCCTACCGCCACCAACGTCCCGAGCTTGGCGATGACGGTCAAGTTGCCGATCCTCGCGCCCCAGCGCACGCCCGCCGCGTTGGCGAGCGCGATACCGACGGTGAGCGCGATGGCGCTCGCGAGCGTGGGCCCCGGGCCGAGCACCGCCCCGTTCAGCGCGACCGCGAGGTTGTCCACACAGACCAGCGCGATCACCCCGATCGCTCCCGCCTGCGTGGCGGTGGCGTTGCAGACCACGTACACGAAGCCCGCGCCCGGGCCGTAGGCATCGCGCAGCAGCTCGTACTGGCCTCCGGCGCGCGGGACCATCGCTCCGAGCTCCGCGAACGTCAGCGCGCCGAGCAGCGCGATCACGCCTCCGATCGCCCAGGTCCACAGCGCGAGGTCGGCCGTGCCGGCGAGCTCTGCGACGCGACTCGGGGTGAAGAAGATGCCCACGCCGACGATCGCCCCGATCACCACGGCGGTCGCGTCGAGCAGCGAGAGCTCGCGGCGTAGCGGGTCGTCGTCGCTCAAGCCCCTCCTCTCCTATCACGCGGTGATGGGTCAGACACCTCGAGACTCGTGACCTCCACACTTCGCGGCCCCGCGGGCGGGATGGGTCTGTTGCGCCTCTTCCGCGGCTCGAGGGTCCGCTGTGGAAAGGGCCACTCCTCGTCTTCGCGGTAATGGCGCGTCGATGGGAGCCGCTCATGACCGCAAGTCCGAGGTCTCGGGCCCGGGACTCCGGCGCCACGGATCTCCTCGACTGTCAGGATCCGATCATGCGACCATTCCATGAGATCTGTGCACAGCATGGGTTACCGGTGCTCGTGCATGTGGGTGGCATATTGCGAGTGCTACGAGGCCGCTCGCGAGCTCTCGCGAGTGAGTGCGCGAGGAGGTGCAGCCATCGACCGGACATCGACTTCGACGTGAGCGGCTACGTGGTCGCAGATCTGCACGAGCTCGAGCCCCTGCTCGCGAAGAACGTGCGTCTCGGCGGGCCTTCCTCGGCGGTCAGATGGGCGAGACCGGTCCCGGTGGCAGGGACTGCAGCTTTGGCGCCATCGGCTCGTGGCCGACTCCGTAATTTGCGTGGGCGTTGGGCGCGAGCCGACCTGTCTCGGGTCGCGCCAATTCGATGCTAGAGTCGCTCTACAGGAGTCGCGCCACAGTGGAACATTGATTGTACGATGTAGTGTCTCGATTTGACGCTCGTCGAGGTTGCTTGATACCTCCGCTTCGCCGCCGCGACCTCGGTCCGGCCTGGAAAAGGAGCACTCAAGTGGCGTACGAAACCAATCGATTCTGCTGGCACGGCCTCAATACCTCGGACCCCGAGGGTGCCGCCGCGTTCTATCCAGAAGTTCTCGGGTGGAAGACCGAGACGATGGACATGGGTGGCGAGAAGGCGACGATGTTCGCGGCGGGCGGGGTTCCGCTGGCCCACTACGGTCGTCCTCCAATGAAGGGCGTCCCGACGCACTGGTCCAACTACCTGCGCGTCGACGACGTCCGGGCCTCGACCAAGGCCGCCGTGGCCAACGGCGGCAAGGAGATCATGGCCCCCACCGACATCCCACCCGGCCGCTTCAGCCAGGTGCAGGCGCCGAGCGGGGCGGCGATCAACCTGTTCCACGAGGCCGACGAGGCCACGGCAAAGCACCACCCCGGGGGCATCGGGGGCGTCCACTGGACCGAGCTTCACAGCAAGGACCTCGCTCGGGACCTCGCCTGGCTGAAGGCCACGTTTGGGTTCGAGGTGCGGGAGATGCCGATTCCCAAGGGCAAGTATCACCTGCTCGCGAGCGGCGGTCATGACCGCGGCGGCGCGATGGCAGCGCTGATGCCCGGGGTCCCGTCGATGTGGCTGACCTGGTTCTCCGTCGACGATGCCGACGGCGCCGTCGCCCGCGTGAGGAGCCACGGCGGCAAGATCCTCAGCCCCGCGGCGGACATGCAGGGCATCGGTCGCATGGCCGTGGTCGCCGATCCGGCCGGGGCCGTGTTCGGTGTGATCAAGCCGGCGCCCCGCGCGTAGCGGCGGTGGGCGCGAGCAAAGTACGCACATGGGAAGTCAGCTTCTCATGTGCGTACTTCGTGGTTCGAATACTCAGCTCTTGGCGTACTTCACCGTGCAGCCATAGGCGGCGGTCTCGGCGGTCGCGACCGCATTCCCGGCGCGTAGATCGGCCAGCGCCGCGCCCACGTAGTCGATGCGCTCGCCCTCGTTGGGCACGCCCATCGGCGCGTTGTCGAGCCCACCGCGGTATACGAGCGTGCCTTCGGGGCTCACCACGAACATGTGCGGGGTCTTCTCGGCTCCGTAGGCATGCCCGACCGCGCCGTCCTCGTCGAGCAGCACCGGGTTGGCGATCGCGAACGCCTTCACGCCCGCGCGGTTGGCCTCGACGCCGTGGCCCTGGCGCCCGGGCCCGCCCGAGTTGATCGACAGCCACACCACGCCCTGGGCGGTCTCCTTCGCCGCCATGTCGCGCTGCGGCCCCTCACCGTGGGCATGCATGACGAACGGACACTGAGGATTGAACCACTCGAGCACCACCGTCTTGCCCCGGTACTGCGAGAGCGTGTGGGCGGTGCCGTCGAGATCCGTGAGCGTGAACTCGGGCGCGGGCTGGCCGATCACCGCGCTCGCGAGCGCGGCCTTGGCCTCACCCGCACCGTGCGCAGCGGGCTTGGTCTCGCTCTTGGCTGCCGCGGGGGCGGTCTCGTTCGTCGGCGTGTCGGGGGTGGGCTGCGGCTTGTCGCACGCGAGGAGCAGCGAGCACAGGCACAGCAGGGGAGACGATCGCAGAGTCATGATGGCCGCGAGCGTAGCGCGATCACCCGGCGCTCACTGCGATCACGCGTCGGGGTCGGCTTTGGCGTCGGCTTCGGCGTCGGCTTCGGCTTCGGCGTCGGCTTCAGCGTCGGCGTCGTCGGTCTCGGCCTTCGTGCTGGCTTCGGGTGCTGGCGCAGCGTCGGCCTGCGGCGCAGCTTCGGCCTGCGGCGCGGCTTCGGCCTGCGCCACGGTGCCCTGCTTGCGTGTTCGCCAGCCGATCACCAGGATCCCGAGCGCCATCAGCCCATTGAACAGCTCGCCGGTCATCCCGTAGATCGTCCGCGACTCCGGGTCCATCATCGGGACCTCGGCGAGCACGCCCTCGGCGCCCTGCGGACCGTCGATGTCCGGGTCGGTCACGCGGGTCTTCGCGATCGCCTCTCCGGTGGGATCGATGTACGTGCTCACGCCGGTGTTGACGGCCCGCACCATCCCCTTGCGGTGCTCCACCGTCCTGAACACCGCCAGCCCGAGGTGCTGCGAGGGCTCGTGCGTCTTGCCGAACCACGCATCATTGGTGCTGTTCACCAGCACGTGCACGTTCTGGTTGGCGGCCTCGCGCACGAAGCGGGGCAGGATGTCCTCGTAACAAATGAACGGCCCCAGCCTCCAGGTGCCGGTGGGCGTCTTCACCGAGAGCACGCCGGGCCCCTTGCCCTGGGCGATGTGGGCGGCATTGGGGACCTGCGACAGGTACCAGTCGGGGTCCACCAGCGGGGCGTACTCGCCAAACGCCAGGCGATAGACCTTGTCGTACATGCCCGCGATCTGGCCCTGGCCATCGAGCATGATCACGGTGTTGTACGGATACTTGTCCTTGCCGGTGCGGTCGCGGGTGACCGTGCCGAACACGACGGGGATCGAGAACCCGCTCTGCACCTTGCGCGGGTGCCCGTCGGGCAGGTCGTGGGTGCTGTCGCGCCAGAACACGTTGCCGTAGGGATAGGCGGTCTCGCCCCACACCGCGAGCTCGGCCCCCTGCGCCTGGTACTCGCCCGTGAGCTGCTGCTCGCGCTGCAAGATCGGCTGCTTGCGATCGCGACGGCGCATCTCGGTGATGCTGAAGTTGCCCTGGACCGCGGCGATCTTCAGCTTGGGCGCGGCCTCCATCTGGACCTTCACCTGCGCGATGCGGATCGCGCCGTAGATCGGCAGCCCCACCACCCACACGATCAGCACGACGAGCGCGCGGCGATCGAGTCGGTGCTGCTCGTGCCACCCCACCAGCACGCGGTAGAGCGCAGCGTTGAGCGCGACCATCGTGGCGCTCACCATGGTCACGCCGCCGATCTCCGCGGTCTGGATCCACAGCGGCTGCCAGCACCACCCGAGCGCCATGTAGATCGGGAACAAGTTGGGCAGGAACGCCTCGGCGACCACCCAGCCCATGGGCGCGACCACCAACAGCGAGGCCCCGCGCCCGCGCAGCCACGCGATCACGTAGGCGGCCAGGCCCCAGATGAGCCCGTGCCAGGCCGAGAACAGCACCGTGACGGGAAACGCGACGATCCACGGCAGGTGGGCGAACTTGGTGAGCAGGTTGCTCAGCCAGAAGAACCCCCACAGCACCGTCAGCGTGCCGGTGAGCCAGCCGAACTTCATCGCCTGTCGCGGGGTACAGCCCTCGATGGCCCAGAAGTAGGGCACCCAGGCCACCATCCCCAGCCACCACACATCGTAGTCGGGGCAGCACAGCACCATCCCCACGGTGGAGAGCAGGGCGGCGGCGGTTCGCTGGAGGTTCGTGCGGGGGCGAGGCTCCATGCGATGGGGTCAGCTCCCGCTGCTCTCGCCGTCGCTGCCGGGCAGCGGCCGATGGCGGATGTAGAGCTCCTCGAGCTGCGGGTCGTCGGCCGGGGTGGGGCAGCCGGTCATCAGGTCCTGCCCGCGCTGGGTCTTGGGGAACGCGATCACGTCGCGCAGGCTCGACGCCCCGCACAGCAGCATCGCGATGCGATCGAGCCCCAGCGCGATCCCTCCGTGCGGCGGCGGGCCGTAGCGGAACGCCTCGAGCAAGAAACCGAACTTGGCCTGCGCATCGGCCTCGGACAGCCCCAGGCTCTCGAACACCTTGGCCTGCACATCGGGGCGGTGGATTCGGATCGAGCCGCCGCCGATCTCGTTGCCGTTGAGCACGAGGTCGTACGCCTGCGCGCGCACGCGGCCGGGGTCGGAGACCAGCAGCTCGAGGTGCTCGGGCCGCGGCGAGGTGAACGGGTGATGCGACGAGACCCACGTGCCCTTCTCGCTGCGCTCGAACAGCGGGAAGTCGGTGACCCACAGGAACTTCCACTGGGTCTCCTGGCCCGCGAGCAGCTCCAGGCGATCGCGCAGGTGCAGCCGCAGCGTGCTCAGCACGGTGTGCACGGTGGACCAGGCGTCGGCCACGAACAGCATCAGCGATCCGGGCTCGCCGCCCATCGCCGCCGTGATGGCCGCCTGCGCGGCGGGCCCCACGTTCTTGGCGAACGGTGCCTCCCAGCTGCCGTCCTCCTTCACGCGCACCCACGCGAGGCCCTTGGCCCCGCCGTTCTCGCGCTTCTTGACGAAGTCGGTCAGCTTGTCGAGCTGGTTGCGGCCGAGCGTGGCCGCCTTGTCGGCGGGGATGCACAGGCCCTTCACGCACTCGGCCGCCTCGAACACCTTGAAGCCGCAGTCGCGGCTGGCCTCGGTGGCATCGTGCAGCTCGAGCCCAAAGCGCATGTCTGGCTTGTCCGAGCCAAAGCGCGCCATCGCCTCGTCCCAGGTGAGGCGCAGGAACGGGCTCGGTAGCTCGATGCCCATGACCTCGTCGAACAGGTTGCGCATCAGCGCCTCGATCGGGGCGAACACCCGCTCGGGCGTGGCGAACGACAGCTCCATGTCGATCTGGGTGAACTCGGGCTGGCGGTCGTTGCGAAGGTCTTCGTCGCGAAAGCAGCGGGTGATCTGGAAGTACTTGTCGAACCCCGCGACCATGAACAGCTGCTTGTAGATCTGGGGCGACTCGGCCAGCGCATAGAAGAACCCCGGGTGCAGGCGGCTGGGCACCAAGAAGTTGCGCGCCCCACCGGGCGTGTACTTCACCATGCACGGGGTCTCGAGCTCGTAGAAGCCGTCCTCCACCAGCGTGCGGCGCGTGATGTACGAGATCTTGGCGCGCGTGGCGAAGTTGCGCTGGAACGAGGGGCGGCGCAGATCGAGGTAGCGATAGCGCAGGCGCACGTTCTCGCTGGTGTCGAGTCGATCATCGTCGGCGATCGAGAACGGCGGGGTCTCGGACGAGGAAAAGATCTCGAGCGCGCTCACCTCGACCTCGACCGCACCGGTCGGCATGTGGGCGTTCTCGTTCTCGCCGCGGTCGACCACCGTCCCCGCCACCGCGATGCAGAACTCGCTGCGCAGCCCGTCGGCGGCCGCGTGCGCCGTGGCCTCGATGTCGGGGCCGAACGACACCTGCGTGATCCCCTCGCGATCGCGTAGATCCACGAAGATGCGACCCCCATGGTCGCGACGCCGGTGAACCCAGCCAAACAGCACCACTTGAGCCCCCACGTGCTCCCGGCGAAGCGCCTGGCAGGTATGGGTGCGACCGGTCTCGAGCAAGCTCGCCATGGCCGCGGACTCTAGCAGGGGTGGCGCCCGCCGCCGCCAATGAAAGCGCGGCGAACGAGACCACGGCAACGAGACCACGGAAACGAGACGACGGGGTCTCGGTGGTCTACGCTAGCGATGTCCTCGAACCGGCAAGCCGCCTTACCGGGGAATCCCCGAGGGCTCCAGTCCCGGTGCCAGTTCCCGGGTCGCTCACGCTGCGCATTCTCCGCAGATTGAAGGACATCCGTCGTTCCCGCCGTAAAGGCTGTACGCGGGCCCGGGTCCTGCTACAAACGCCCGTCCCACCCCCGATGTCGCTTCGTTTCATGCATACCTCGGATATCCACCTGCTGGATCTCTCCGGGGTGTCGCTGCGGCGCTACCTGAACAAGCGCCTCACGGGTCGTGTGAATTTGGCGCTGAAGCGCGGGCGCTCGCACGACGGCAAGCTGTTCGACCGCATGATGGCGATGGCGCCGGAACTCGCGATCGATCGCTTGGTGGTGACGGGCGACCTCACCAACCTCGCGCTCGAGCCCGAGTTCGAGCTCGTTCAGCGAACGCTGCGCGAGGCGCCGGTGCCGACCACCGTGATCCCCGGCAACCACGACACGTACACCCGCGGCAGCGTCCGCACCGGGCGCTTCGAGTCGTTCTTGTCGGAGTTCATGGAGGGGGAGCGGATCGGGCGCGCCGCCTATCCCTTCGTGCAGCGCCACGGCAACGTCGCGCTCATCGGGGTCTCCACGGCCATCGCCAGCCTTCCGCTCTATGCCGTAGGGCAGGTCGGCACCGACCAGCTCGCGCGGCTGGGCAAGATCCTGCAGGCCACCGGGCAAGAGGGCCGCAGCCGCATCATCCTCATCCATCACCCGGTGGTCGATGGCGTGTCGGGAGCCCGGCACGACCTCCTCGACCGCTCGGCGTTCGCCAGCGTCGTCGCCGAGCACGGTGCCGACCTCATCCTCCACGGGCACGAGCACGTCACCATCGAGACGATGCTGCCCGGGCCGACGGGGCCAATCCCCGTCCACGGGGCTTCTTCGGGCACGAGCGTGTCCGTCAAACCAGGCCGCCAGGCATGCTTCTCGATCTACGAGGCGACCGGCGACCAGATCCGACGAGAGCTGTACATATGGAACGGCAGCGAGTTTCAAGCACGACACGAGTCAACCTGACCACTAGGGCGCGAGGCCGCGGAACGCTGCGGACCTTTGGGGTAGGAGCGCTCTCTAGCTTCTTGTTCCTGCTGGGCTGCTCTTCGCCGCTCGACAAGGGGCGCACCGCGTGGGCCGACGGCACGGGCGATTTCTCGCTCGCCGAGCCGCACTACCGGGAGGCGATCGACAAGGCCAACAGCGAGTCCGAGGACGCCAAGGAGGAGCTGTACGAAATCTACATGCTGCTCGCCACGGCCAACAAGAAGGACAGCCCCAAGCAGGCCGAGGAGCAGTACCGGGCCGCGCTCGCGCTGCAGCCTCAGAGCGCCGAGGCGCGCACCGGGCTCATCCGCCTGCTCATGATCCTGTACCGCTACGAGGAGGCGTTCGCGCTGGCCAACGAGGGCGCGACCTCGGGCAAGTGCCCCGGCTGCAAGCGCTTGCTGGCGGTGATGCTGATCGAGAGCGGTGACCAGCGCTCCGAGGCCAACGACTGGCCGTCGGCCGAGGCCGCCTATGCGGCCGCGATGGATCTACTGCCCGACGCCACCGTCGCGCTCAGCCTCACGCGCACCCGTGTCGCCCAAGAGAAGGCCCCCGAGGCGATGGCCTCGCTCAAGCAGGCCGCGTCGATGATCGACCAGAACGATCTCGAGGGGCGCCGTCGCTTCCTCGAGCTGCGTCGCGCGCTCGTCGACATCGCGCTCAAGACCGACCAGGCGATGCTCGCCGACGAGGTGCTCGACGTGGCGCCCAAGGGGGTGGGCTCGACCGAGCAGCTGGGCCTCGCGATCGAGGTGTCGATGCAGCTCACGGCCGCGGGCAAGGCCGATGAGGCGCTCTCGCGCATGCAGGCGTTCGCCGTCGCGGCGGGCGAGGGGCGGCTCAACCTCACCGAGGAGCAGCAGGCCGAGCTGCTGGTCCGCGTTGCGCTGTTGTTCGGGGCCCGCGCCAACCAGCGCCTGGCCGCCGATGATGCGGCCGGAGCCTCGGCCGACATCGAAGAGGCGCTCAAGCTCGTCCCCGGCGAGCCCACGGTGACCATGCAGAAGGCGCTGATCTTCGCCACGCAGGGCGACATCCCCGGCGGGCGCGCCGAGCTCGGCAAGCTCTCGCGCAAGACCCCCGGCTACCGCATCGTCGACTCGATCCTGTACGCACTCGAGGTCGACAAGGCGATCGCGGCCGGCAAGGTGGGCGCCGCGACCGAGCTGCTCGGCTATGGCGAGCGCGCCGACCCCAACACGCCGGAGATCCGCATCGCTTCGGCCCAGGTGCTGATGGCCACCGCCGCCGACGTGGACATGCTCAAGAAGGAAGCCCGCGACCTTCGCTCGCAGGGCATGGTGCAGTACCCCAAGAACAAGATCGTGCGGGCGGGCGAGGCGCTGGCCGATCTCGCGTACGCCCGCACCGCCCACGAGGGTCAGGACAAGCTGTTCCCGTTCCGAGATCCCGGTCGGCTCGCCCGGCTCGAGGCCACCGAGGCCAAGATCAAGGCCTTCTATCCGTACCCGGTCAGCCACGTGGAGGAGGCCAAGGCCGTCCTCGTGCTCAAGAACACCGGGACCGCCGAGCTCGAGGTCCTGGCCGAGGGCCACCGCTTCTTCCGCAAGAAGCACACGCTCAAGCCCGGGGCCTCGGGCGAGGTCGAGATGCCCAAGCCCGGTCTGGTGGTCTTCACGATGACCGTGGGCGACTCCGAGCAGAAGGCCATGTTCATCAGCGAGCCCAATACTCGGGTGGAGATCGCGCTGCCCCCCGCCGGGGGCAAGTAGCCCGCGCTCGGCCCAATTGCTGAACCAGTGCTCAGGTCCGACCGCGTGTTCGCATCCCCAGGTCGAATGCGCGCCTCGGTCGCTTCCTTGGTAAGCTCTGCCACGCGGTGAAGGCCTGCCCCCATCGGCGGATCCGTCCTCTCGGAGAAGGCGCAGTCGGTGACGTCCATCTTTGTGTGGACGTGCATCGACGGCGGCTCGTCGTGGTGAAGTGGCTGCGGGCCGAGGTGCACGAGGGCAGCGAAGCGGCCAAGCGCTTCGAACGCGAGGCCAGTCGCATGGCGGGCCGCGCGTTCGATGGTGTGATCAAGGTCGAGGACTACGGCTCCGACGAGTTCGGCCGCACCTGGATGGCGATGGAGTTCGTCGATGGCATGGCGCCCGGCGGAGTGATCGTGCGCCCGGGCGATACATGGGGCGTGCATCGCCTGCTCGAGGGCGTGGGTCGCAGCCTCGATGAGCTGCATGGCCTCGGCGTCGTCCATCGCGATCTCAAGCCCGACAACATCATCCTGCGCGGCGTAGCGACCGGCTGGGACCCCGTGATCATCGATCTGGGCATCGCCAAGTGGCTCGCGCACGAGGTCGCCACGGCCACCGGATCGGTGTTTGGCACGCCCCACTACATGAGCCCGGAGCAGTTCAAGGACACCAAGAACGTCGGTCCGGCCACCGATCGCTACGCGCTGGCCGTGATCGGGTTCGAGCTGCTCAGCCAAGAGCTGCCCTACGACGGAAGCACGCTGCCCGAGCTGCTGCACCAGCACATGGAATCCAACGTGCCTGCGCTGCGCATTCGTAGGGGCAACCCTGGTGCAGCCGAGGAGCTGCTGCCGGTGCCGCGGCTCGATGCGTTCATGCGCGTGGCGATGGCCAAGGCACCGGCCGATCGCTACGGCGGCGGAGTCGAGATGGCCGAGGCCTTCCGCGACGCGGCCATCGCCGATGGACTGTGGGAGCTGCCCACCACCCAGACGCCGCTCTACGAGCCCATCGAGCGCCCCATCCTCGAGATGCGCCCGCCGCGAGGGCCGGCCCAGCGCTTCGACATGCGCGAGGGACCGGTGGTGATGGGCCGTCACGAGGCCTGCCAGCTCGTGCTGACCTCGCCGCGGCTGAGCCGCCTGCACGCGTGCGTCTACCTGCACCGCGGTCGCGTGTGGGTGGCCGACCTCAACAGCCAGAACGGCACGCGCTACCAAGAGAAGCAGCTGGGCAACTCGAATTCGGCGCCGGTGCGCCTCGACGGCAAGCCCACGAAGATCACCCTCTACGACCAAGTCGTGGAGATCGTGGCGCACCGCCCGTAGCCCCGCGCGATCGCGCTATCGTACCGCGGTGGGGGCCAGCCCGGGGGCGAGTGAGGAGGGCCGGCGGGCGAGCGCGTGGCTGTTCGGCCCGGCGCTCTTGTGGGCCTCGTGCAGCGCGGTGGGGGTGCTGACCACGATCCTCGACGACGCGGCCTGGTCGGCGGTGGATCGCACGCGCAGCACGGCGGTCGGCTCGGCGCGCTGTGCCACCTGCCACCCCGACGAGCACGAGAGCTGGCGACGCAGCTATCACCGCACGATGACCCAGCGGGCGGAGGGCGCCGCGGTGCTCGCCCCGTTTGCCGGCGAGCACCTCGATGCCCTGGGCTTTCGCGCGACCATGACCCGCGGCGCCCACGACCAGCCCCACGTGCGGATCGAGCGGATCGAGGGCCCCGCCGCGGTGGTGCTCGATGTCGATGTCGAGCTCACCGTGGGCAGTCATCGCTACCAGCAATACGTGGCCCGCATCGATCGCGGCGGCGGGCCGAACGAGCTGTGGCGGCTGCCCGTGGCCTGGCACGTCGAGCTCGAGCGCTGGATCCACATCAATGGCGCGTTCCTCACCCCCGAGGGCGAGTGGGGCGAAGAGGCCGACTATCTGCGGCACCTCGCGCGCTGGAACGACAACTGTATCTTTTGCCACAACACCGAGCCCGTTCCGGGTCTCGAGCTCGCCAGCGGTCGCTTCGACACCCGCGTGGCCGAGCTCGGCATCGGGTGCGAGGCGTGCCACGGCCCCGCCTCCGCCCACCTCGAGCGCCACGCGTGGCCGCTGCGAAGGCTCTTGGCCGGCCTCGGCACCGCCGGCGACCAGAGCGTCGCTCACCCGGGGCGGCTGTCCGCAGGGCTGCACGCCGACGTGTGCGGCCGCTGTCACGGCAACCGCATCGCGGCCGATCTCGGCGCGGTGCTCGAGCACGGCGATGGCTTCCTGCCCGGGCAGCCGCTGTCCGAGGTCTCGCGCCCGATCCTGCGCGAGGCCACGCTGGCGGGCCAGCCGGGGCGACCGTTCGAGGCCCGCTTCTGGCCGGACGGCACCCCGCGGCTGTCCGCCTACGAGTATCAGGCGCTGCTGCTCTCCCCGTGCCACGAGGACGGCGAGGGCCTCGACTGCGGCGATTGCCACACGATGCATGGTCCCGAGCCCGTCATGCAGCTGCGTCCCAACTATACGGCCGCCCGCGCGTGCGGGCGCTGCCACGGGCCGGCCTCGCTCTCCGACGCCGACGCGCCCGGAGGTCATGGCCGTCATGGCGAGGCGGTGGGCTGCGAGGGCTGTCACCTGCCGCGCACCACCTACGGTCTGCTCGAGGGGATGGCCAGCCACCGACCCACGCGACCTCGTCCGCAGGATCTTCGCGCGCGCGACGATCAGCCCGATGCCTGCACCCAGTGCCACGTGGATCGCAGCCGGGACTGGGCCGCCGCTGCGCTCGCGGCCTGGGCGGTCGGCGGTGCGCCGCTCGAGCCGGGCGAAGATCACGGACCCGCGGGCTCGCGGGTCGTGCTCGATCTCCACGGCGGTGACCCGATCCAGCGAGCCTTGGCCGCTCACGCGCTCGCGCAGCCCGAGGCTCCCGTCGCCGCCGAGGAGCGCATGGCCTGGCTCGTCGATGCGCTCGATGACGACTATCCGGCCGTGCGCTGGTTCGCCTTCCGCGGCCTTCGCCGGCTGGCCGCGGAGCGGGCCGAGCCCGACGTGATGCAGGCGCTGGAGGTCTCCGGTGCGATGGAGGACCCCGGCCTGCGCGCGCTGATGATCGACCGGCTCCGCGAGATCCTCGGGCCCGGGCCGCTCGCCCAGCGACCCGAGCAGCGACGGGCGCTGCACGAGCGCCGCGACGACCAGGCGATCTGGATCGGAGAATGAGCGCACCTCCACCATGACCGCCGATCGACACCTGCGCCTGGCGCTCGCCACCACGCTCTTGTTCCTCGCGATGGGCCTCGGGCTCGAGGCGATGCTGGGCCTGCGCGCGCAGGGGGCCGTCGATGACGGCGTGCGCCGCGAGCTCTGGCGGCTGGGTCACGCCCACGGGGCGCTCGGCGGGCTCCTCAACGTCGCGCTCGCCTATGCGATGGAGCGGCTGCGCACACCCGCGGCGTGGGCCCGGCGCATTCGTCTGGCGGCGCTCTTGGGTGCGCTCGCGGTGGGGCTGGGGTTCGTGGGCGGCGGCCTCTGGCACGGTCCCACCGATCCGGGGCCGCTCGTGCTGGCGGTGCCGGCCGGGGCCCTCATGTTGCTCTCGTCGCTGGGCGCCATCGTGCTGCTGCGCGCGGGCGATGGGCCCGCCGCCTCATAGCAGCGGGGACAGCACGCGCGCGGCGTTCTCGGCCAGCCGCGTCCACACCGGGGGGTTGGCGCGCGAGGCCTGCGTGACCTCGACCGCGTGTCCGAGGTCCTCGGTGAACAGCTCGGCCAGGCTGGCGGTGAGCTTGGCGTCGTAGAACATCCCGGTCACCTCGTAGTTGATGTGGAAGCTACGGACATCCATGTTCGCCGAGCCGATTGCACACACGTCGTCGGCGATGAGGTACTTGGAGTGCATCATGCCCGGCTGGTACTCGAAGATGCGGCCGCCCGCGGCGAGCACGTCGTCGTAGTAGCTACGGGCGGCCCACGCGATCAAGTGCACGTCGTTGTGTCGCGAGGCCGGCACGAGGATCCGCAGGTCCGCGCCGCGCAGGGCCGCGATGCGCAGGTTGAACAGCAGCGGCTCGTCGGGCACGAAGTACGGCGTGGCCAGCCAGACCCGGCCGGTGGCGCTCGCGATTGCGGCGGATAGCTGCGCCGCGATCGCCGACACCAGCGGCAGATCGGGTCCGCTCGGGATCACCTGCAGCAGCGGGCCGCTCGAGGTCGCCGGTGATCCCGGCGCGGGCAGGAACGGGTTGGCCGCGTCGGCCCGCGCCCGCGCGGCCTTGGCCCGGCGGCGCTGCCACGGGTGCTCCTTGGGGAGCGGGCGCCGCGGATCGAAGCGTCGGGGAATCCGCGTGCGCTCACCCTGCAGATCGATGACCTCGCCGGTACTCGCCAGCCAGTCCTCGAGGAAGATCGCCTCGAGCCCCACGACCGCGTCGCCGCACACGTCGACCCCGAGGTCACGCCACGCTCGCTCGTCACGCACGGTTCCCAGGTACTCGTCGCCCACGTTGAGGCCGCCCAGGAAGCCCCGCTTTCCATCCACCGTCATCAGCTTGCGGTGGTTGCGAAAGTCCACCCGCAGCCACGAGAGCCGCACCGGAATGCGCAGGCGGCCGAACACCGCGACCTGCCCGCCGGCCGCGAGCAACCCGTCGAAGTGCGCGCGGGGCAGCCCGAGGCAGCCCAGGTGGTCGTAGAGCACGCGCACCTTCACGCCCGCCGCGGCGCGCTCGCTCAGCAGCTGCGTCACGCGGCGCCCGGTCGCGTCGTCGCGCCAGATGTAGAACTCGCAGTGGATCGTGCGCTCGGCCGCGGCGATCGCCTCGGCAAACGCCTCGAAGGCCGCGTGGGCGGTGGGCAGCAGGGTCACCGACTCGCTGCGGCGCAGCGGCGCGGCCGAGATGTTCTGCGCCAAGCGAACGAGCCCGCGCTCGGGCCCCGACAGATCGCCGGGCAGCCCCTCGAGGTGGGCCACGTTCCGCGTGCCATCGACCGGCTTGATCGGTCGTCGTGCGCGGCGGCGTCGTCGTCGTCGCACGCGCTGGCTGAAGCCGAGGTACACGAGCAGCCCGACGACCGGCAGGAACACCAGCGCGAGCACGAGGGCCAGCGTTGCGGTGGGGCGACGGCGCTCCAGCACCACCGCCGTGGTCACGGTGAGCGCGTAGACGGCGAAGGCCAGCTCGATGACCCACAGCGGTAGGTCGAAGAGGGGGGCGAGCAACGACACTGCGATCACGAGATCGATGGGCATATCGGACGCGCGTTGGAGCCGCCACCAGGAGAGTAGGGGATTCGACGATGAGGTGGACCCCTACAGGATCGAAGCGAACGTGCGTGTGGCGGGGGCGGGTGGCGCGTCGCCGCTCGCAACGGGGTTTTGCTATCGTTCCCGCGTCGTGCTCTCGCTGCCCCTAGTCTTACACGAAGCCGAGCGTCATTCCGTCGACGAGATCGTGATCGAGCCCGGGCAGCCGGTCACGTTCCACGGCGAGCAGGGCGCGCTCGTGCTGGGGGATTCGCTCCGCGAGGCGGAGATCTCCGACGCGCTCTCGCAGCTGCTCGAGCCCGAGCAGCAGGCCGAGCTCGCCGTCGCCGGGCTCGTCGCCTTCTTCGTGGAAGGCCACGACGCATGGAGCCTCGTCGCCGAGAGCGCCGCCGACGGGATCGTGATTCGGGGCCGGGTTCGCCGCCACAGCCCCTCCGATTCCATGGGGATGCCGCTCGAGCTGCCGCCGTTCGAGCGGTTCGAGAGCGACGCCGCCGAGATTCCCCAAGCCCCGGTCTCGGCGCTGCGCCAGAGCCATGCCCGCGCCACCCGCTGGGATGTCGCCGTGGCCGGATCCGTGCTCGAGCCGATTCCCGCCGCCGGCAGCGGTGCGCTCGTCGACGAAACGCTGTCGGGAGTCGGCAACGACCCGCGGGGGGCCGAGCCCGCCCGAGCCCCGGCCTCCGCGCGCGGCCCCGCCGCGCCGCACCCCGACAGCATCGACTTCGCGCTGGTCGGGCCCCCCGGGTCCGCGGAGATGCCCGCCGCCGCGGTCGAGCACGTCGAGCCCCGCATGCCGCGGCAGGTCGCGACCCGACCGACCATGCGGGGCGACGACACGCTCGCCATGCACATCGACAGGCTCGAGGCGGGCACGGTGGTGTTCCTCGCGGGCATCGGGGTCGGCGAGCGCTTGCTGCAGCACCTCGAGGACGGCTTCGAGGTCGTCGACCTCGACAACTGGGACGTCGTGACCACGCGCCCGTTCGAAGAGATGGCCGCGACCGGGGCCGGCTACCTGGTCCGCCTCGAGGACCCGAGCCGCTGCCTGGCGTGGCTGCTGCGGCGCCTCGAAGAGGGCGCGCGCGTGGTCGTGGAGACGCGCTCGCGCTCTGGAGCCGGGGCGCGCCGCGTGTTGCTCGGGGCCGAGGCCACGCCCCACGTCGTCGAGTGGCTCGATGCGCACGTGCAGCTATGGCTTCACGCCGAGCGCGGCACGTGGGTCATCGAGCCGATCGAGCGGGCCTAGCTGGCGTCATCGCCGTCGAGGCGCATGCGATCGCTCCAGCGCGGGTCGTGCAGCACGATCTGTGCCGCGCGGAGGCTTCGCAGACCGAGCGCGATCGGGGCCAGTAGATTGACCGTGGCGGCCTCCGGGGGCGGCGGCACGGTGCACAGCGCGAGCACCAGCAGCGGCTCGTCCTCGCGCAGATGCAAGAACCCCACGCCGCGTCGCACCTGGTCGACGGGGTAGTCGGCGTGCAGGCGCAGGACGTCGATGGCCAGCAGCTCGATCGACGCGTCTTCCGTGCAGCGCAGCCACGCAAATGCAGAGCCGGGGGCCCGCGCTCGCAGCTCGAAGCCCGCGAGCGACGTGATCCCGGGCAGGCCCAGCGGCACCGCGATGGACAGGGTGTCGCTCACAGGCGGGGCTCGGGCAACGCATCGGCGCGGCCTCTGTCTAGGGTGGTCATCGCACGGAGGTTCGAGGCGGCGAGCTCCTCGTAGAGCTCCTCGCGAAACACCGGCAGGCCGTCGGGCGCCGTGATCCCCAAACGCACCTGCCGCCCGCGGATCTCGCGAACCACGATCTCGATGCCGTTGCCGATGAGGATCTTCTGCCCGATCTTACGCGTCAGGGTCAGCACGTGATTGGCGCTCCTAGAGTCTGCCTTGCCGGTGATGTTGTCGGTCGAACGGCCGTCGCGCGCAACCCGTCGGCCGCGGTCCCGG
This sequence comes from Nannocystaceae bacterium, assembly GCA_041600735.1. Lineage (GTDB taxonomy): Bacteria > Myxococcota_A > Polyangia > Nannocystales > Nannocystaceae > Paraliomyxa. The sequence goes on from JBFIJN010000006.1 coordinate 39,026, forward strand.
CTCACGCGTAGTCGTTATTGAACCGGTTGGCCGGTTTTCCCCACTATAGCGTGAATTTTCTTAGTGCGGGCCAATACTATCCTCAGCGATGCCGTTTACGCAGCTTCTCGACGAGAGTGGTGCGGTTCATTCCGAGCAGCATCGATGCCTGGTTCTTGTTGCCCCCCGTGCGCGCGAGGGCCTGATCGATGAGGCTCATCTCGAATGCCTGAACCGCCTTGCGCAGGTCGATGCCCTCGCTCGGGAGCTCGAAGTCCTCGGGTGAGAGCATGCGCATTCCTGCGCTCGGCGGGGGCGAGGTGTTCGCGGCCGGCTGGGGATCCGCGGGGATCACGGGGCTCGGGGCCGCGGGCACCAGCGCGGCGGGCTTGGCCGCTCCGGCCTCGACCGCGCTCGCCGGGGTAGCGCGCGGGACCATCGGAATCACGCGCCCCGTGAGCGACTGGATCTTGGGCGGGAGATCGCCGACGTCGAGCATCCCGTTGCCGTGGTGCAGCAGCGTCATGCGCTCGACGGTGTTCTGCAGCTCGCGGACGTTGCCGGGCCAGTCGTAGCGCGTCATCGCCTCGAGGGCGGCGGGTGAGAACCTCGGGGTGGGCTGGCTCGTACGACTCGACAGCAACCCGAGGAAGTGTTGGACCAGTCGCGGCACGTCTTCGATGCGCTCGCGCAGGGCCGGCAAGTGCATGGGGATCAAATTGAGCCGGTAGAACAAGTCCTCGCGGAACGTGCCCTCGTGGGTCATCTGTTCGAGATTCTTGTTGGTGGCCGCAATGATCCGAACGTCGCACTTGCGCGGACGCGTCTCGCCCACCGGCACATATTCCTGCTCTTGCAGCACGCGCAAGAACTTCACCTGTACCGCAAGCGACATCTCGCCGATCTCGTCGAGGAACAGCGTGCCGCCGTCGGCCACCGCAAAGCGGCCCTCGCGGGCGTGGGTGGCCCCCGAGAACGAGCCCTTCGCGTGCCCGAACAGCTCGCTCTCGATCAGCGTCTCGGGGATCGCCCCGCAGTTGACCGGCACGAACGGCTTGCCCTTGCGCCCCGACGTGTTGTGAATGGCCCGCGCCACCAGCTCCTTGCCCGTGCCGCTCTCGCCCAGCACCAGCACCGTGCAGTCCGTGTTGGCGATGCGCTCGATCACGAGGAACACGTCGAGCAGGCGTCGATGCTCGCCGATGAGATCCGGCGCGTGGGTGTCTCGCCACGCGATGCGCGGGTCTGGCCCGCTGCCGTCGCCCGGGGCCAGGCTCCCCAGCACGCGGCGCACGAGACCGGTGAGCTGCTCGAGCTCGAACGGCTTGACCAGGAAATCCGTCGCGCCCAGGCGGATCGCATCGACGGCGTGGGAGATCGTGCCCTCGGCCGACATCATGATGCAGTTGGCCGCCATGCCGCGCGCGCGCGCGCGCTTGAGCACCTCCATCCCGTCGAGGTCGTCCATCCGCAGATCGAGCAGCACCAGATCGAAGGGCGTGGCCGCCATGCGGTCGAGCGCTTCGTTGCCCCCGCTCGCGCCTTGGCAGCGACAGCCGAGCACTCCGAGGTAGTTGGTGAGCAGGTTCCGGTGCGCGTCGTGGTCGTCGACGATCAACACCGAGCGCCCTTCGAGAAGGGGATCGGGCACGGTTCGTCGCGTTGCTACCACGAACACCAGTGTAGATGGCTCGGGCGGGGCGCGGTCAAACCCCCGGCCCGAAACAGGGCCGCTCGGAAGCTGCGCTGCCCGCGGGGCCTCGCTACGCACGCCGTAGCGGGCTCAATGGTCGTTCGGACGCGACGAGCGGAGACGGCTCACTCGAGTCACGCGCTCGCTCGGCGTACCGCGAGCGCGGTAGACGACGTCGCGCGGCCCGCTTGCCGGCCTCGAGACCGAGAGATCGTCCCTGCGCGGACGCTCTCATTCACCGCAGTGCGCCGCCTCTTGCTCGCGGCGCTCTTCGGTCGGCGCCAGCTCGGCGAGGTCACAGTGGATCGCGGGAATGAAGGGGTTGACCCTCACCGCGCGCATCAACGCCTCGCTCGCGCCCGCCGCATCGCCCGTGCGCAGCAACGCACGGCCTTCCGCCGCCGCGAGGTTTGCGTCTTCCGGCTCCGCGCTCGCGGCGATCTTCAGCAGCGGCACGGCGGCCGCCCAGCGCTCGAGCTTGGTGTAGAGCTTGCCCAGGCGCCGCGACAGCACCGGGTCCTCGCGCGCGCGACGATCGGAGGCCCGCGCTTTCTCGTACTGCTCGGCCGCCGCCTCTTCGTGCCCGCGCCCCTGCAGCAGGCCGCCCAGGCGCGCGTGCTGGCGGGCCTTGCCCCCGCCCAGGTGGGAGAACACGTCGCCGAGCGGCTCATCGGGTGCGGACTCGGTCTCGGCGTCCTTGAACTCGGGGCCCGGGAGCGGCCCTTCGTCGGCCTTGGCCGTGCGCTTGCGCGTGACGGCCTTCCACTCCTCCATGAACGTGTCGAAGTCTTGCCCCCAGGCGGCCGCCAGCGCGTCCTTGGCATCATCGCCCATCGCCACGCGGTCGAGCAGCACCTCGATGCCGGCGGCCCCGCGGCGCTCCAGCAGCAACCCCAGCATCGTCTCCACCTCGGCGTACGCCAGCGCTGCCCGCTCCTGGCTCGGCAGCATCGCCACCGAGGGGTACATCTCCTCGAGCGTGACGAGGTCGTCGCGCACGATCGCCTGATGGAGGTGGTGCGCGATCGCAGGCGGCAGCGGGGGCGGCACGGCCAAGCGCCAGCGCGTCTCCAGCAGCTTGGCCAGGCCCTCTTGCAGCCACACCGGCGCTTGATTGCCGGTGCGCATCGTCAGCAGGTAGTGCACGTACTCGTGCACCGCGGTGTCGATCCAGCCGTAGCCGTACACCATCACCCGCGGCGAGATCATCATGATGCGGCGGTACTTGGTCACGCCCACCGTCCCCGTCGTGCGGATGTTCTCCGTCGACAGCGGGGTGATCATCGCGAGCTTCAGCGGATCGTCGAGCAGCTCGAACCGGATCGGATGATCGGGCACGACCCCGAGATCGGCCCCCAACGCCTCGCGCGCAGCGCCCATGGCCTCGAACAAGTACGGGGCGAGCAGGGCATCCTTGGGATCGGCGAACACGGCACGGACATGGCCATCGGGGCTGTCGACGGTGACGCTGCCCTCGAGCGCTCGCTGCGACCCGCGAGCCAGCGCGAGGTAGTGCCGCGCTTCCTCGAGCTCGGTGCTGCCCTCGGGCAGCTCACCCGAAGCGAGCGCCGCGGCCAGCCGCGCCTCTGCCTCCGCGTAGCGCCCCGCGAACACATCCAGCACGCCTTGCTTGACGTCGCGCTCTGCTCCTTGGTCCGCGGCATCGATCGAGGTCTGGGCCGCAGTCAGGTCCCAGCTCGCGAGCGCGCTCTGGGCCGCCGCGAGGTGGGGGTCTTCACCGCCGGCCTCGGCGACGGGGCCGAGCAGCGCCCCGAGCAACAAGCAGCTCGAGCCCAGCGCGCGAAGGATCCGGCGCGGCAACCACGGTCGGCGAGTCGGGCGGGTCATCGCAGTAGCTCCTCGTAGTAGCGTTGTACCGGCTCGTCGTAGCCTGCGGGTGGGTGCTCGCGCATCGCTTCCATCAGCGCGTCGCGGAGCGAGCGGTCGCGCTCGGTCTCCGTCGAGGCATCGCCGCTGGCTGCCGGCGGCGGTGGCGGCGAGCCTCGGCGAAGGCTGTCGATCGCCTCCTGTAGGCCCTGCCACGCCTGCGATTCCGGGTCGACCGCTTGTCCCGGCCGGCGGCGCCCGAGTCGATCCGCGCTGCGTTCCATGCTGCGGTCGGCCTGGCGCATGGCCTTGCGTCCTGGTGCGGGCAGCTGGTCCGCCACCGGATCGTCCAAGAGCTCCTTGGCCTGCATGCGCAGCCCGCCCTGGCGCTCGCCGAGTCGCTGCAGCTCCACCAGATCATCGGCCTCGAGCAGCTCTGCGGGGGCCGGCAAGGCGCCGTCGAGACGCTCACCGAGCCGCGTCGCACGATCGCGGGCTCGCCGGACTTCCTTGCCTTCGCGCTCGGCTCCCTCGGCGCCCTCGGCGGCGCGCTGCAGCGCTCGCGCGGCCTGGTCGGCGGTCTCGGCCAGCTCGAGCGCCGACGCGCTCTCGCTCCCGCCGAGCTTCTCGAGCTGCTCGAGCGCGTCCTTGGCGTCGTCCAGTCCGCGCCGTGCATCGCGGCCAAGGCGGGCGTCGTTGATCTCCTCGAGCGCCTCCCGCAGCGCCTTGGCCTCGCTCTGCGCCGCCTCGCGCTCGCTCGTCTCCGCCGTGCGCTCGCTGACCGCGTCACGCCAGTGCTCGTGCAGCTTGCGGGTCTGGCTGCGCAGGTTCGTCTGCTCGTCTTGCAGGCGCGAGAGCTCGCGCAGCAGCTTCATGCGGGCGCGTTCTTCGGGGGAGATCTCGGGGCCCTCGTCGCGCTCACCGAGCCGCTCTTGCACCTGGTCGCGCAGCTCCTGGAGCTCACCGAGCTCACCTCGTGCCTGCTCCAGCGCCTGATCCACGTCGCCCCGTCGCAACATCTCGGACAGCTGCTCTTGCTGCTGGAGGCGCTCGAGGACCGCGAATGCATCGAGGTTCATGAACTCGCTCTCCACCTCCTTGCGCAGCATCGCTCGGGCCTCTGCGATGCGCCGCATGTCTTCTCGGCGCCGTTGCTCGAGCTGCTCGATCAGCGGGCGCACCGAGTCGTCGCCGGCTTGCAGCTGCTCGAGCAGCTCGACCAGCTTGCGCTGCGTGGCCTCGAGCCGCGCGACCAGCCCCTCCAGGCGCTCGATGATCTGCGTGTCGACGAGATCATCGAGGCGGATGATCTCGTCCTCGAGCTGGACGATCTCCTCGCGATTGTGCTCGCGCAGCCGCAGCAACGCCGCGGCCGCGGCATCGGGGTCGCGGTGCTCGGAGCGCTGGGGCAGCTTGGCGTGGAGCTCGAGCTCGGTGCGGTGCAGAGCGGCGAGTCGCTTGTGAATTGCGGTGAGCGTGGCCACGTCGCGCTCGCGCGCCAGCGCGTCCATCGAGAGCGCGTCGATGGCTTCTGCGAGGCGGGCCAGCAGCTGGCCGCCGCGATGGAGCAGGTCGCGTGAGAGCGCCGCGCGTACCGGGATTGGGGGCGGAGGCGGGGGCTCGGGGGCCGACGCGGGCATCGTGCGTGGGAATGCGCGGGTCGTCATGCGCGCCGCGAGCTGGTCTACCGCCAGGTCGCGAATGTCTCGCAGCCGCACGATGTTGGTCGCATGCTCGGCCTCGTCGTCGCGCACCAGCAGGTGCTGGGTCGCCGAGCGGCTGAGCTTGCCCGGAGGATCGGGGAGCGGCGTCAGGCCCAGCCCCGGATCGTTGTCACGCACCTCGATCCAATAGAGCACTTCACTGCGCTCGGTGACCGGGATCTCGGAGATGTCCCAGTCGTGGGCCTTCCGCCAGCGCCGCTGCTCGCCGCCCGGCGAGGCGATCGGGATCCGGTGGGTAGTACCGTCGGGAAGTTGGTAGACCAGCGCGGCCGATTGCAGTCCGAAGTCGTCGCGCGCGAGGAACCGCAGCTCCACACCGTCCGTCTCTCGCACTTCTCGTTGGCTCTCGGGAAGCGGCAGCAGCTCCACCTCGGGCGGCCGGTCCGGCTCCTCTTGCAGGGCCAACGCCGCAGAGCGTCGACTCGCCTCGTCGACAGCATCGCGTTCATCGTCGAGCAAGACCACCATCCATGTACCAGTCGATCTCACCGTGAACGCGCCCGACCACTGCAGACCGGTCTCGTCTTGGCTCGTGAGCGGGAGGACCTCGGGCGCGGGCGCAGCGGACAGCTCCTCGGCGTCATAGGTCACGATCACGCGAGCCGCCGCGGCGGGCTGGCGCGCATCCATGTCGAGCTGGATGACCGTGCCGGCGGGGACCCTCAGCGCGCCGCTCGGGTTGGGCAGGTCTCGTCCCGGCCTCTGCGTGTGCGGCGGGTACTCGAGGTGCAGGCGGAGGGCGGCCCACACTGGCTCGGGCGGGGTCTTGGGGCGCCCGTCGACGCCGGCGAGCAACAGCCCGAGACCGTCGGCCAAGGGACCCGTGGAGGCGGCGGCAATTCCGAGACCCAGCGCGACCAGCGCATATGCGCGGAGTCGCCAGCGCGGGCTCGGAAGTGCCCGGCCGGGCTCGACGTCGGGTGCGTGCAGCCGCTCGACGACGTCGGCGATGTAGTCCAACGCCAAACGAGGAGATCCAAGCGGCGCATGATGCGCCGATTCGTCGAGGGCCGAGGCGAGCTCGACCGCTCCCAGCAGCTCGTGCCTCAACATCCGCTGCTCCCGCGCGCGGACGGCGGATGCGATCGGGCCCAACGGCCGCGGATTTGCCGCGATCTGCCGGGCCGCGCGGAGATCAGAGCCAAATCGCCGCGCCTCGACGACGATCTGCACCAGGAGGCCCGCTGCACCCAGGGAGATCGCGACCATCCATCCGAGGACCGCGGCGTCGCCGCGCATCGTCACCCCCGCGCAAAGCGCGGCAATGGCCGTGACGGCGATGCAGCCCATCGTGGCATCCAGGAAGCCGCGGAGGAGCAGCCGGCGCCGAGCGTGGCGCCTAGCCCTTCGTAGAATCGAGCCCAGCGCTGCGATGGCGTCGCTCAAGGAGTCCCTCGGTGGTCTGGACCGCCGCTTGCGACCCATGAGTTGGCACAGCAGTGCACTTGGAAGGTATAACCGGCCCACGAGAGCCCGTCACCGGGGCGCGGTCGGGCTCTCAAATCCCACGCATACCAAGGCCCCGCGACTCGCGCAGGGCCGCGGGACGCATCTGAATAGGCACCCGGACGCGCCGTCCAAGAACGAGGAGTACGTGGCTTCCACCGATGCCGACGACCAGCACTTGGTCAAAGCCGCACAGGCAGGCGATCGGCGAGCGTTCCAGGCGCTGTACCAGCGCTATGAGCGCAAAGTCTTTTCGGTAGCCTACGGATTCCTTCGGAACCAAGAAGATGCTCTCGACGTCCTCCAAGAGGCCTTCATCAAGGTCCACCGGTATCTGCCGAACTTCGAGGGTCAGTCCAGCTTCTACACCTGGCTCTATCGAATCGTCGCCAACCTCTGCATCGACCACCTCCGCCGTAGCGGGCGCAAGCGCGACGTCGAGTTCGACGACCGACTGCGTCACGACGGCGGCAACGAGGCGGCATCGAGCACCGGTGGCCGGCCGCTTGGCGATCCGTCTGCGGCCATCAAGAACAAGGAGATCCTCGCGGCCGTCCAAGACAGCCTGGGTCACCTCAGCGACAAGCATCGCGCCGTCATCGTCATGCGCGAGCTTCAAGGCCTCTCCTACGCCGACATGGCCAAGGCAATGAGCTGCTCCAAGGGCACCATCATGAGCCGTCTCTTCCACGCCCGTCGCAACATGCAGAAGCTGCTCGTCGAGCGGCTGGGGTACGTCCCTTCCAAGATCGAAGAAGACAGCGAGAGCTCGATGACTCAGGAGGCCGCATCATGACCACCAAGACCTCCCAACCCGTGACCTCCGAGGAACTGAGCGCCTACTTCGATGGCGAGCTCGAGGCGGAACGTGTCGACGCCGTCGTCCGTGCGCTCGAGGAGGATCCCAGCCTCCGGGCGCAGCACAGCGGCCTCGGTCTGCTGCGAGAGTCGGTGCGAACTTCGGCCGAGGCGCACGCGCAGAGCGTGCCCGCGGCGCGTTTCGAGCAGATTTGGGATCAGATCGATCGCGCAATCGAGCGCGACGCTCGGCTGCAAGCCGACGCCAATCGCAATGCCTCGATCTGGGGGCGGCTGTGGGCTGCGCTACGTCCGGTTCGCATGCCGGTGATGGTGGCGGCGGCTACGGCGGCGGTCGTCGCGGTCGTGGTCGCGCCCGGGTCGAATAATCCCGAGGGCGCCCCGTCTGTGGCCGAGGCCCCGGCGCTCGAGACCACTCCCGTGGTCGCTCCCGAGCTTCCGCCGCGGGCCGCTCCCGACGAGCTCGCGCTCGGGGAGCTCGCTGCTCCGTCCCAACCCGACCCGAAACTTCGACCCATGACCGTTCCCGAGACAAGCGAAGCCGAGATTCACGGCATCGAGTTCGGGGGCAAGCACGGCCGAATCTCCAACACCGGAACCGTCACTGTGCTCTACGTCGAAGAAGACGAGACCCCGACGAATAGTGAGCGCTCGCTATGATGCACGGAAGGATGAAATCGAGGCTATTGGCTTCGGCGCTGGTCGCCGTACTCGCGCCCGCCACCGTAGCCGCCACGTACGCGGCGCCTGCTACGGCTCGAGCCGCGCCGGTCAAGGAGGCCAAGTGCCAGATCCACACGGTGCTCGCCGCCAAGGAGGGCGACGGGGGGATTCCGGAGAAGCTTCGCTTTCTCGAGGCGCAGCTCAAGGACGATGAGTTCGCGGCCTACAAGGCCTTCCACCTCATCGAGCAGAAGGCGTTCACCATCAAGCTCGGCGCGCCGTCGGAGATTTCGCTCAGCACGGGCAACCGTCTTGGTCTCAGCTTGCTCGGCAACGACGACACTCGCTTGAAGCTCCACGCCGATCTCAGCAGCCGCGACGGCAGCAAGTCGTTGATCAGCGCGGACTACAGCATGGAGGACGCGGGCGTGCTGATGATTCGGGCGGGCAGCTATACGCATGGGGACATCGCGGGCAAGCTGTTCTTTGCCATCCAGTGCGCACGCAGCGGCTGAGCTGCTCCCCCATCTTTCTCGTGGGCCGAGCCCCGTGTGACGGAAGCGTCCACGGGGCTCTTCGCGTAGTGGGGTCGCAGCATTGCGTGCGGCAGCTCGGCGCCCGAGATTTGCCGGCGCGCCCGTCCCGGCCGTAGGGTGTTCGGGCACATCGTCCCCATGATCGCTCCGTCCCCCTCTCCAATGCGCCCGCGCCGTCGGGTGTGGCCATGGGTGCTCTTGGCCATGGCCTTGGTGCTCGTAACGCTGGTGGGGCTGGCGTGGTGGCTCGTGCCGCCGTGGATGGAGCGCGTCGCCAAGGAGTCGCTCACCACCCGCCTCGAGCAGAAGCTGGATCAGTCGGTCTACGTCGGCGCGGTCGAGATCGAGCTGCCGCGCGTACGGGTTCGCGACGTGATCGTGGGCGATCGCGCCGAGCCGCTCCTTCACATCGAGGAGATCGAGGTGCTCCTCGACGAAGACGCGTTGTGGGCGGGTCGGGCGGAGCCCGTCGATGCGCGGGTGCGGGGCGGGACCATCACCGGTGAGCGCGGCGAGCTCGAGGCCTTGCTGACGCGGCTGCGCGAGCCCTCGAAGGAGCCCGAGACCCAGCGCCACGCCCGTATTCGGCTGATTCCCGAGCACCTCGCCATTCGCGAGGTCGTCTTCGACGTGTGGCAGGGGTCGCGCGAGCGCCCGGATCGCCGCATCGAGGGCCGGCTCGGGATGATCGCCACACCGGAGACGGGGCGCGCCTCGGTCACGATCGAAGACCTCGAGCTCGTCGATCGATCGATTCCGTCCCTCAAGGCCGCCTCGATCCGTAGTGATCTGCTGCTCGAGCGCAGCGCGTCCGGGCGCTCGCTTCGCTTCCCGCTGACCATCGAGATCGAAGGCGTGGGGACGCAGGTCACCCCACAGATCGCCGTCGCCGGGGTCAACGGACGCATCGTCTTGGTCGATGCCGCGGTCTCCGAGGTCGTCGTCGACCTCGAGGGTGGCTTCTCCGATCGCGATGAAGGCCGACGAACCGAGCGCCTGTGGTCGGTGGCGGGTCGTGCTCGTCGCGATCTCAGCGAGGGTGCGCTCACCGTCACGATGGGGGCGTTCGAGCTCGGCAAGGTGCCGGAAGTGCTCGCGCGCCTGCCCTTGGTGGAGTCGGAGTCGGCCACCGTCGGTGGGCGCGTGGCGGTGGTCTTTGGCGCTGGTCTCGCGCGGGCGGAGGGGCAGGTCCGACTCGACGGCCTCAACGTTGCGCATCCCGTGCTCGCGCGCGACACGGTGCGCGACATCGGCTTCGATCTCGGTTTCGCCGCCGAGATCGATCCGCGCAAGCCCGGGATCGTGCTCCACTATGCGGAGGTGTCGCGGCGCGGGGTGGCGCTGCGGCTCGACGGCGAGCTCGAGCACCCGAGCGAGCGCAACGATCGTCGCTATCGACTCCACGCCGAGATCTCGGCTACGCCATGCCAGCAGGTGCTCGAGGCCATCCCCACCGCGTTGGTCCCCAGCCTCGCAGGTTTCGAGCTCGGCGGGATGTTCTCGCTGGCGGTGGACATGAACGTGGACTTCGCGGATCTCGACGCGCTGCTCCTCGACGGCGCGGTCGGACTCGCTGGTTGTACGGTAAAGGAGCGGCCGCCGCGGGCCGCGGCGGAGCGGCTCGCGGGCGGCTTCACCCACCGCGTCACCATGCGCGACGGCCAGGTTCGCGCGGTGCACCTGCGCCCAGGCTCGGGCACGTACACCCCGCTCTGGTCGATCTCTCCCTACATGATGAAGGCCGTGCTGACGACCGAAGACGGTGGCTTCTGGCGCCACGACGGATTCTTGCCCTCGCAGTTTCGCACCGCGCTGCGGCGCAACCTCGAGGCGGGCGAGGTGCGCCTCGGGGCTTCCACGATCTCGATGCAGATGGTCAAGAACGTGCTGCTCAGCCACGAGCGCACGCTGGCGCGCAAGCTCCAGGAAATGATCCTCACCTGGTATGTGGAGACCGCGCTCACCAAGGAGCGCATCATGGAGATCTATCTCAACGTGGTGGAGCTGGGGCCCGGAATCTATGGGGTGACGCGAGCCGCGGAGCACTACTTCGGCAAGTCGCCCGCGGAGCTCACACCGCCCGAGGCCGCCTACCTCGCGCTGATGTTGCCGAGCCCCGTGCGGCGGCACGCGAACTACTGTCGTGGCGAGCTGAGCCCTGCATTCGAGGTGAAGCTGGCGAGAATCCTGCGCATCATGAACGAGCGCGGCCGCCTCGACGACCTCGACTACGAGGCGTGGAAGGACGTGGGGATCGTCTTCGATCTGCGCGAGCGCGGAGACACCGGGGCCTGCTTGGGGGCGATCGAAGCGCTGATGGCCGCCAACGAGGGGCAGCGGGCGCTCAGTGGGCTGCTCGTGCAGCCGGAGGATCGATTCTTCGGTGATGGGGGTGGGGGCCCGCCGGGACGGCTGAGCGTGACGGACTCGCGGATCCATGGCGATCCCGCCGATGCCGATGCCCCGGGCACGCCGGCGATGGACGATGTGCTCGGCGAGCTCGAGTAGCACGCCGACCCCCGACCGCCGAGCCCGGCACGCTCAGCCGCGGCGCTCGTCGAGCACGCGGTGGAGCGCGTCGAGGACTTGCTGCGGGTCGTGGCCGAGCTCCACCGGCGTGTTGGCGTACGGGGTGGCGAAGCCGAGCTGCTGCGCGTGGTACTGGGTCTTGAACTCGGTGAACTTGAGGCCGTGTGCGGTGGATACCACGATGACGCGGTGGTGCGGCTCGATGGCTCGCGCGCTCACGAGCTTCTCGAGGCAAGCGAGCGCGACCCCGGTGTGGGGACAATTGAACATTCCCGTGCGATCCGCCTTGGCGGCGGCGTTGGCGAGCTCGGCCTCGTCGGCTTGCTCGACGATCCCGTCGAAGCGTCGCAGGGCGGCGATCGCCTTGGGCAGGCTGACGGGGTTACCGATCTGGATCGCGGAGGCGAGCGTCTTGCCGGCCGCGACCGGGGTGAAGTCGTCGAGCTCCATGGGACGACCGGCGGCCTTGGCCTTGATGTAGGCGAGGTAGAGCGGGTTGGCCTGCTTGGCTTGGCAGCACACGAGGCGCGGGCGCTTGGCCACGAGGCCGAGATCGAGCATCTGATCGAAGCCCTTGGCGATCGCGCTCACGTTGCCGAGATTGCCGCCGGGCACGAGCACCCAGTCGGGGACCTCCCAGTCGAACTGCTGCACGATCTCGATCGAGATCGTCTTCTGGCCCTCCACGCGCAGGCTGTTCATGGAGTTGGCGAGGTAGATCGTGGGGTCCTCGGTGAGGCGCTGCACCACGCGCATGCAGCCGTCGAAGTCGGTGTCGAGGCTGGCCACGATGGCTCCGTTGGCGATCGGCTGCACGAGCTGGGCGGCGCTGACCTTGGCGCGGGGCAGGAGCACGATCACGGGGATCCCGGCGGCGGCACCGTAGGCGGCCAGGGCGGCCGAGGTGTCACCGGTGGACGCGCACGCCATCGCGCGGATCGGCTGGCCCTCGGCGATCATCTGCTTGACGCTGCTGACCAGCACGGTCATGCCGAGGTCCTTGAACGAGCCGGTGTGGCTGGTGCCGCACTGCTTGATCCATAGATCGGGCACGCCGATCTGGGCGCCGTACCGCTCGGCCCAGAACAGGTTGGTGCCGCCCTCGAACAACGACACGATGTTCTCGTGGGCGATGTGGGGCTGGACCCACTCCTTCTTGCCCCACACGCCGCTGCCGTAGGGCCACTGGGTCCGCAGGTAGCGCTCCTCGAACAGTCGCATCCACGCGGCGGGCGAGCGGGTGCGCAGGGCCGCGTGATCGTGCTCGACCTCCAGCAGGGCGCCGCTGGGCGAGCGATAGACGATCTCGGTGAGGGGCCAGCGGCCGGGCGATCCATCCACGGGCGAGAACCAGGCGCGGTACTGCATCGCCGCCATGCTACACGCGGGCCCGGGGCATCCCTATACTCGCGCGGGTGAACGGTCGCTTGCTCGTGCGTCGCCACCTCTCCGAGCCGCGGCTACGCCGGCGCTGGCTCACCGGCCTGGTCGTGGGCGCGCTGAGCTTCGTTCCGCTCGCGGGAACGCTGGGCTATGAGAACGGCTTCTTGCTCTCGCCGCTGGCGGCCGCGCTGGGCGTGGCGGTGGGGGTGGACGGGGTACGGGCGCTGCGCCGCGAGCTGGGCGCGGCGGAGGCTGCGGCCACTCCGGTGCGCACGCTGGCGGCTCGCGGCGCGACGGAGCTGGGGATCTTGGCCGGGCTCGCGCTCGCGGTGCTGCTGCTCTCGCTCGCGTGGCAGCGCAACTGCGATCTCCCGGCTGGGCTGGCGTTCTTCGCGATGGGTCCGGGCCTCGCGGCGGTGATGGGCTGGGTGGTGGGGCTGTGGGGCGCGGCGCTGCGAGAGCGTCGCTGGGCGCAGCTGATGGTGGCCGGATGCGTGCCCGCGGTCTCGACGGCAATCGGGCTGTGGCGGCTGTGGGCCGACCCGGTGGTGTTCGCGTTCGATCCGTTCTGGGGCTACTTCTCCGGCGCGATCTATGACGAGGCGGTCTCGATCGGACCCACGTACCTGAGCTTTCGCGCGTACAACCTGCTGACGTTCGGTGCCGCGCTCGCGAGCTGGGGGTTGCTCGTGGATCGGCGGACGCTCCGACTGGTGCGCCCGAGCTCATGGCGCGGGCTGCTTCCCGTGGGCATCCCGGTGCTGCTCGCGGGGGGCCTGGCCGGGTGGCTCGGGCTGCGCGGGGCCGCCATGGGGTTCTCGGCCGATGTAGCGAGCATCACCGAGGTGCTATCGGCGACCCGCGAGACCGAGCACTTCATCATTCACTACACCCCGCGCTCCGCGACCGCGCGGCAGATCGACGTGGTCGCGGCCGAGCACGAGCTGGCGTGGCACGAGCTCGAGCGCGCGATGGGGCGCGCGCCGGCGGGCAAGGTGCGCAGCTTCGTGTTCCTCAACGCGGTGCAGAAGCGCCAGCTGATGGGGGCCGGGTCGGTTCAGGTCGCAGCGCCGTGGCGCCAGCAGATCTACCTCGACTATCGCGGCTTTCCGCATCCGGTGCTGCCCCACGAGCTCGCGCACGTGTTCGGCAAGACGGTGGGCGATCGGGTGTTTGGGGTGAGCATGGATGGCGTGATCCCCAACATCGCGCTCATCGAGGGCTTTGCCACTGCGATGGCCCCGCGCGCGGCAGACGGGCTCGATCTCCACGATCAGGCCACGGTGCTCGAGCGCCTCGGCAAGCGACCGCCGATGGCCGCGATCATGGGGCCGGCGTTCTTCACCCGCTCGTCGCGGATCGCCTACACCACGGCCGGCTCGTTCTGTCGCTGGCTGATGGACACGCGGGGCTTCGAGGCGCTGGGCGAGCTGTACCGCAGCGGCGGCGACTTCCAGGGGGCGTACGGCGAGAGCATCGAGGCACTGGAGGCGCAGTGGCTCGCGTTCCTGAGCGCGCGGCAGGGCGTGACCGATGACGACGTGAAGGCGCAGGCGCAGCGGTTCGAACGCAGCTCGGTGTTCCAGCGTCCTTGCGCGCATCGGGCCGCGACGCTGCTGCACGAGGTGGCGCAGGCGCAGGCGCGCGGGCGCTTGGAGACCGCGGTCGAAGGGTTCCGCACGCTGTGCGCGATCGAGCCGGAGCAGCCCGAGCACAAGCTGGGCCTGGCGCAGAGCTTGGCGGTGGCCGAGCGCTTCGACGAGGCGCTGGCGGTGCTCGACGAGGCGATGGCGATGCCCGATCTCACGGTGACGCTGCAGGCGCTGGTGCTCGAGCGACGCGCCGACGTGGCGCTGGCGGCCGGAGCCCTCGAGGTGGCCGCGGGGGCGCTCGAGCAGGCCTTGGCGCTGCCGCTCTCGGAGCGTCAGCGCCGTGGGTTGTTGCTGAAGCTGGCCGGCGCGCACGATGCCGACCTCGCGCCGTTGATCGTCGACTACTACTTGATGTTCGAGACCGACGACGATCCGGTCGCGGGCGCGGTACGGCAGGCGTTCACGGCCCAGCGTGTGCGCGAGCGACCGGGCTATCGCAGCCTGGGGAGCTATCTGCTGGCCCGACAGCTGCTCAACGCGCAGCTGCCCGGACCGGCGCGACCGCTGCTCGAGGACGCGCTGGCCACGGCCCGCGCCGGGCACGGGCTGCTGGGCCCCGAGTTCGTCCGCGAGGCGCAGCTCTTGCTGGTCGAGGCGTGCGTGCAGGTGGAGCGCTTCGACCAGGCCGATGCGGTGCTCGACGAGTTCGCGGCCGACCCGAGCCTGCGCAACGGCGACCGGCTCGAGCTCGAGCAGTGGCGCAGCTTGGTCGCGTTCTTTCGCCAGTACTTTGCCGACGAGCAGGGGTGACCCGCGTGGCGAGCGAGGAGCGAGAGCGGTGGAACAGGCGCTACGGCGCGCCGGGGTCGGGCCGCGACGAGCCCTCGGCCGCACTGGTGGCGCTCGAGCAGTGGCTGCCGGCGCGCGGGCGAGCGCTCGAGCTCGCCGGGGGCACGGGCGCCGATGCGCTGTGGTTGGCGCGACGGGGGCTCGCGGTCACGATCGTGGACGTGTCGGAGGTCGGGCTGGCCAAGGCGGCGGCGCGCGCGGTGGCGGCGGGCGTCGAGCTGTTCGTGGTGCAGGCCGATCTCGAGCGCGATGCGCCGCCGCCCGGACCTTGGGAGCTGATCTCGTGCAGTCGCTATCTGCAGCGCGAGGTGGTGGCGCGCTCGGCCGAGGCGCTCGCGCGCGGGGGGACGTTCGTGTGGATCCACCCGACCACGATCAACCTCGAGCGGCACGCGAGCCCGAGCGCGCGCTTCCTCTTGAGCCCCGGCGAGGCGCGGGCGCTGGTGGAGGCGGCCGGCCTGCGCGTGCGCTTCTACGACGAGGCGTGGGTGGGCGAGCCGCAGACGGCCCAGCACCTCGCACGCGTGGTCGCCGAGCGGCCGGGCGCTACCACTTGAGATAGAAGAAATTGCGCAGGCGTTGGTGCCGATGCTCGGGCACGCTCGGGGAGAACCACAGCTCGATGCGCTCGCCGTGGGGGAGGCCGCGGACTCGAGCCCCGCGCGGCAGCTCGAGCTCGGCGATGAAGCTGGCGACGTCGGGGGTGGTGTGACCCGGTACTGCGCCGTCGATGTGCACGCCGGCGGGGCCATCACCGCGCACGGTGATGGTGAAGCGAGCTCCCGAGAGCCCGCCGCGTGCCACGACGACCCACAGCACACCCACGCCGATGGCGATGGCGATGGCGATGCCGAGTCCACTCACCGCGGGCAAGCTTGGGATCGACGGCAGGCGGGTGCAAGCCCTCGACGGGCGGACGCCGCGGTGCGAGATCGCGGCAACGGATCGCCGCGCCAGCGAGCGGGGCCAGCTGCACGTGAGCCTGAGCCTGCTCCACTGACGCGGGCTACGGCTCTACGGTGGGCGCGAACGCGTACCAGCGCTCGAGCGCGGTGCCGTCGGGGTCGAGCCCGCCGACGAGCAGCGTGATGCCCGAAGGAAGCGGTGCAAAGCTGCCTCCGCTCGCGCGTGGGCTCGGGCTCGGCGGCTCGGTCACGGCCAGGTCATCGCGATCGATGCGGAGCCAGCGGCCCTCGCCCTGGGCGTAGAGCGCGGCCTCGTCGGGCAGGAGGAGCGGAGCGGAGAGCGGGACCGGCAAGAAGCTCGCGAGCACCTCTACAGCGAGCGAGCCGCTCGCGAGCTCGAGGCGCAGCGCATCGGCGGTCGGCATCCCGTCGCGTAGCCCGCCCACGCACAGGGCCCGAGCCGGGGCATCGGCCAGCGGCGCGCAGGCGAGCCCCGTCCAGGCGGTGGTGGGGCCGGCCGCCTGCTCGACATCGGCCTGCCACGCGACGGCGGCGGCCGGATCATCACCGCCGACGAGGATCGCGTGGCCATCGAGCTCGATCGCGGTGGCCCCCCTCCGCGGCTCGGCGAGGCGCAGGCCCTCGACGGGGCTCACGTCGCGGGGGTCGCGGCCGCGGAGCGCGAGCTCTACGACGTCGGTGGTCTCGCCGCCGGCGAAGAGGCGCAGGGTCTCCCGGTCGGGATCGAGCCATGTGGCGGCGCCGGGCCGCGCTCGCACGTCGCCGCCGAGCTCGAGGGTCTGCCACGCATCGGACAGTGCATCGAAGCGCCACGCCCTCACGCCCTCGCGCCATGCGACGCGCAGCACCCCGCCATCGCTCGCGCCCACGAGCACGCCGTCGTCGGCCGCAGGTCCGTCGTCGAGGGAGGCGGCTGCGGCCAGCGTGTACTGATAGGCGTCGAGGAACAGCGCGCTGCCGTCGCTGGCGAGCACGAGCATGCCCACGTTGCCGACCGGCGCCACGCGAGCGGCGGCGTCGGGCTGCGCGAACGTGAAATCGAGGGGGGTGAGCACGCCGGGTCGCGCGAGCAGCAGCGCCAGGCCCCCGCTCGCGCCCGCGTAGGTGAACGAGGGGGTGCGGCCCCACGCGAGCAGCTCGTCGTCCTCGGCCAGGTAGACCGCGAGCTGGCGCGGCACGGCATCGGGCGGCACCTCGAAGGTGAGCCCGAAGTCGAGGCCATCGGCGGCGACGGTCTCGGCGAAGCCCTGCGGCTCGAGC
>JBFIJN010000007.1:0-51923 GCA_041600735.1 Nannocystaceae bacterium
CACCGCTCGGTAGAGGTCCTGGTGGCAGCATGACCAGCCGCACTCGAACGGGCTGTGCTCGAAGCCGTCGATGTAGACCAGCGCTTGGTATGGCATGCAATCCGCGGGGTGCTCGCCGTAGTCGACGCTCCGATCGAGCGCTGCGAGAGTGCTCTCGAGCTCCTCGAAGGCGCGATCGGTCAAGAGTCCGCATTCACGCTGAATGCCGTCGTCGCGTTCGTAGTCGTGAATCACATCGACTCGGCGGTCGAGACGATACACTCGATTGTAGATCTGCTCGTACTCGAGCTCGCCGGGGATGTCGTCCTCGTTACCCACCTCTGGCCCACATGCGACCGTGAGCATCATGATGGCCATGGCCAAGGTGCTGAGTGGCTTGCCCATCGCGATCTCCGTAATCCTCGTGCCATCTTCTCGGCTCGCGGCTCACCCTCGTAATAGCACCCCGGAACCCCGCCCAGAAGCGGGTTGGGACGGTTCGCGCTCGGGTCGGATGTACCGCTCCGGGATCCGCGGCGCGGGGTTCGAGCCGGACGAGTCTGTACCGGCGGCGCCAGCCTACGCGTATCCATGGGCTCCACAAACTGCAATTATTGCGGAGAGATGGGGCGTTCAGGCCAGACGGCGCGCTCAACGCGACGCGTCGAGCGCTTGCAGGCGCTCGCGCCAGCGCGCGACGTAGCTCGCCTCGAGCTCGCGATCCTCGAAGATCTCGAGCGCCGCCACCAGATGCTCGCGCGCCGCCTCGCGTTCACCGGCCTCGAGCTCGAGTCGTGCGAGCTCGGCCATGGTCTCCGCTTCGCTCACGTGCCCGGAGGGCAGCGCGGCGCGGCGCACCCGTAGCGCGTGCTCGAGCGTGGCTCGACCGGTGATGCCATCGCCCGCGCTCGCGCGGGCCAGCCCGAGCTCGTGCAGCACGTCGCCCACCGCATAGTGCGACTCGCCCACGCTGCGCTCGAGACTGGCGAGCGCGGCCTCGAGCAGGCGCACGGCCTCGTCGGGGCGGCCGGCCTGGCTCTCGAGCCGGCCTTGCATCGCGCGGGTGAGGGCCACGTGCGGGTGTTCCTCGCCGAGGCTGTCGATCAACCGCTGAAGGCACGGAGCCAGCAGCGCGAGGCCTTCCTCGGTCTGCCCGCGATCGCCCTGGACCCACGCAAAGCTGATGCACGCGGCCGCAGTATCGGGATGATCGAGCCCGAGCACCGAGCGTCCCGTCTCGAGCGCATCACCATAGGCGGCCCATGCCCCATCGAGATCGTGCAGGGTCATGCGCGCGTTGCCGAGGCTCTGTAGATCGACGACGGCAGCCAGCGGATCGCGCTGCGGCGGAGCCTGGTCGGTGTGCAGGAGATCGAGGTGGATCGCGAGCGCCTCGGCGGGGCGACCGTTGAGCATGAGGATCTCGGCGTACACCTGCTGGGTCGCGCGGCGAATGCTGGTGGGAACCCCAGGGGCCGAGGCGTGCTCGAGCGCGGTGCGAATGATCGCCAGCGACTCGACCAGCTCGCCCGCGCCGAGGTGCGCCAGCGCCAGGTTGTGCGCCGCCATGGCCTCGAGCTCGTAGTGTCGCGGCTGCACGCGCTCGAGCTGGGTCTGCGCGGCGCGGCTCCACTGGCGCGCACCCTCGACGTCACCGGTGCGGTAGCCCTGCGCCACCAGCCACACCGCGGCTCGGCTCGCGCCCAGCGCATCGTTCTCGCTCACCGCCTCGAAGTAGATCCGCTCGAGCTCGGGCTTGGCTTGGGTGTGGTGCCCCTCGAGCGCGAGCAGCTCGGCGAGCTCGATGTCGAGGTCGCGTCGGGCCCTCGGGTCTTCGCGCACCGCGGGCTCGGCTCGCTCGGCCTGCAAGATCTCCCGCGCGGCCGCGAGACGGCCCGCGGTCGCCAGCATCCGCGCCCCGGCGATCGTCGCATCGAGCTCACCCGAGCGGGGCTCGCTGCGATCGGGGTCGCACGCCTGCACGTCGGGCAGCGCCCGCACCAGCGACCAGCCCAGCGCCAGCGTCTCGCGCTCGCCCGCGTCCAGCAGCTCGCGCAGCGCGGTCAGGCCCTCGCCGCAGCGCATTAGGCAGCGCTGCGCTCGCTCGCGCTCGACCTCGGCCAAGCTGCACGCCACATCCCAGCGCCGCCGCAGCTCCACGGCATAGTCGTCGAGCGCCTCCAGCATCGCCGGCCACGCGCGCGCGAGCGGGGGGCTGTCGGCCAGCACCGCCTCGATCTCCGGCGTGGTCGTGGAGGTCTGCGCGAGCGAGGCCGGCGGCGAGGCGCACGAGGGCGCCATGGCTTGCTCGTCGAGATCGATCGTGGCCACCGCAGTGATCGCACCCACGATCACCGCGCCGGTCACCGCCAGCCACGACCGCCAGGAGCTCGCGTTCACGCTCGCGAGCGCCTCGTGCAGCGCCTCCATGCTGCTGAAGCGGTCTTCCGCGCGCGGGCGCAGCCCTCGGGCCAGCAGTCGGCGCATGCTCGCGGGCGCCAGAGGTGTACGCAGAAGCGTGGGCTCGCTCGCCTTGGCCGCGAGGATCGCACGACCATCGCGGCCTTCGAACGGTCGCCGCCCGTACACCGCCTCGTAGAGCGACACGCAGAACGCAAATTGATCGCTCGCCGGCCCCAACGGCTCACCGCGGTGTTGCTCGGGTGACATATACGGAAGCGTGCCGCCCGGCCGCAGCGAGAGCGTGCCGCTGCCGTCGATCGGCCACCCCGAGTCCTCGGCCTCGGCCCGCAGCTCCTGGGTCATCGCAGCCAGCCCAAAGTCGGCCACCTTCACCGTGTCGTCCTCGCTCATGAGCACATTGCTCGGCTTGAAGTCGCGGTGCAGCAGTCCCTGCGCGTGGGCAGCCGCGAGCCCCTCGGCGGCGGCCAAGAACGCGCCGCGGATCTCCTCGAGCGAGCGCCCGTGGGCCAGCCACTGGCTGAGATCGTGGCCCTCGAGCAGCTCCATCGCCACGAAGAAGCGCGAGACACCGTGGTGCTCGAAGAACCCCACATCGAACACCTCCACCACGTGCGGGTGGCGAATGCGGGCCAGCACCTGGGCCTCGCGCAGCAGCCGAACATCGCGGTCCGCCGAGTCGCCTCCGCCCTTGAGCACCTTGATCGCCACATAGCGCGAGAGCACCGGATCGAACGCACGATACACGATGCCGAGCCCACCCGCGCCGAGGCGACCCGCGACGAGGTAGCGACCGATCGTCGTCGGGGGTATCCCGCCGGCGCCGAAGCGCTCGTGCAGCGTGCCGAGCCCGTCATCGCTCTCGAGCCCGTGCTCGGCCGGGCGGAGCAGCGCATCGACGGTGGACACGGCCCGCATCGCGATGCTCATGGTCGCATGTTCCGGACGCGCGATTTCGCAACGCGGCTGGTCATGCACACGCGGTCGATGCGAAGCTCGGTGCATGTCGACTCGCGCCAGTGCAGCGGCGGCGGTGCTCCTCGCGCTCACGGGTTGTCGCGGGGAGGAGGGATCGACGACGCCGGGAAATCCCGAGCCGACCGCGGAGATCGTCGAGTCGGTCGTCGCCCCGAGGCCCGAGCCCGAGTCGAAGACCGAGCCGAAGCCGGTCGACGACCCCGAGCCGAAGCCCGTGCCGAAGCCCGTCGACACCAACCTCCTGCGCGTAGCCGATCGAACCATCGCCGTTCGCCTCGACGAGCAGCCCGCCGCCGACGAAGAGACCGCACCGCTCCGAACCCTCGTGCTCAGCCTCGACGGCGCTACCGAGGGCGACGATCTCCTCTCGCTGCCGACCTCCTTTGGCTGGTGCTACCAGACCGAGGCCGTCGTCGATCCCGTCCCCGGCGTGCCCTCGCCGCTGGTGTTCGCCCAGGCCTTCTGCACCAACGGCGAGGACGAATTCTCGCGCGAGATCCTGAGCGCCGTGATCCACGTGGGCGACTCCACCACCGCACCGCGCGTGCTGTGGCAGGGCGAAGGCACCTACCGCAATTCCTTCGGCCTCTGCGAGGACATCGACATCCCCACCGCCGAGGTCACCCGCGCGGGGGTCTTGGTGGTCACGCAGCTCACCGAGGTGATCGCCCGTCCCAACCCCGACCGCCTAGGCGGCCCCTGCAAGGCTCGCAAGGAACGCCAGCGCAAGCTCGCGGAGATCGCGTTCTAGCAGTCGATTGCGGCTCGAACGACGGCTACGTCGAGGACGTATCCTCGTCGCGACCTTCTCGCTCTCGCGCAGCCTCGAGCTCGAGCGCGACCACGATGTCCTTGGGTCGGGCGACCGTGCGCTTGACCCGAATGAGGTCGTCTCGCGTGAGCACCTTGGCGGCGATGCCGTAGACGTCCATCTCGATCGTCCTGAGCATGCCAAAGTCGCCGAGGGGCTGCACCTCGCGCAGCACGTCGAGCCTGCCCAGCGTGGTCTCGATCAGGAACAGTCGGAATTGCAGCAAGCGCTCCATCGGCTCGTCGAGCAGGCTCAGGCGCGGCTGCGTGGCGTGCATCGGTGAGAAGGGCGCCAGCGCGGCCAGCAGGCGGGTGAGGTTCTGCTCGTTGAACGGCGCGGCAATGTCGAGGTCGACCGTCATCTGCGACGCACCGTGCAACAGCGCCGCGACCCCACCGATGACGGCGAACTCGACGCCCGCCGCGGTGAGCGTGCGGACCAGCTGCTCGTTCTGCTGCGGTGGACGAGCGCGGCGGGTCATCGCCGATGCTCGAAGTACAGCCGGAGCGCCTCGTCGTGCTGTCTCATGCGATCGGTGGGACTGAGGGCCAGGTTGCGCTCGAGCAGCGTCACATCGATCCCGTAGTCGATGGCTGCTTGCCACGCCGGACCGCCATCCGATCGCAGGTGATCGGCGAGGTTCTCGGGCGTGAGCAGCATGGGGTCGACGTTCACGGTCGTTCGAGGATAGCACCCAGGTCGCCGCAATTGGCGTGAGCCGTCGCCTCGTGCCAGCCTGCGCAAGGTGCGCAAAGCGCGCAGAGCCGAGCTTCGTTCCTCTCGCGCCCGCTAGCCCTCCCGCCTCACCGCCACCGCGAGCCCCTCGCCGTCGATCTCGAAGCTCTCATCACCCTCGCCCGCGGCCCTCACGACCAGCCCGACCGCGAGCGTCTCGCCCTTGATCATCTCGGCCAGCCCCGCATCCCCGGCGACCGCGGCGAGCTCTCCGCTGCACACCAGATCGAGCGCGATCCGATCGCTCACATCGAGCCCCTTGTTCTTGCGCAGGCTCTGCACGCGATTGATGATCTCCCGCGCCAGCCCCTCGCGCCGCAGCGCCTCGCTCTGCTGCGTGTCGAGCACCACGGTGATGCCCTCGGCCGCCTCGGCGGCCTGCTCGCCCACCGTCTGCCGCACCACCAGCACGTCGCCCTCGCCGAGCGTCTCGCCGCCGATCTCCACCGTACCCTCGCGCAGATACGCCTGGATCGCGCCCGCATCCATCGCGGCCACCGCCGCGGCGACGTCCTTCATGCGCTTGCCGAGCCGCTTGCCCAGCGTCTTGAAGTTGGCCTTGGCGCTGAGCGTGACCAGCCCGCCATCGTCCTCCTGCACGCGCAGCAGCTTCACATTCAGCTCGGCGAGCAGGTCCTCGCGCCCGTCCTCGATCGCGCGCCGCACGGCCGCATCGGGGCTGGTCACCGTCATCGCCGCGAGCGGCCGGCGCACGCCGAGCTTCTCGCGCTCGCGGATCGCCATGCCCAGGTTCGCGACCTGCCGCACCGCGGCCACGTCGCGCTCGAGCGCCTCGTCGCGCAGGCTCGCGTCGACCACGGGATAGAGCCGCAGGTGCACGCTGTCCTCGCCCGCTGCGGCGAGCCCAGTGTCCACGTGGAGCCGCTGGTACATCCACTCGGAAAAGAACGGCATCACCGGCGCGATCGCATGCGTGATCACCGACAGCGCGCGGAACAGCGTGGCGTACGCGTCCTCCTTGTCCTGCCCCTCGCCCTCGCCCTTGCCCCGCCAATACCGCCGCCGTCCACGACGGATGTACCAATTGTTCAAGTCATCACAGATCGAGTGGAACGCCGGGACCAGGTTCGACAGCGCATACGCGTCGAGCTCGCCGCGCATCTGCCCGACGAACGCAGTCAGCCGGCTCAGGATCCAGCGATCGAGCCCGCCGCTCGGCTTCACCTCGAGCGTCGCCGCCGACGGCGACCACCCGTCCGCCTGCGCATACGTGGCCAAGAAGTTGTACGCATTCCACAGCGGCAGCACGATCTTGCGCACCGTGTCGCGCACCCCTCGCTCGGCGAAGCGCATCGGCTCGGCCCGCACGGCGGCGCTATTGATGAGGTACGCCCGCAGCGCGTCGGCCCCGTGCTCGTGGATGATCTCGGCCGGATCGGGGTAGTTCTTGAGCCGCTTGGACATCTTCTTGCCGTCCTCGGCCAGCACCAACCCGTTGACGATCACGTGCTTGAACGCGGGCCGGTCGAACAGCGCGGTGGCCAGCACGTGCAGCGTGTAGAACCACCCGCGCGTCTGATCGAGCCCCTCGGCGATGAAGTCGGCGGGCAGGTGGTCCTCGACGTACTGCCGCTTGCTCTCGTCGAACGGATAGTGGTTCTGCGCGTACGGCATGCTGCCCGATTCGAACCAGCAGTCGAACACCTCGGGCACGCGCCGCATGGTCCCGCCCGGGGTCTTGCGCGAGGGGAACGTGATCGGGTCGATGTGCTCGCGGTGCAGATCGGTGATGCTGCCCGGCTTCATCCCCGCGAGCTGCTCGAGCTCGGCGATCGAGCCCACGCACAGCTGCTCGCTCGGGTCTTCGTCGCAGCGCCAGATCGGCAGCGGCGTGCCCCAAAAGCGGTTGCGCGCGAGGTTCCAGTCGCGCGCGGCGGCCAGCCAGTTGCCGAAGCGGCCCGAGCCCACGTGGTCGGGGACCCAGTGGATCTTCTCGTTGTGCGCGACCAGGCGCTCGCGCAGGCGCTCGACCTGCATGAACCAAGTCGAGAGCGCCATGTACAAGAGCGGCTGATCGGTGCGGTAGCAGTGCGGGTAGGCGTGGACGATCGTGTCGTGGTCGACGACCTTGCCCTCGGCCTTGAGCCGCGCGGTGATCGGCTTGTCGGCGTCCTTGGCGAACAGCCCCTCGAGCTCGCCCACGCTCGCGTCGAACACCCCCGAGAGGCCCATCGGGCGCACCATGGGGAGGCCCTCGCGCTGGCCGACCTGGTAGTCGTCTTCGCCGAACGCGGGCGCTTGGTGGACGATGCCGGTGCCGCTATCGATGGTGACGTACTCGGCGGCGACCACCTTGAAGGCCCAGCGGGTGCCGTCCTCGCGCTCGCGGTAGCTGGCGAAGTACGGGAGCAGCGGCGCATAGGGCCGGCCCACCAGCGCGCGGCCGGGCATGCGAGCCAGCTCCTCGGTGGCGCCGATCCTGCCGCGGGCCTGGTACTCGGCCAAGCAGGTGGGGGCGAGGTAGGCGATCTCCCCGGTCTCCACCACGCGGATCTTCACGTACTCGACGTCGGGGTGGACGGCGAGAGCCAGGTTGCTCGGCAGCGTCCAGGGGGTCGTGGTCCACGCCCACAGGCTCGCGTCCTCGTCCTCGAGCTGGAAGCGGACCACGAGGCTCGGGTCGGGCACGCGCTTGTGCCCCTCCTTGCGCGTGACCGGGTCCTTCTCTTGGGGGCCCTGGGCCACCTCGAAGTTCGAGAGCGGGGTGCCGAGCGCCGGCGAGACCGGCTGGACGCGAAACCCCTCGTAGATCAACCCTTCGTCCCAAAGCCGCCGAAACGCCCACCAGACCGTCTCCATGAACGAGGGGTCCATGGTCTTGTAGTCGTTGGAGAAGTCGACCCAACGCCCGGTGCGGCGCACCATGGTCTCCCACTCCTTGGTGAAGCGGAGCACGCCGGCGCGGCAGGCCGCGTTGAACCGGTCGATGCCGTGGGCCTCGATCTCGGCCTGACCATGGATCCCGAGGTCGCTCTCCACCAGGCTCTCGATCGGCAGCCCGTGGCAGTCCCAGCCAAAGCGCCGCTCCACTGCGAAACCGCACATCACCTGGTAGCGGGGCACGATGTCCTTGATGGTCCCCGGCAGCAGGTGCCCGTAGTGGGGCAGCCCGGTGGCGAAGGGCGGGCCGTCGTTGAACGCGAACGAGGGGCGCTCGCCCTCGCCACGCGCCGCGGCAGCCCCCTGCCGTAAGGAACGACCCTCGACGTCGTTGTCGCTCCACAGCTGCAAGATGCCCTCCTCCAAGCCCGGAAGATCGAATTGTGCGGGGGGCGCCTTCAGAGTGGACGAAACGGTAGGCTCGGGGCTGGGCATCGATGTCTCCAGGCCCTTGACATGTCGCGCCTCGCGGCCGGGGTCAAGCCCCCGTTTGGTCCACCGCTGCCCTGCCGTTCCATCCCCCGGCGTTTGCCCGAGGTGGGCCCCGGGAGGTATGCTGCGACCCGTCCGACCCCACGGAGCCCGACCATGACGCGCGCGAACAAGAAGCTGGTCAATCTCAAGTCCCACCGGTTCACCGATGTTTGGATCCTGGCCGCCGGTGTCCTCATCGCGGGTTGTGGAGGGGGCTGTGGTGGCCAGCCTCCCGGCACCTCCGCTCGCGCGCCCTACCGCGATAGCTGGCGCGTGGTGGCCGACGGAGACTTCATCCACACCACCGCCGACGGCGCCCAGATCTTCGACATCACCATCGGTGGTCGCGAGGACCGCGACAACTTCGCCAACCGCGGCGACATCATCGTGAACTTCGATGGCCCCGCCAATCGAATCCTCGTGGAGATGCGCAAGTTCACCTTCTCGGCCTCCGACGAGGGCGCGGAGGCAGACTTCGACGACCTGTCGCTGTGGGCGTTCAACTCGTCGCTCGGCCGTCCGCAAGACCAAGACCCCGCCGATGACTGCGTGGCCAGCGGGTGGCAGAACAGCTGCGACGTGCGCGTCTACTTCGACGGCCAGAGCCAGCTCAAGCGCTCGGGCGCCGACTTCCGCGTGACCCTGCCGCCGGACTATCGCTACAAGCTCAACATCGCCACGCAGGACAACATCGAGGAAGAGGACTACCTCAACCGCGGCAACGTGTGCGTGAGCAACCTGTTCGGGACCGCCACGATCGAGACCGAGAGCGGCAAGGTCTGGACCTCGCTCGCGCGCAACATCAGCCCGGCGCCGCTGTGCTCCCAGGCGCAGATCGACAAGTGCGAGAACTGGACGCAGGACGACGGGAACGGCAACCAGGTGGCCGCGCCGTGGGCCCCCGAGTGCGATTGCATCGCCGTGGGCGGCGGCCAGTTCGGCCGGCTCGAGATCAAGAGCCGCGAGGAGACGGCCGCCGACATCGTGGCCGACCTTCCCGCTGGGCTGTGGGCGACCGTCAAGGCCGAGAACGGCGGCGATGGCCAAGAACAGGCCGGCGAACACTGCGACGCCACGATCGAGCTCGCCAACTTCGCCCCCAACGAGACCGGCAACGACAATCCCTGGGAGGCGTTCGGCAGCATCAATTACCCGGGCCCGCCCGCCATCAGCGGCGCCGGCTACTCCGTGCAGATCACCTCCGCTTCGTGCGAGCCGGTGGCCTACACGGAGGACCCCGACGACTTCGTTGGGACCGGCAAGGGCGACGACCAAGAGTCCTCCGAGCGCGGCAACGTGCGCGTGTGCACCGACTGCATCGTGCAGAGCTGCGACGAGCTGATCCCGTAGGCCCAGCCCATCGGAATCGCGGGCCCCAAGGGGTCCCTCCAGAGCAGCCGTCGCACCCTTCGTGGGTCCGGCGGCTTCTCACCGTCTTGCCCCCATGAACACCGTCTCGTTTCGCGTGCAGTGGGTCGCCATGGGCCTCGCGGGCCTCATGGGCCTCGTGGGTTGTCGATCCGCGGGAGCGCCATCCGAGACCACGCCGCCGAGCCCCCACGCCGCAGCCGATCGTTCATCGGCCCGCGCGTCCGAGCCCGCCGAGCCCACGGCGTCGCGCTGGACCAAGGTCGCGGAAGAAGACGGCATCGTGGTCACCTCGCGGCCCAGCGAGCACAGCCCGCTGCCGGTGTTCCGCGGGGAGGGTCTCGTCGACGCGTCGCTGCTCGAGGTGCTCGCGGTGGTCACCGATGCCGAGCGGCATCACGAGTGGATCTTTGCGTGCTCGGCCTCGGCCTTGGTGGCGCAGACCTCCGCCGCCACCGGCATCGTCTACAACCGCACGGCGACCCCGTGGCCCGTGCCCGATCGCGATGTGGTGCTCGACAGTCGCGTGGAGCTCGTCGACGGCGAGCGCGAGGTGGTGGTGCGCTTCTCCGCCACCGAGCACCCGGATCGCCCGCCGCACAAGGGCGTGGTGCGCATGACCTACCTCGAGGGCCACTATCACCTGTGGGCCGAGGACGCCACGCACACCCGCGTGGAGTATCAGGTGGACAGCGATCCCGGCGGAACCTTGCCCACGTGGCTCGCGACCCGTGGCACTCGCGACATGCCGCTCGAGACCCTTCGCTCGCTGCGCCTCCAGCTCGTGCGGACCCGCGGGCTCTACGAGGAGCGCATCGCCGCGTTCCGCCGCACGCTGCTGGGTGGCTGAGGCCTCGCGCCTCGCCGCTACACCGGTCGCGGCTCGGGTAGCCCCGGAGGCAGGCGCTCGACCAAGAGTGCACCGCGAACGTGTCGCACGGGCCCTGCGATGCTCCCCGGTCGACCGCCGATCTGCACCACGTGCCCGCCGCCGTCGCGGGTGCGCTGCACGGCCGCGCGCAGCTCGGCTTCGTTGGCGCACGCGACGACCACCACCATCGGGCCGACCAGCGGCAGCTCGGGTGGGGGGCCCTCGGTGTGAAACAACGCGGGCGCGAGGTAGTGCGAAGGATCGCCGGTGCGCTCGAGCACCCCGCCCGGGCACCACGTGCGGACCTCGGGGTGAGCGGTCCACTGCGCATGAGCGGCGGTGAACTTGGCACAGATCGCAGCGGGCACGGGGCCCGCGAACGACTCGGCATCGTCGGCCGGTCCCACGCGCACCCCCACCCAGAGCCTTCGCATGTGTCGCTCGAGCAGCGCGAGCTCGCCCACCGCGAACGCCTTCTTCACCCCGCGAGGGTCGAGGCCGCTGCGTCGCAGTCCGGTCCGGGCCAGCACATACGCGGCCAGCTCGCGATCGGCATCGGCGTCGATCACCGCCACGCGCGGCTCGGGTGCATCGACGCCGCCCGCCACATACCCCTCGGGCAGCGCCCGCGTGGTCCCCTCGTGGATCTCTAGCGCACCCTCCGGCAGCCGGTACGCCATCCCGCGCAGCAGCTCGGCCGTGCCGGAGCACGCGCCAGGCTCTTGCTCGAGCCGAACTCGTCGTCCGCGTCGCAGCCAGCCCCACACCACGTCGATGGCCTCGAGGGGCTGCAAGCGGCGCTCGACGACCCGCACTGGCGGACCCGCACGCACGGCCGGACGCGTTTGCTGGAGCTCGGCTACCCGCGCCTGCACCTGGCCTACCAGCTGCTCCCGGTCCCACGCGACCAGCTGGAGCTGCTGCGCGAGCGCATCGACCAGGGCGTCGGCCATCAGGCGGATGTGCTCGGCCAACTCGTCACTGCGCGCCCTTGCGGCGGCGGCGATCTGCTCGGCGGAGCGATCCACCATCATCGACCCTAGTTCACGGCCATGATCACGGCGACGGTCACACAGACGCCGATGGCGATCCCCGCGATCACGGCCATCGCCACGGCCCGGCCGCCACCCCCGCTCGGGCCCCCGTCGTCGTCGGGCGTGGTGGCGTCGAAGTCCGTCGAGTTGGTCTTGACCAGCTCGACGTCCTGATGGCGCGGCGGCACGCGGCCGCCCATGCGCTGCGAGATCTCGCCCAGCTTCTCGACCAGCTCGTCGAAGGTGGGGCGGATGTCGGGGCGCCGGCTCATCATGCGGCGGCAGAGGTCGGAGAGCTCCTCGTCGAAGCCCTGCACCTCGAGCTTGAGCTGCGGGCGCTCGGCCTTGAGGTGGCGGCGCACCACCGCGGTGTAGTGATCGTCTTGGCCGCCCTTGCGAAACGGTGGATGGCCGCTGCACATGTGGAACAGCGAGCAGCCCAGCGCGTACACATCGGCGCGCGCGTCGACCTCCTCGCCCATTGCCTGCTCGGGCGCGAGGTAGTCGGGGGTGCCCACGAACACGCCGGTGGCGGTGATCGACAGATCCTCTTGCAGCGCCTTGGCCAGCCCGAAGTCGGTGACCTTCACCGCGCCCTGGGTGGTGACCACCAGGTTGCTGGGCTTCACGTCGCGGTGCACCACGCCCGCGCGCTGCGCCTCGGCCAGCCCGATCGCGGCCTGCCGGATCGACTCCGCGGCGTCGCCCGCATGCATCGCCCCGCGCTTCTTGATCGCCTGGCCCAGGTCCTCGCCGTCGAGGAACTCCATCGCCAGGTAGGGCCGTCGCTCGTGCTCGCCGATGGCGTAGATCTGAACGATGTTGGGATGGTTCATCGCTGCGAGGGCGCGCCCTTCGCGGAGGAACCGGGTCTTGAATTCGGTGGACTCACGGTGCCGAGCACCGAGGATCTTGAGGGCGACGCGGCGACCGAGGTTCTTGTCGCGCCCCTCGTACACCTCTCCCATGGCTCCTTTGCCGAGGAGTCCGACGACCTCGAAATGGCCGATGGCTTCCGGCACGTCCGGCATGGGCTCGCACGTTAACACGGACGCCGGTCGCGCGGCTATGGCACACCCGTTTGCGGTGCAGAACCGGCGCCAAAATCTTCAACTAGCTGGAAATATGGGAGAAACTAGCCGTCGGAGGCCGGATTCTCGAACCGTGTGTGCTCGCCCCGGAAGATGAGGTGGACGGTACCAGTGGGACCATTACGCTGCTTGCCGATGATCACCTCGGCGTCGCGCTCCCGGGCGGCCCGCTCGTGGTCGTTGAGCTTGGCCTTGTCGTCCTCGGTCAGGTAGCGGGCCTCGCGATAGATGAACGCGATCACGTCGGCGTCCTGCTCGATGGCGCCGGACTCTCGCAGGTCGGAGAGCTGCGGTCGGTGATCCGAGCGGCTGTCCACGCCGCGGTTGAGCTGCGAGAGCGCCAGCACGGGCAGCTCGAGCTCCTTGGCGATCGCCTTGAGCCCGCGCGAGATCTCGCTGATCTCCTGCTCGCGGGAATCGTAGCGCCCCTTGCCGCCGCGACAGAGCTGCAAGTAATCGACCACGATGAGCCCCAGCGACTTGCGCTTGACCGAGTCGTCCTGCGGCGCAAACAGCTGTCGGTCCTGGCGGAAGCGCCGGGCCCGGGCGCGGATCTCGAGGATGGTCGGCGAGCCGCTGTCGTCGATGAACAGCGGAGCCTTGTGCAGGCGGTCGGCGGCCTGCACGAGCTCGCGGAAGTCTTGTTCCATCAGGCGGCCGGCGCGTAGCTTGCTCGCGTCGACGCGCGCCTCGCTGCACAGGATGCGCTCGATGAGCTGCCCGGCGCTCATCTCGAGGCTGAACACGAGCGTGGGGTAGCGCGGCGGTCGCTCCTCCTCGCGCAGGTGCTGGTGCTTGGCCTGGGTGATGCACGCGTTCTGGGCCAGGTTGAGCGCCAGCGCGGTCTTGCCCATCGAGGGGCGCGCCGCGAGGATCACGAGATCGCCCGGCTGCAGCCCGCCCGTCATCTCGTCGAGCTTGGCGAACCCGGTGGGCACCCCGGTGATCGGGTTCTTGAGCTTGGCGCGCTCGGTGATGTTCTCGAAGACGCCGTGGATCAGCTCCTTCACCGAGCGGTAGCCGCCGATGCGCCCGGCCTGGTTGACCTCGAGCAGGCGCCGCTCGGCGTTGTCGATGAACTCGCTGACGTCCTCGACGCCCTCGCGCCCCTCGTCGGCGATGTCGGAGGCCGTCTGCACCAAGCGGCGGATCGACGCGGTCTGGCGCACGAGCTCGGCGTGGTGCCCTACGTGGTGGCTGCTCGCGTAGCGATCGGAGAGCTTGCCGAGCCCTTCGAGGCCGCCCACCAGGCCGAGCTCATCGGTCGCGCGCAGCTGGTGCTCGAGCGTGACCGGGTCGAGCGGCTGCCCGCGATCCGAGAGCTTGATCATCGCCCGGAACACGGCCTTGTGCGCCGGCACGTAGAACGCGTCTTCGTCGATCAGCGTGACGACGTCGTTGAGCGCTTCGTTGCGCAGCAGGATGCCAGCGAGGACGGCAGCCTCGGCTTCCTTGTTGTGGGGCAGCGGGCGAGCCATGGGCGGGCCGGGGATGATAGGCGGGAATGAGCGTGCGGGGGGCGCGGGGCCACGGCGGTCGCTCCGCGCTGGCGGGTGCGCGAGGGGTCGTTCTAAGATGACGGGTGATGACGTCGCCCGCGACGCGCTCGTCGATGAGCGAGGCCGACTACCTCGCCGCGGAGCGGGCTTCCCCGACCCGCCACGAGCTGTGGGATGGGGAGGTGTTCGCGATGACGGGCGGCACGGCGCGGTGAGCTAGGCTAGTCGACCGGCGCGGGCGGGGGCAGCCACGTGGCGCGGAGAGCAGCGGCGAGGCCGGGGCAGGACTGGAGGCGCTCGACGGTGGCATGGAAGGACTGCTCGAGCAGGTAGAGCTCGTCGGCGAGCTGATTGGTGAAGGCGTTCGCGAGCTCGGCGTTCTTGCGGCTGCCGATGCAGAGCTGCTCCTTGGGCTTGATGAGCTCGTCGAGGGCGGCGCGATCGGCTTCCCACTGGGCGATGAGATCGAGGTGCTTGCCGCAGGCTTGCTCGCAGAGCCTTCGTGCGTACTGGGTGTTCTGGTAGAGCCAGGACTCGATGCTGTAGTAGGGGGTGATGGGGCAGATGCGAAGGAGACGAGCCTCGACGTCGGCATCGTTGGACGGCAGCCTGCGTGCCTGTAGGTATCCTTCGACGAGAGGACGTAGGCCCTGGACGAAAGCCGAGAAAGACCCGAGCTTCCAGGTGTTCTGGGGAAGATCGCGTTCGCTCCAACAACAGTCGCCGTCGAAGTGGAAGAGCACGTAGCCGGGCACCCGATCTTCGAGGATCTTGGTCGCCAGCGTACGTCGGAGGATCCGGATCGATCTCTCGGTGCGCGGGCCTGGGTTCTGCCAGGATCTCCAGACATTGGCGCGCACGGCAAGCCGAGCCGCTTCTTCGGCAGGTTCGAAATGTACTAGATGGGACCGCGTATGTAGATCGACGAAATGAATGAGCTTCCGCGCCAGCGGAACCAGTGTGGCGTGAGCCGAGGGTGAGCTGTCCTCGGTCAGCACGAGCACCGATAATGCGGGCTCTACCACAGCCCCTTGGTCTCCAGGATCTCGCTGACGTGCTGAATGCCGACTTCATAGGCGCGGTAGAACGCAGCGGCGGCAGCCGGGTCCATGTTCCGCCAGATCCAGCGACCTTGCTCGTCGCGGTCGCACAGTACGAAACGGCGCTGGACTTCTTCTCCGGAGGAGAAGGGGAGGTGGTCGAGCAGCAGTGGGTTCTGGCTGGTCAGGAACGCTTGGCCTTGGATCGCATCGAGGCAGGCTTGGATCCACTCGTGATGCAGGCCGTTGACGAGCTCGTCGGCGACGAGGATCTGCGGGTTTGCAGCGGCGTGGTACATGAAGGCGAGCAGGCGCTTCTCGCCGTAGCTGAGCTTGTCGTGCGTGAAGGTAGTGCCGCTATGGGTGGTTGCACGAAAGACGGGTCTGCCGAACGTGGAGAGTTGGGTGACACCTTCAGCTTCCTTTCGCTCGACCAGCTGCAAGGTGACTTGCAAGCGCTTTACGTTGATCAGGGTCCGGATGGTCTCGAGGAGTGGCCACTCAGAGCTCGAGATGCCGATCTGGGTTGCCGAATGCACCGACTCTCCTTGTTCGAGCAATAGCTCGAGTAGAGATCCCGGTATATAGGTCACCATCAGTTCCATGAGCGACACTACGGATTCTCTTGGGTTCCCCCACGGGGACCCAGAGAACAGAGTCGCTAGGAGTGGACTTCTCGTGCGAGGCAAGGGCAGTCCATCCGTGATGGATCTGAAGACGTCCAGTCCCTCGTCCATGCGAAAGAGGCCCTTGGTGAATCGCAGGCTCTGGTCTCTGAATCCGAGAAAATTCGTCGATTTGATGTCGAGGGCCAAGCAGATGCAGATTTCATGGAATCCGGGAGCGAACAAGGAGGCCTCGGGGAGCGCGAGATCCCCTCCCACGAGCTGTGTCCTCCCGTTTACGGCTTCGATTTGGTAGACGGACCCGTCACGAGCCGAGTAGTGAATGTGATACGCCCATGCAGCTTTCGACGGCTCGTTGACGTCGATGGAAATTCGTTGGTGTGCAGTTTCGTTGCGAGCCGAAACTAGTAGGACCTCACCATTGAGCACTAGCTCGAACTCGAGCTCGAAGCTCTCGTGCTCATACGCTCGAAGATCTCCGCTCGCCACCGCGCAGATCAACTCCAGCAGCGTCGTCTTCCCGGTCCCGTTGCGGCCGAGCAACACGTTGATGCCGTCGTCGAAGCGCAGCTCGGTGCCCGGCTTTACCTGTCGAAAGCGGTTGATCGTGAGGCGGGTGAGTCGTCCGCGAGGGGTTTCGGTCGGACCCGTTTCCGACGCCGGCCCGCCATCCTCGACTTCGTCTTGCGATTGGGCGTTGTTGCTCGTCATGAGACCTCGCGTCGAACGCGCCCCTTGTGCTATCACGGCAGGCGGCCTCGTGCCTATCCTTTCGCCGGGGGTCTACCCCGGTGCGCCGGCGACCACGAAGCCCACGACCTTGCTCGCGAGCGCCGTGGTGGTGCCGTCGAGGGTCACGCGGGAGAGCTCGCCGCTGTCGAGCACGAGCAACGTGCTGGCGCTGTCCCAGGCGTGGTCGCAGTGGCGCTGGGTGCAGGTCGTGAGCGCGCGGGGGGCCTCGTCGTCGGGGCCTCGCACCATCAGCTTCGTCTCGTCGGTGTACGACACGTGCTGGCCGTCGGTGGAGAAGTGCGGCCACTGGAACTGCGCGAACGTGCCGCCGGTGGCGATCTCGACGAGCTTGCCGCCCGCGAGATCATCGGTGACCACGGTGGCCTCCTTGCCCTTGTTTCGCCCGTAGGCGATGCGATTGCCGTGGAGCGTGAGCTGCGAGAACCCGTACGGATCCGCGGTCTTCTGTAGCTCGACCTCGGCGCCCGCGCCGAGGTCGAAGCGGATCAGCGTCGTGCTGCGATCGGGCTGAGTTCGCGGGAAGATCACGTGAGTACCGTCGTGGGTGAACGTGGTGAACGCCTCGAGCGAGGTCTTGGGCTCGAGCTTCTGATCGGCCAGCGAGAGCAGCTGGAAGCCGGGCACGACGTCCTTGGGCAGCGCCGCGCCTTCTTCGGTCTGGACCTCGCCCTGGTGGAACAAGAGCGCGGTCGAGTCGGGGGTGAAGCCGGAGATCAGCACCTCGACCTTCGTGCCGGGGTGCTTGGTGATGCGGTGCCGCGCCGTGCCGTCGACGCGCGCGATGTCGAGGCGCCCTTCGTCGAGGAATGCGAGCCACTGCCCGTCGCCTGCGAGCACGGGGCCGGAGGTTCCGTAGGCCACCGAGCCACCGCCGGTGGAGGTCACGAGGCCGAGATCGCGGGCCGCGGTGGGATCGGGCGCGGTGAGCTCGGGCAGCGCCCAGATCGCCTGGAGGCCCTTGGGCGCGTCGCGAAAGAACAACGCGGTCCGCGGCGGGACCGGCTTGGCGGGCTCGGGGGTCGCGACGGGATCTAGCTTCGCGATCGGGTTGGAAGGCTCGGGCTTCGCGACGGAGTCGGCAGGCTCGGGCTTCGCGAGCGGAGCCACCTTTGCGTCGGCGCCGCTCTTCGTTGCATCCGCCGCCTTGCTTGCATCCGTCGCCGGCTGGGACTTGGGCTCCGTGTCACACGCCAGCGCGGCGCAGATCAACAGCGAAGGAAGGGCACGGTGCATGACGGGCTGCATCGGTCGACCATACCGCAGTCGGGCTGGCTGCACACCCGCGGGCGGCTCCTTCTAGTCGCGCGAGTCGCCGCTACCGATCGCGCGCGCGATCGCTTGCGCGACGCGAATCCCGTCGAGCGCGGCGCTCATGATTCCGCCGGCAAAGCCCGCGCCCTCGCCACACGGGTAGAGACCCGCGAGCCCCGGGGACTCGCAGCTCTCGCGATCACGCTCGGTGCGGATCGGTGCGCTCGTGCGGGTCTCCACGCCGACCGCGACGGCCTCGCTCGAGACGAAGCCGGGCATGCGCTGTCCGATGCGTCGCAGCGCCTCGCGGAGCGGCTCGGCGAGGTCGCCGAGCAGCAGGTCGAGGCGTGCGGCTTGGAGCCCGCGGGGGTAGCTGCACACTGGGAGTCGCGACGACGGGCGCGCGGCGACGAAGTCGTCCACGCGCTGGGCCGGCGCTACGTAGGCGCC
The DNA here is from genome assembly GCA_041600735.1 of Nannocystaceae bacterium. Taxonomy (GTDB): domain Bacteria; phylum Myxococcota_A; class Polyangia; order Nannocystales; family Nannocystaceae; genus Paraliomyxa. Next base: position 18,283 of record JBFIJN010000007.1, read on the forward strand.
GCCGCCCGCTTCGAACGCGGCTTGCTCGAGCTGCCGCTGGAGCTCCACGCCCGCAAACGTGTCGTTGGGATCGAGCCTCGCGGCGGCGAGCTGGGCCGGGCCCACCTCGGTCACGAATCCGCTGTTGGCGTAGCGACCTCCGCGAGAGGACGGGCTCCAGCCGTTCACGACCTGCCCGCCGGGCTCGGTGGCGGCGGGCACGATGAAGCCGCCCGGGCACATGCAGAACGAGAACGCACCCGCCCCGGCGGCTTGCTCGACGAGGCGATAGGCGGCAGCTCCGAGCGCGTGGTGCCCGGCGAGCTCGCCATACTGGAGGCCGTCGATCAGCGCCTGCGGGTGCTCGAGCCGCACGCCCACCGCAAACGGCTTGGCCACGAGCGGCACGCCGGCGCGGTGCAACCACTGCGTCACGTCGCGCGCCGAGTGACCCACCGCGAGCACCACCGCGCGCGCATGGATGATCTCGTCGCCCGCACGCACTCCGGTCACGCGGCCACCGCTGCTGCACAGCCCATCCACGCGCCGCCCGAACGCGAGCTCGACCCCGGCGCTGTGCAGGTGCTCGCGCATGGCGGTGATCACCCGCGGCAGGCGGTTGGTGCCGATGTGCGGACGCGCATCCACGAGGATCTCCGCGGGCGCCCCGTAGGCGACGAAGGCCTCCAGTACCTGCTGTAGATCGCCGCGCTTGTGCGCCCGCGTGTAGAGCTTGCCGTCGCTGAAGGTACCCGCGCCGCCTTCGCCGAAGCAGTAGTTGCTCTCGGGGTCGAGCACCCCGTGCTTGGCCAGCGCCGCGAGATCATGACGACGCGGACGCACCGGCTTGCCGCGCTCGAGCACCAGCGAGCGGACGCCACGCTGCGCCAGCGCCCACGCGCAGAACATCCCGGCCGGGCCCGCGCCCACGATGACCACGGGGGGCTCGCCCGCGAGGGTGGGCAGCGCGAGCGGCTGCGGCTCGGGCTCGAGCGGGAGCGCCTCGCCGCGGCACCACAGCTCGACCACGAGCTGCAGGTGCACACGGCCGCGTCGTGCATCGACCGAGCGTCGTCGCACCACCGCGCGCACCACCTCGGCCTCGGGCAGCTTGGCCTGACGCGCGGCCGCCCGGCGCAGCGCGGCCTCGTCGCCGACGATGTCGGGATGGACCCGGAGCTCGACGCGGTGCGGCACGGCAGGCAGGTGCTAGCGCAATCACCACTGCGAGGGCTAGCCTCCCCACCCGACGCATGCGGCGGGTCGAGAAGCGGCCGAGGAACGCAGCGCGGCCGGGACTTGCTTGGCTTGGAATCTGCAGGAGGCGCCCTCAGGACGCCGTTCGGACCTCGATGAACAATCAGCAATACCCTACTCTCCTGGCGAGTGCCTCCCCTCGGGAGCGTCTGCAATGATCCTCTCGAGCGTCGTCATTTCATCGCTGGCCCTCCTCGCGCCCCTCGCAGGCGCGGCTCCGGCCGAGACCGCGGCCGAGACTGCGGAGCCGACCGCCATCGCGTTACCCGAGTCGATCGAGGTGAGCACGCCTGGTGAAGAACCAGCGAGCGAGCCGGAGCCGGAGCCGGAGCTCGAGCCGGAGCTCGAGCCCGAGCCGGAGCCCGCGCCGGTGGCCGCGCCGCAGGTCGAGCCGATCCCCGTGCCAGGACCCGATGACCGGCCCAAGGGCGCGCACGTGCGTGCGTCGGTCGACGAGGGCTTCGGCTTCGATTCGAACGACGGCCGCTTCGGCCTCTCGCTCGGGATCCTGGGCCAGGTGCGCTACTCCGTCGAGGAGCAGGGCGGCGACGTCAATCCTGGCTTCAGCCTGAGGATCGCGCGCACGATGTTCCAGGGCCACTTGTGGGGGCAGCGGCTCACGTTCCAGTTCCAGCCCGACTTCGCTGGTACCGCGCGTCTGCTCGATGCTGTTGCGATCGTCAACATCCACCCCGCGTTCTCGGTGATGGTGGGGCAGTACCGGCCGTGGTTCACGCGGGCGTTTCCCACCAACTTGCCGGTGCAGGCCTCGCTCGATCGCGGCGCCGTGCTCGATGCCTTTCGCATCGACCGCGACGTGGGCGTGACCGTGACGGGCCAGCCGTTCGAAGGACGTCTCGAGTACTACGTGGGCGTGTTCGACGGAGAGGGGCTCGATCGCTCGGCTCCGCGGGATCCCCAGCCGCTCGTCACCTCGCGCCTGGTCGCCGCGCCGCTGGGCGCGGTCGCCTACGATCAGACCGTGGCCGCCACCGCTACGGCCAACCTGCCGTTTCGCTTTGCGGTGGCGGGCAACGCCGCGACCAACGAGATCGCGCGCGTGGGCACCATCATCGATTCCGACACGGGCGAGACGACCACCGGCCCGCTCCCCCGCCTGCGCACGATCGTCTTCAGCGGCGACGTAGCCCTACAGTGGTGGCGCCTGGTCGGCCTGGGCGAGGGCTTCTGGCGCGCCGATCGCTTCCGCGGAGCAGGCCGCGACGACGCCTGGGGCGGCTACGGCACGCTCTCCGTCAACGTGCTCCGCAAGCGCTTCGACATCGTCGCGCGCGCCGGAGCCATGCGCCTCGAAGGCGAGACCGCAGCCCACATGCCGCTCGAGCCCGGCGTGAACCTCTACTTCGTGGGCAACCACGCCAAGCTACAGCTGCGCTATCGCTGTGATCTAGGCCTAGCCGGCGGCGGGTGCATCAGCCAAGGGGCGCAGCTGCAGGGGCAGGTGTGGTTCTAGCGGGTCGGCCACACCTTCAATCAACCGAACCAGCACGGACCATCCCGCTTCGCGAGCCACGAGGAAGACGCGCTCTCGCTCCGCGGGGTCTTGCCAGCGGGTGTCGAGTTGCCCGGAAGGGGGCACGGCGATGCCGTCCGCCAACAATGCGAATCTCTGTAGGTCGCGCCGAATCTGTTGGATGCGTTGGCTTCGCAGCCGCTCACTCGGCCAGGGGCGGTCGCGGGGAAGCGCTCTGACGCGGCCGTCGAGCATCCCGGCCTTGCGCCTTGCTGCATGGGCCCCCGGGGCAGCGCCTTGCACCCAGTGCGGATCCCCGTGAAGGCAACGCCCCCAAGCCGCGACATGTGACGCCAGCTCGGTGCTCCGCCACTGGGGATTCTTGGCTTGCTGCGCGGGAATCCAGAGGAGATCGAGTCCATGCCGCATGCGCGACGGGCCGTCTCCAATGCAGAGTAGGTCCCAGTCGGAGTCCTCGCGCGCGCAGCCTGCCGCCCGGGAGCCAAACAGGAAGATGGCGGCACTGGCCCGTTGCAGCTGCGGCCACGTGAGTCCGTGCCGATGCAGCACTGAGTCGAGCTCGGCTGGGATCATGTCGCCAACCCCAGTTCGTCGAGCAACTCCTGCAGTGCCATGCGGAGAGCTTCTGCGTTGGGGGTCTCCCCGGTGTTGGGGAGCGAGCCGTAGGAAATCTGACGCAGGAACTCGAGCATCTCCGCCGAGGCTTCGGCCGCGCGCTCGAAGACCTTCTTCTTGCGCCGCGAGGCTAGCTCGTACAGGAATGCGTCCAGCTTGTCGTGTGCAGGGATCTCGCGGAGCCACTCCGAGAGCGCCCCCGCCAGCTCATCCGCCAGGTCCTTGACCTCGCTGCCCACGGTGGCCGCATCGGTTGCCGCTTGGGCCCAGTCGTCGGGGGCGCCGCCAAGCTCGTCCGCCAGGGCCCCGAGCCGGGACTGCAAGGCCTTCCATGCTGCCTCGACCGCCTTTCGGGGCTCTTCGTCACGCCTCATGGGACCTCGAGCGCAGAGCATAGCGGATGAACTCCGCGTCGTCAGCCGCGGCCGCATACAGCGCCACTCGCCAGTGGTTGGGGCCCCAGGTTCGGCGTTCGCGGTCCGCGTAGTCCTTCAGCCCTCGTTGTGCAGTCTGTGCCGAGCGAGAGATCGACCGAACCAGGTTGATGACGCTGATGAGTTGGTGACTAGCCGCGCGACCGTAGCGGTCTCGCAGTCCGAGCGTAGCCCAGTGCGTGCTGAACTGAGTGAACCACTTCACGTGGCTGAGGTCGTAGTTGAGGGCGTAGTCGACGCGGTAGGGCGAGGAGACTTCGATCCTCGCGACGAAGAGGGGCCCCTGTTCATCGATGGGGTCGTAGTACGGGTGGAGCAACAGACGCCTGCCACTGGCGTCGCACCACTCCTGCGTGGACCGTTCATCGGTCTGGCAGGAATGACAGGCGCGGACTAGGTTGTAGGCGCATACCGAGAGCTCGGGGAAGACATGCTTGGGTAGATGGTGATCGAAGGTCGTGGGAATGTTGATGTCGCAATAGGGACAGAGGACAGTCTCGTTGAGGAGGTCCAGCTTTCTCTTCAGCTCCGCGAGCCCATGGGTGGAGGTCTCGTAGCACTGCACGAGGTGCTGTGCGTCGTCATGCGAGAGTGAGCTCGTTCTTGCCGGATTCTGCAGGGTCGATGTGTAGGATAGATAGGTGGACTCGACGACGGGACGAAGCTGCTCGAGGCGCGCCCTGCGCTGCGAGGTCTTGTGATGGATGATCGCGTCGAAGTCCTCCATGGAGTCCCAGCTCGGAGGTACGAGCTTCTTCATGGATCGACCTCTTCCAATGATGCCAGTGCAAGATGCGCAGGCAGGCCGATCGCATTGGCATACTTCTCTCGAACGGTCGAGAGCCCGTGGATCTCGACCTCCCGGCGCAGGATCTTCAGGTAGCTGCGTTCATCGTGGGCGAGACCGAAGCCCAAGCGGACGATCTCGTTGAGATCTTCCCCGAATGACTCCGCTGGATACTTGGAGGCGTGTAGGAGCTCGCCTTCTCGCCGTAGGACCCGGATCTGTCCAGCGGGAACCTCTTGCAGAACGATGGGAGAGTGAGTGCTGATCACGGCGAATGACTCATGCTCCTCCAGCAGCAGGGCGAGCTCTCGCATCATCAGGGAGAGCAATCGTGGATGAGTGTGCAGCTCTGGCTCGTCGAACAATACGAGGGTCCTCGTGCGAAGGCGCGCGAGCAAGTGCGTGAACCCCAAGCACGCCATCTTGTGGCCGGCGCCCAGCGTGCCCACCATGGGTAGCAGCTTCGCCCCCTTCCCATCGTCTGGGATGACGCTCGAGAGCTCCAAGCGCCTCATCGCTTCCTCCCAGCGCGCGCGTCTCGAGGACGAGCACACCTGATCGAATAGCTCGTCGAGACCCCAGTCCTCGGGCTTCACGCTCACCGTAATCGACTCGCTGAAGTCTGACTCCCTGATCCGTTGCCGCAGCCCGCAGTACCAGTACAGATCCCGAACCGGGGGCCGAGGGAGTCTGAACTGATCGAACGCACTGAACGACAGCGCGATCACTCGGGAGACGGCGGGCTTGGGTTCGCCCCAGAGCAGCTCGTCGTCGACCACGATCGCGTGGGCGATGCGCGCGAGTAGCTGCGTCTTTCCTGTTCCGTTCACTCCAACGAGGACGCCGATGCGGCCGCAGAGTCGTTCTGGATCGAGGCCGAGCTCCAGGCTCAACGGCTGGTCGTCGGGAAAGCCCTTGATCTTGGTCCTGACGCGCAAGTCGAGTGAGTTCGTGAGCCGATCCGTCGCTCGGTCCAACAGATATCGAGCACTGGCGAAGCGCAGCAGCGACCGCGCATATCCTGGATCGTCGGCGAACTGCCGAGATCGCTCGGGTGCTTGGGTGAGATCACCAAGACCTTGCAAGAGGGTCGAGCCCAGCGCCCCGAGGGCGTCGATCCGCTCGTAGTACTCTAGCGTCTGGCCCAGGCTGCAACAGTTCTCGGGGATGCTCTCGAACGACTCGGGCAGACGGGGGCGTTCGGCCCCCAGCTGGAGGATCTTGACCTCCCCCAAGAGCTGGGGGGAGGACTCGCTCGCCAGCTTCAGCAGGACTCGGAACGTGTTCTTGTGGTCATGGTCATCCCAGAGGAGGTGGTCCAGGACTACGGTCGGGCCTGCGACGGCTTCGGTGTGATCGAGGCCTGCGAGCTGATATCGCACCAGGGCAGACTAACCCATGGGCTCGGTTCCGTCTCTCACGATGGGTCGGGCTCAACGGGTCGGGCGCCGCGGCCAGACCGGCTGGACCCACGCCTTGCGCCCGCGCTGATCCGAGACCACCACGCGCAGGTATCCGTCGTACTCGTTGGGTACCGGAAACGCCACCTCGCGTCCGCGCTCGCGCGCGAGCTCCTCGCCGCGGTCGCCGATCAGCGCGAAGCGATGCGTGCCTTCGGCGGCCTCGTCGACCGCGACGCGGAGGGTCGAGCCATCGAAGCTCACCTCGCGGAGGAGCACGCCGTTGGTCGCGTAGAACTCGCCGCGCTCGATCGCAGTGCGGATCGCTGCGGGCTCGTGCGCGGCCCTCACCATCACCCAGCCGCGATCGCCCACGTGGGCGAGCTCGCCGCGCTGCCGCACCTGCGGGGCATCGTAGTAGTGGTGCGCGTCGTCGGTTGCCACGCCCCACACCCGCGCGCCGCTCGACAGCACGGCGTCCCACAGCGCCTCGGTCGAGGGGTGCGCGTCGTCGCCCTGGTTGTTCGAATCCACCGCCTCGTTGGCCACCTCGAGCAAGGTCAGGCCTCGCCCGGCGAGCGCGGTGAGTAGCTCGGCCCCGGCGGCGTAGTGGAAGTTGGGGTGGTTGAGCAGCGCGACGCCGCCGAGCGCCTCGCTCACCGCGATCGCGTGCGCGTAGAGCTCGAGCCGCCCGGTGCCCTGCGGGGCGGGCAGCGAAGCGATCGCGGCGGTGTCCGTGCCCACGAACAAGCCGTTCACGTGCAGCAGGCACTGCATGCCGGGCTCCGGGGGTGGCTCGCAGTGCTCGGCGTTCTGCGTGAGCTCGATGCCCGCCATCACCAACAAACCGTCGGGCGCGGGCACCTCGGTGATGCGGTTGTGATCGGTGAAGACGATGAAGTCGTAGCCGTGCTCGGCGTACCAGCGCGCGACGTCGGCGGGCGGGGTCTCGCTGTCCCCCGAGGCGTTGCTGTGCAGGTGCAGCTGCCCCTTCTGCCACGGCGGGCGCGCGCGCTCGGGCTCGGCGGTCACGCCCGCGGGGGCACCGTTGGACGGCGAGGGGACGGTCGCAGGCGCCGGCCCGCAACCGGCGAGCAGCAGCGCGAGCGAGCCACCCCGCACCCACCCTCGCGTGGCCGTCGCTGCGTGGCGGGGCGCGCTCCTCATCGGCATCAGCGCTGCCGCAGGAGCCCGAGCGCCACCCTCCCGCACACGCTCGAGAGCCCTGGAATGTGCCGGAAGCCCCTCATCCACCACAGGCCGGGCAGCACGCGGATGAGCGCCCAGCCCGCTCTCGCGCCCGCGCGCGGGCTCTTGTCGCCGGGCATGCGCACCTGCAACTGCTCGGGCGAGACGTCGGGATCGGCCGTGAATGCCAGCACGTCGCCAAGATCCCACAGGCGTAGCAGCGCGGCCCGCCGCACGCTCGCGTCGTCGGGATGGTGCAGCACGACCAGCGGGGGCCCGGGCTGGCGGAAGCGCAGTCGGTCGAGCGGATGCAGCACGATCCGCTTCCAGCGCTGCTCGTACGCCGGTCGCGTGCCGTCGCCGGGCTTGCGCGGCTTGGTGAACACGTAGCGCCAGAACAGGTCGATCTCGGGGCCCGAGAGCCACGAGAAGTAGACGGCCATCATCACGTTGGCGAACGTCCCGACGTTCATGCCGAGATCGATGCCGATGTGCATGCCAAAGCCCACCACCAGCCAGAAGCGCTTGCCTAGGATCCAGTGGCGCAAGAACAGGTGCGCGCGCGGCAGCGCCCAGCGCCCGGCGTAGTACGGTGCCAGCAAGATCCGCGGCACGAGCGGCTTGCCGCGCCACGCGTCCCACAGCGCCACGGCGGGCCGCGAGGACGCGCGGCGCAGCCCGAAGTAGAGGCCCAGCAGCAGCAGCGGAATCGCGGCGGCGACGATGATCACCAGGCCCACGAACGTGGTGCGGCCCAAGCCCCACGCGGCCAGCACGTCGGCGGGCATGTAGTAGCGCGCCGCGATGCCGGCGATATAGGCCCCGATTCCCCAGGCGGAGAAGAACAGGAGGTAGCCGAGCCAGCGCCGCCACGCGGCGGCCTTCGGCCAGGTGCCCTCCGCCCGGTCGCGCTCGAACGCGTTGACGGCGACCCCGATGAGCCCCAGCGGAAACAGGACCTCCCACCAGTGCACCAGGATCACCAGCACCGGCAGCACGCCGATGTAGTGCATGGCGCCCACGAAGCCCATCTGCGGCCAGCGGTAGAAGTGGTCGAGGTTGAGCGAGTAGTAGAGCGCGGTGCCGTTGGCCCAGGTGTTGCCGCTCTTGAGCAGGCCGGTGGCGCAGTAGATGATGGCCAGCTGGAGCATCATCATGCGCATGGGCCACGCGGGGATCAGCCGCAGCGGCGGGATCTCGGTGGCCCCGCGCAGGATTGCCTTGCGGCGCCGTCGCCAGCTGTCGAACGAGTAGGCCTCGCCCCAGCGCGCGAACATGCCCAGGAACATGAACACCCGCACCACCGTGTCACCGCCGGTGTAGAACACGGGGCTATAGCGGTAGACCGACTCGACCAGGAACCACGCGAGGATCGTGGTCCACCGCGTCCACACGCCGAGGATCATCAGCGTGAGCGAGAGCAGCATCGTGGCGTAGACCGTCCACACGAACGGTGGGTCGGAGCGAAAGTGGAGGATCGAGAACTTCCCCCACATCGCGCGAAACAGGTCGTACCAGTGCTCGAAGCCGTGCTCGGGATCCCACAGCGTGGCCAGCTTGCCGCCGTAGGTCTTGCGCGCCATGTCGTTGAGCCACAAGCCCTCGTCGGTGAACAGGAACGTGCCCACGGCCTCGTCGAGCGGGCCGTGGGGTCCGAGCAGATCGACGAAGGTGAGCATCACGACCGCGCCGAACGAGATGCGCATGAGCGCGACGGGGCGTGGATCGACGCGCTGGAACCACAAGCGGCGCCACAGCTCGGGGCGGACGATGAAGAACGCGATCAACAGCCCGAGGGCCAGCAAGATCAACCAAGACACCAGCGGTAGGTGCTCGCTGACGTTGACCTCGGCGTCTTCGAACAGAGCCAAGAGCAGACCGTTCATTGCACACCTTCGTTCTCGCCGTCGTCGCCTTCGCCGTTGTCCTCGGCGTCGTCGCCGTCGTCACTCTTGCGGGCCGCGGCGCGATCGAGGCGCTGCTGCTGTCGCTCTTCCTGCTTGCGCTCGGCCTCGCGCTGGTCCCACCACGTGCGCACGCTCAGCGGCTTGAAGTGGCGCTCCGGCGCCGGCTCGAGCCCGTAGCGCTCGCGCAGGTAGTTGGGCAGCTGCGCCTGGCGATTGGTGGCGCAGCTGATGATGTCTTCCTCGCGCTGCTTGAGCGGGAGCTGCATGGGATCGAAGCCCATCTTGAAGATGTTGCCGTTGGCGCGCTCGAACACGGCTTGGGGCGGCGGAATCTGGGTCCACATCTTCACGAACTGCACCTCGTCGGCCGACTCGCCCTCGTGGTCCTTCTCCCACTCGCGACACACCCACGCCGCGTAGTGGCGGCGGTAGCCCTTCTGGTCGATGAGGCGCCGGTTGATCTTCCCCATGCGGTCGTACCAGAGGTACGGGTACTCGCGCTTGCCGTAGATGTCGTGCTTGAGGTCCCAGACGTCGCCCGCGGCATCCTTGACCATCACCTTCATGAAGATGTTGGAGCGATGGGGGTTGGGCGCGAACATGGCCCAGCTCTGCGTGTTGCCGGTGGCCTGCCAGTAGGTGTTGGCGTCGAGCCGGTCGTTGAGCACCTTCTGCGCGCCCTTGGCCAGGCCCTTGCTGGGCAGGTTGTGCACCAGCAGGATCACGCCGTGGTAGAGGATGAACACGGTGGCGATGATCTGCATCACGCCACCGTAGGCCCAGCGGCGGCTCGGTCGATCGTCGGCCGCCACGGGCTGGTGCAGCAGCGTGTCGGCGAGGGTGGGGTCGCTCTTCTGATCGTCGATCATGCAGACCTCGTGATCATCACTCGACGGGCGGGGAGCCTTCGTCGTCGATGTCCTGTTCTTCGGGGTTGTCTTCGGGCTCGTCGGCTGGGCGCACGACCGGCGACAGCCTCGCGCCCGCTTGCTCGCGCTTGAGGCGACGCGCCTCGGCCTGCTCTTCGCGCTTGCGCTCGTCCTCGGCGGCCTTGGCCCAGTTGCCAAAGTCGCGGCGGTTCTCCCAGCTCTGCTTGCGGCTGTTGAACTTGCGAGCGTAGCGCTCGGCGTCGCGCTCGGCCTTCTGCCGGTCCTCGTCGGTGATCGGCAGCCCGTAGCGCTCCTTCATGAACAGCGGGAGCTCGCCCTCACCCGTGCACGGGTGATCTTGCAGGTGCGACTCGCGGGGTCGCAGCTTGCGCGGGTGGTAGGGCCCCTTCTCGGCCACCGCATCGGGCGAGGGGATGTTCGTGGTGATCTTGAACATCTCGATCTCGCGCGGGACCTCGCCGGTCGCCAGCGTCCACTCGCGACACTGCCACGACGCCCAGTAGCGCAGGTACCACTTGCCCTTGCCGGCCATGCGCCGCTGCATCTTGCGCATGCGGTCGTTCCAGATCCACGGGTTGGGCCGGTAGTGGAACGCGTTGTTGCGCAGATCCCAGCGATCGCCATCGGCCTCGACGACCACCGTCTTGAGGAACGTGTTCGAGCGCGGGGGATTGGGCGCGAACATCTGCCAGCTCTGGTTGGTGCCGGTGCCGCGCAGCCAGCTGCCGAACACCGACGCCGCGGGGCTGCGCCACTTGTTGAGGATGGCGTAGCTCGGCAGCAGCGAGAGCCCCACCGCGAGCGAGTGGTACATCACGGCAAACAGGGCCAGGCTGCGCCCCAGCGCGCCGTAGGCCAGGGCTGGCCCCGGCTCGCGGGCGCGGCGGATGTCGGCGGCTCGCGCGGGCAACAGGCGGAACACCAGCGAGACCACGACGCACAGCGCCAGCCACCAATAGGTGAGCTCGCCGACGTCCTCGATCCACTCGGGCTTGGTGACCTTGGCCCACACCAGGCCCGCGCCCTGCAAGCCGAGCAACAAGACCAGCACGTCGGGGACGCGGCGGCCACGGACGCGCACCGCGGTGGTGGCCTGCGCGGGCACGAACCAGCGCGCGTAGCCCTGCGGCACGAGCCGTCGCACGCCCCTCAGCTTGCGCATCCGCTCGAGCACCCATCGCAAGCCGCGCGCGTGCTCTTCGCCGGTGACGAACGCCGCGTACGTCATCAGCATGATGGGCGCGAACATGCCGATGTTCATGAACGCGATCAGGAACCCGTGGAAGATCACGCCCAGGGTGAGCCACGTGCGACGCCCGAGCAGCCACCCGCGCAGCGTGTCTTGGTCGACGCGCAGCTCGGGGATGTACAGCCACGGCACCCGCTCGGTGATCCACGGCAGCTCGCGCCCGCGCTGCAGCAGCCGCAGCGGCCAGCGACCCAGCGCGTACCAAGCCAGCGCAAACGCGGGGATCACCACGCCCCATGCAATGTTGATCTTGAGGATCGCGGGCGTGGGATCCTGCGGGGTATCGCCCTTCATCTGCAGGCAGAACGGCAGCACCAGGTAGGTGATGCGCCAGCTCAGCGCCCAGATCGCCACGACCAGCGCCCGCCCGCCCCAGCGGCGCCACAGCGTGTCCTGGGCGCGGTACCAGGGCTCGTGGCGGTGGCGCAGCGTGAAGCTCAGCGAGAACCCGATCAGCATCAGCGGGAACAGCCGCTCCCACCAGTGGGTGACCCACGTGTTCAAGCGGAACAGATTGGTGCCCAGTACCGCCGAGACCTGCTGCGTGGTCCACTCGAAGCGGTAGAAGTGATCCATGTTGAGCGCGTAGTAGAGCGCGTCGCCGGCCGCCCAGATCGAGCCGGTCTTGACCGAGCCGGTGGAGCAGTAGATCGCGGCCACCTGCATCATGAACAGGTAGCGGGGCCACGCGGGCACGCGGCGGTAGATCGGCTCGCGGGACGCTTGGCTCGCCTCGGCCTCGGGGTCTTGCGGCGCGTCGGGGTCTTCGAGCCGCCCCTGTCGACGCAGCCGGCGGCAGCGCCACCAATTGTCGAACGACCACGCATGGCCCGTCTTGGCGAACAACAGGATCAGCCAGAAGCAGCGGTAGACGGTATCGGTGCCTTCCCAGTAGAGCGCATTGCGGTTGTAGATCCCGCTCATCAAGAACCAGGCGAGCACGCCGGTGGTGCGGCTGAAGACCCCGGCGCCGTAGAGCCCCAGCACGAAGAAGAACACCAGCATGTAGCCCACGACGAAGTCGGGGCTGCCCCAGAAGTAGAACAGCGAGGGCTTGTTCCACAGGAAGTTGAGGATCGCCCAGTAGTCGTAGAAGCCCTCTTCGGGGTCCCAGCCGCGCAGCGCCTGGCGGCCGAGCTTCTCTTGGGCGTACTCGAGATCGAAGACGCCCTCGTCGCTCCACAAGAACCGCCAGTACGGCTCGAGGTTGAGGAAGCAGGCGATCGTCATGATCGCAAAGCCGATGCGGAGCACGGCGAACACGCGCGGATCATCGAGCGCGAACAGGAAGCGCCGCACCGACTCGATGCGCACCCACGCCAGCGCGGCGACCAGCAGCGCCAGCACGAACACCAGCCACCCGCAGTACACGGCGAACTCGGGGGGGAATTCGGGGTACTTGTCGCGGTCGGCGAGCAGGGCCATCAACGGCCCATCGAGAGCGAAGCTCGGCAATGCCGGCACTCTAGCCTCCTGCTCCGGTGGCCGCCTCGGTCACCGCGACGGCCACGGCCTTCAAGAAATCGAAGCGTACCTGGTAGGCCATGGCCTGCAGCCCCAGACCCTCGATGTGGTGGCCCTGCCCCTCGAATTCCACGTACTGCACCGGTAGCCCCGCGGCCGTCGCCTTGCTCGCGAACTGCCGGCTCTCGGCCACCGGGACCCGCCAGTCCTGGCTGCCGTGGGTGATGAGCAGCGGTGCTCGCAGGCGCTCCACGTGGGTCAGCGGGCTGCGATCGCGCATGCGCGCGAGCTCGGCCGGAACCTTGGGATCCCCGCTCTCGAGCACCACCCAGTCGGGGATGTTGGTCGCGGCGTAGAACGACTCGATGTTGCTGAACCCGGCGTGCGCCAGGCCGAAGCCGAACGGGTAGAAGTCGTTGCGCCGATTGGTGTTGGGGGGAAACGTCAACGCCCGCATGGTCGCATAGCCGCCGTGGCTAGCCCCATACACGCCGATGCGGGCGGCGGGCAGGCCCGTGCGCTGCTCCACGAAGCGCGCGACCGCGAACAGGTCGACGATCTCGTCGCCGCCGAGGTCCTTGTCGTTGAGGGCGAAGAACGCCTTGCCAAAGCCATCGCTGCCGCGCACCGCCGGTGACACGACGGTGAGCCCCGCCGCGCACATGATCTGGTCGAACACCGAGTAGCGGTTCTCGCCGCCGTAGAACGCGGTGACGAGCGCCAGGCGCTGGGTCGGGTCCTCGATGGGCTTGCGCGGCTCGAGCAGGAACGCGTGCAGCTCGCGGGTCTTGCCCGTCGCGCGATCGACATCGAACGTGGGGATGCGAACCGCGCTGGCGCGGCACGCCACCACGCTGCGCTCGAGCTGCGGATCGAGCCCGATCACCTCGTGCGAGACCAGCCCCGGCTCGCGCAGATCGATCTCCTGCGTCTGATGAACGATATCGGGCGAGCGCTGCACCACCAGGGCGCGGCGATCGAAGCCGTCGATCACGTCGGCGCTGCCGGGCAGCGTGGCCACGGCCAGCTCGCGGCCGGTGTGGGCGTCGAGGCGCACCAGCGTAGACCCGGCGGGGGTGCGATGCACCGCGATCACCTCGTTGCCCACCAAGCGCGCCGAGGTGACGTCCTCGGTGTAGCGCGTGAGCTGCTTGGTCTTGCCCGTGCGCCGCGAGTACGCGTGCAGGTTGCCGAAGCCGTCGTCGTTGGCGAGGTAGAGCAGCGTGTCGTCGTCGAGCCAGCCGTCGAGGATCTCGGGGGCGCTGCGCAGGGTCTTGGTGCGCGTGACCGGCCGTGCGATCCGCTTGGCCTCGCCGAGATCCACGCGAACGAGCTGCCCACGGTTGCGATCGCCGTCGATCTGCGCGTCGAGGTAGATCTCTCGTCCATCGGGTGAGAAGCGCGGCTCGCCCCAGGTGAACGCGAGCGCGGGGCTGTCGCACAGCAGCTTCTCCTCGGCGCCCGTGTCGACCTTGCGCAGCACCAGGCAGGTCTCGTAGGGCCTGCCCTTGGCCTGGCCGGCGGCTGTGATGCTCTTGCGCGGGAGATAGGCGATGGTGCTCTCGTCGGGTGAGAAGCCCATTCCGTAGACGTACTCGTGATCGGTGACCTGGGCGAGCGCACCGCTGCCGAGGTCGAGCGTCCACAGGTTCATCTTCTCGTCGTTGCTGGCGTCGGCGTGCAGCCACAGCGTCTGCGTGGGCGCGTGGTGATGCACCGACCACAGGCTGCGCTTGCTCCAGTCCACGTCGCTCACGGCCGTGCCCGCGGCCAGCTCGAAGCGCCGGTCGCGATCGGGGTCGCGGCCCACGTCGAGCATGCGCAGCGTGTAGCGCTCACCAAGCTCGAGGTAGAACAGCGCGCCGGTACGCAGGCTCGGCTGGAAGTCGCCGTAGGGGAATCCGACCAGGAACGGGCGCAGATCGAGCTCGCGCTCGAAGTAGCGCGCCACCACGGGTTCGGGGGCGGGCTCCTCGTCGACCGCGGGCTCCTCGGCCGCGGCAACCACGCCCGCAGGGGGTTCGGCCTCGGGGTACGGCGAGGCGGCATGGGGGGGCGCGCAGGCTGCGACGCAAGCCAAGCACATCCACGGGAGGGGCCGCATGGGGCCCATCTGACAATGGCCGCTCTGCGGACACAAGGGTTGTGAATGATTTGCTTTTCCCGCAGGGCGAGAGCGGCTGTTCGTGCTCGGAGAGCCTCCGGAGCGGCCGTGGATGCCGATCCGCGCAGGAACGGGTACGGCGTGCGCGCTCGGGCGCAGAGGTTTGACGAGATGCGGTGGATCGTGAGCCTACGCGGGTTGCGACTCACGATCAGCGTCCGCGCGGCTCAGCTACAGCCCGTCACGTCGCACACGAATGTCGCGCCCGCGCCGTAGCCCGACCACGTGCCCACGCCCACCACCGCGACGTCCTGCGGGGTGTTGTCGTCGGCGCCCGTGCCCCAGTCGCTGTCGACCGAGGCGAGCTCTCCCACGCCGGGATAGAGCAGTAGCCCCCCGCCCTGGTTGCTCGCGGTGTTGCGCTGCACCGTGCTGGCGGTGAGCGTGACCACCGAGCCTCCGAGGGTGAGGCCGCCGCCGTCGAGCGAGTCGTTGTCCACGATCGTGGTCCCCTCGATCTGCACGGTGGGCACCTCGAACAGCACCATGGCGCCGCCGCTCTCGTCGGCGAAGTTGCCCGAGATCGTGCAATCGGTCACCGAGAGGCTGGCCATGAAGCCGTCGCCGTTCATCGCCAGACCACCGCCAATGCCGCCGATGTTGTCCGAGATCGTGGTCTGCTCGAGGGCTAGCTGCGCGCCGAGATAGGTGTAGATGCCGGCGCCGTCGCTGGAGACGTTGCCGGTCACGACGCACGCGGTCACGGTCACGAGCTCGCTGCCCGTGATGCCGATCCCGCCGCCTTGCCCGATGCTGCTGCCGCCGGTGATGGTGAAGCCGGTGATCTGGACCTCGCCGGCGGTCACGGCCACGGTGGGGCCGCCCGCACCCCCGCCATCGATCGTGGTGACGGCGGCATCGTGTTGGGCGAGCAGCGAGAGGTCGTGGGCGATCGTCACGTGCTCCGCATACACGCCAGCGCACACGCGCACCTCGGAGCCGGGGCTCGAGGCACTCACCGCTGCGCTGATCGTGGGAAAGCTGCCCTGCCCATCGACGGAGACCACCCCGTCTTCGCCCGTTGCCGGGTTGCAGTCGTCGTCGATCCCGTTGCAGCGCTCCGCCGCATCGGGGTGCACCGCGGGATCGGTGTCGTCACAGTCCTCGGGCGCGGGGTAGCCGTCGCCATCGACGTCGTCGCTCACTCCGGTGGAGTCGCTGGACGCGGCGGTGGAGTCGCCGGAGGTGGTGGTCGAGGCTTCGGTGGTGGTCGAGTCGAGGCCACCGGTGCTCGTCCCTTCGCTCGTGCTGCTGTCGAGGACGAGGCTCGTCGTCCCGTCGGTGGTGGTCGTGCCCGGGGCGGTCGTGCCGATGGCCTCGGGAGCGTCGCCGCAGCCGACCGCGAGGGTGAGGCAAGCGAGCGGGACGAAGCGAGCAATCAAGCGCATGGGCTCAGGATATCCGGCTCGCCCGAGCGAGACCTGCGTGTATTGCGCACACCACCGAGGGATCCAGCCTGCGCGCGCAATCGCCCCCACTTCGAGCCGACCCTCCATAGCCTATTTCATATAAGCCATTGATAGTATTCTGAAATACATTTCACTACACTATAGTTTGATGTAGCATCTAAAATTCCACTTGTAATGCCTAACCGCTGGTGCAGGATGGTGTAGGACAAGGGGCGAGGACGCGGTCCATGCCCCCTGGTCTCCCCCCGAAGGAAATCACCATGCTCTTCCGCACCGCCTTCGCCGCTCTCCTCCTCGCCTCCACCATCGCCACGGGCTGCGACCTGGGCGACGAGCAGGTCGGTCGCGAGGGCGGAGTGATCGTCTCCGACGACGGTCGCGTGTCGCTCGAGATCCCGGCCGGTGCGCTCGACGAGGCGGTCGAGATCACCATCGAGGTGATGGCCGGCCCCGACGGCTCGGCGAGCAACCTCTACGTGATGCAGCCGATGGGGCTCACGTTCAGCCGCCCCGTGATGGTGACCTTCGACTACGACGCGGAGACCCTCGGTGGGGCCGAGGCCGATGACCTCACGTTCGTCGCGCACCGCGAGGCCGACTGGGCCTACCTCGGCGACGTGGCCGTCGACGAGGCCGACCAGACCGTCTCGGCCAGCTTGATGGCGCTCTCGGCCATCACCGTGATCGTCGAGGGCTGAGCGCGACCCCGAGCACGAGCCGCTTGGCCTTGCGGACGCGCTTGCTCGAGATCTCGACCCCGATGGCATCGAGCCCGCGATCGTTGGCGACCGCCAGGATCGTGCCGTGACCGCAGAACGGGTCCACCACCACGCGACACGCGGTGTGATCCACGATGAAGCGGCAGGTCTGCACCGCCGCGCTCATGGGCATCGCCCGCGACCAGGTCATCTCCCCGAGCTCGGGCAGCACATCGGGGGTGGAGATCGCCGGCGAGAGCTCGAGCGCGGGCGAGAACGCCAGCCAGTGCGCGTACGCGGGGCGCCCGAAGGTCGTGGTGCCGGGGCTCGCGCGGCACACGATCTTGTGCCACAGGCAGTGCACCCCGGCCTGCTCGGCGCCGCGGTGCACGAGGTAGCCCTTGTCGATCCAGCGCCCGCCGTGCTTGATGTCGGTCTGGTAGAAGATCGCCACCGCTTGGGGCGCGAGGCGGCTGCACACGAGCGCGGCGGTCTCGATGAACCACGCCCGCCACGCCGCGAGCTCGAGCGCGGGCAGCTCGGAGACGTCGGGCAGTGAGGTGACCAACGCGTGCTCGGGACCGAGCCGAGCGCCGCGCAGCCACTCGATGCCGTCGGCGTGGTGCACTTCTCGGGTGGGCATCGCGGCCCGCACGGTAGCGCAGAACCCTAGATCGCCCGTGCTCGCTGGTGCGTTGGGTCGGGGCCATGGCTTCCCGACGCGTGCTCCCGTCCGTCCTCCTGTTGGCCCTCGGTTGCACCGTGGGGGTGCTGGCCCCGCAGCCCGCCGCCTGGGCCCACGGCCCGCGGCCCACGCGGCCCACGCGGCCAGCCGTGGTGCAGCCCGCGGTCTCGGTCTCGCTCCAGTCGGCGCACGGCCGCTCGCTCACGACGGTGCTCCACCACGGCCAGACGTTCGTGGCCGGCGAGCGAGGCGAGCGCTACGAGGTGGTGGTCACCAACAACACCAGCACGCGGGTCGAGGTCGTGCTGAGCGTCGACGGGCGCGACGCCGTCTCCGGCCAGCTCGGCGACTTCACCACGCAGCGCGGCTACGTGCTCGAGCCGTTCGGCACCGTGGTCATCGACGGCTTTCGCACCTCGCTCGAGCAGGTGGCCGCGTTCCGCTTCTCGGGGGTCGAAGAGAGCTTCACCGCGCGGCTCGGCACCCCGCAGAACGCCGGCGTCATCGGGGTCGCGGTGTTCAAGGAGCAGCCCCACCCGCGCATGGCCCACGGCCGCGTCGCCGCGGCCGACGAGGCCCGGCCGGCGCCGACGCGCAGCCGCAGCGGCACGAGCAGCCCGAGCGGTGGGACCGGCGCGAGCCGCCCGAGCCCGAGCACCCCGAGCAAGAAGGACAGCAAGGCGCCCTCGTCGACCTCGCGCTCCCATGCCCCCTCCCATGCCCCCCACCGCGAGCAGAGCAACGAGCTCGGCACCGAGTTCGGCGAGCAGCGCTTCAGCGCCGTGCGCGAGGTCAGCTTCGTCCGCGCCAGCGCGCGCCACCCCGACTTCACCACGCAGATCCGCTACGACTCGGCGCGCGGTCTCGCGGCGCGCGGCGTCCCCATCGCGGTCGAGCCGGTGATCGTGCACCACCGCGGCGGGCCCGATGCGTGGCCGGGCGCCTCCTCCAACGACCGCTTCGCCCAGCCGCCGCCGCCCTCGGGCTGGTCGCGTCGGCGCTAGCTTTCTAGTACACGAATGCGTCGTCGCCGTGGGTCACGGTGACGACTAGGATCGTGTCGGCGGTGAGCTCCGGCGCCAGCGTGGCATAGGCATCGTGGATGCTCTGCACGTGCATGTCGGCGTAGGCGATCACGTGCAGGATCTGCTTGCGCCACTCGTGCGGCGGTGACACGTTGGCCGAGCTCGCCTGGATGTCCTCGAGCTTGCCGGTGAGCAGGTTGGCCGCCTGCATCTCGGTGTAGGGCGCGTCGAAGGGGAAGCCCACCGCTCGCGTCACGCTCACGCCGACCACCCACCCGTCGATCTCCACCAAGATGTCGGTCTTGGTGCCCATCGGGTCGTCGTAGATGATCTCGCCCTCGGTCGCGAGCAGGCTGGCGCCCTCGCAGCGGGCCAGCACCTCGAATGCGATCACCTCCGAGTGCAGCGAGCTGCCGCCGAGGTTGCCGGCGTCGAACACCTGCTGACCCTCGGGCGTGAGCAGATCGTAGTCGAAGCCCGCGCGGCGAAAGTCGATCGCGTTGTCGAAGGTGAACGGGCTCGGTGAGTCGATCTCCATGGTGTCGATGAGCCCGCACTCGCCCGAGATCATGCCGAGACCCGCGGCACCGCCGGTGCTCTCGCTCGTGGTCGAGTCATCGGTGGTGGTCGTGCTGCCGTCGGTGAGGCCCGTGCTCGGGCCGCTGCTCGACGCGGGGGTGGTGCTCGAGTCGACCGCTCCGGTGCTCGGGTCGGCGGTGGTCGTCGTGCCGGTGGTGCCGGTCGTGTCGGGGGCGCTGCTCGTCGAGGAGGACGCCGTCGTCTCGCTTGCACCGTCGCCGTCACCGGACACGGCCGGCGTGCAGGCGATCGCGAGCCCTAGCGCCCCAACAGCGACGAGCGTGGTGATCCAGCGCGTGTGCACGAGCAGAGCTTCGCGCGAGGAGCTCCGCGGAGCAAGCTAGCGCGGCGGGTCGATCCACGCGGGTCGCCCCTCGTGCTCGGCCAGCCGATGCACGCCGCGCGCGATCGCCTGCACGAGCACCGCCATGCGCTCATAGTCGAGCTGGTCGCTCTCGTCGTCGGGCGAGTGGTAGAGCTCGTCGATGGTACCGGCGGCCACCGTGTGGGCGACCACGCCGCGCAGCGCCAGCGGGTAGTTGTCGGAGCGATTGAACGCGCCGCCCTCGTTGGCGCCGATCTCCACGCCATCGACGAAGCGCACGCCCGGAGCGGGATTGGCGGCCGTGAGCCACGAGCCGAGCTCGCTGCGCGCCATGCCGGGAATCCACGCGAGCGGCGGATCGGCCGATCCGGGCCGCCCCAGCATCTCGAGGTTGACGTGGGCCACGATGGTGTCGAGCGGGCGCAGCGGGTGCTCGGCGAAGTGGTACGAGCCGCGCAGGCCGAGCTCCTCGCCGCAGAAGGCCACGAACAGCACGCTGCGCCGAGGCGGGATCGTGGCGAGGGCCTCGGCGATCGCGAGCACGGCCGCGGTGCCGCTCGCATCGTCGTTGGCGCCGTTGTAGACGAGATCGTCCCCCGTCTCACGCGTACCGATGTGATCGTAGTGCGCGCTGACCAGCACGGTCTGTGCGGCGAGCTCGGGGTCGCGGCCGGGGAGCAGCGCGACGACATTGCTCGCCAGCCCGGGGTGCTGGGGGCCGCCGCATTCGAACCGCTGCAGGTGGTCGGGTGCGAGCTCGGGCGCGACCAAGCCGTAGCCGTGGAGTTGCTCGCGCAAGTAGTCGGCGGCCTGGTCGAGCTCTGGCGAAGGCGTGGCTCTTCCACGGAGGCGGTCGTCGGCCAGCCACTCCACGTGGGCACGCAAGCGGCTCGCGGTGATCGGCCGCAGCGCGGACCCCAGCGCATCGGCAGCGCGCTCGGGCGCCGCGGTCGGTCCGAGCTCGATCGCCGCGGGCTCGGCGGGCTCGGCTCGACTCTCGCACCCCGAGACCCACGCGGCGAGCAGCGCCACGCGGCACCACCCGCAGCTCGTTGCGCGCGCCACGATCACGAGGTCGGTCTCGCTCGCGCGCTCAGTCGTGGCGGACGGTGATCGAGACGCCGGCGTCCTTGGGCACGTCGAGCACGCCGGTGGCGAGCACGTCGGTCCCGTCGCGCACTTGCAGGTCGTTCTTGCCCGAGGGCGCCTCGATGCCGCTCACGGGGGCGGTGCCGACGTAGCGACCGTTGAGGAACACGCTGCCGCGGCCGCCCTCGATCGTGAGGGAGATCCGACCGGGGGACTTCGTGCTGCGCTTCTTGCGATCCTTCGAGGTGCTCTGCTTGTCGGGCTCCCAGCTCGCGCCACCCGAGTCGACGCACAGGCCGCTCTCGTCGGAGCAGCCGAAGGCCGAGGCCGCCTGCGAGGTCGTGGCGGGCGAAGCGACGCCCAGCGCGACCGCGAAGACCAAGAAGGAGAGTCTGGAGCTGGTGCTGTGCCTGGACATGATGATCTCCGCTAGAAGCGACCGGTGAGGGCGAAGCCGCGGCCGGTGGGAACGAGGGCGAGCGAAGGCTCGCGAGCGCTGGCCGAGGCGGGCTCTGCGGCGCCCCCCGAGCTCTTGCCGCGCTTGCGCCCGATGACGAACAACGTGACGCCGACCGCGAGCGCGACGCCGCCCACCGCGAGGCCAACCCCGGCCAGGAGGTTGCCGCGGCGGCCCTTGGCGTCGAAGCCGTCGAACTCGGTGCCGTAGACCCCGGGATCGTCGACGCGCTGCTGATTGATGCGACCGATGACCAAGCCCGTGACGCCGAGCCCCAAGCCGGCCACGCCCACGCCCATGAGACCGGCGCCGGCGATCCGCAGGCCGCGGCCGTTGCCCTTCTTGCGCGCGGGCGCGCTCTCGGGCGCGACGGTGGCCTCGTTCTCGGCCTGGATCTCGGCGACGGTGTCGTCGGCCTTGTCGATCAACGTGCTGGCGCGGGCCAGCAGCCCTGCGACGTCTTCGCTGGCGACCTGCTGGTAGTCGGGATCGGCGGTCGAGTCGAGGTGGAAGTAGAGGATGTCCTGGGCGACCTGTGCGCGCTGCTTGGCGGTCTCGGCCGCGGCGATATCTCGTTCCGTGGTCGCGATCTCGAGGTAGGCGTCGGCCGAGTCCATGAACAGGATCGGGTCGCCCTCGCGCTGCGCCGCGTTGTCGTAGAGGATGGTGGCCGCCATGAGCTCGCCGGCCGCCACCATCTGGCGGCCCTGCTGCTGCACGGGCACGCGCTTCTCTGCGGCCTGCTCGGGGGTGAGCCCGTCCTTTGGCTTCTTCTTCTTCTTGGCCAAGAAGGTGGAAGGGAGCGGCAGGGCGCCGGCCTGGGCCGTCACCGGAACCGCGGCTAGCCCCACGCTCAGCGCCAGCGTCGTGGCCGCGGTGCGGAGCCCTGCGCGTCCTCGACTCGGCCACTCGCGTCGCATCACCGCGCCAAGCTACCGGAGCCCCTGTCCTTTTTCAAACTGAACGCGCGCCTCCACGGGCGCCATGTTTCTCCGCCGCGATTTCCAGTGGGGCACCTTGCTCCTGCAACGCGGAGGGCCTTCTTCCCGCCCCGTTGGGTCGGGGTAGTTCTCTCCTGCGCGATTTGGGGATAGTGTTCGGCCTGGTGTCGAACGACGGGAAGCTCGAGACACGGGGCGGCGACCACCACGGACGCCGCGGCTGGGGCATTGGCGCGGCGTTGCTGCTGGTGCTGGCCCTCGGTGATGCGTGCTACCGCGGCGGTGAGCGCGACAAGGATGCTCCTCCCGGGCTGCTCGGCGGGCTGTGCCTCGCACCCGACGGTCACTGCCAGATCGGCACTTGCAACCGCGACCGGAATTTCTGCTACGACCCGATGGACCCGTGCGATGGGTTCTTCTGCGGCGGCGACGAGCGCGGCGCGTGCAGCCCCGACGCCAACGGGTTCCCCTCGTGCCAGTGCTTCCCGGGCTACAACAACGAGAAGTTCGACCTGTACTGCTGCCCCGAGGTGGGCGGTGTGTACGATGAGAACTGTGTCGACGCGCCGTGAGCGGGGGTGAAGACGCAGGCTCGCCCGGCCCGGCCGTGGTGCTGCTGAGCGGAGGCCTCGACTCCGTCACCGTGCTCGCCATCGCGCGCGCAGCTGGTCACGAGGCGTATGCACTCAGCTTTCGCTACGGCCAGCGGCACGCGGTCGAGCTCGATTGCGCGGCTCGTCAGGCCCGCCGCATGGGCGCGCGGGCCCACGAGATCGTCGATCTCTCGCACATGGGTCGCTTGGTCGCCTCGGCCACGGCGCTCGTCGAGGGCAGCACGCTGCACGTGCCCCGCGATCGCGACGTCGATCATCCCGCCAGCGAGATTCCCGTCACCTACGTCCCCGCGCGCAACACCTTGTTCCTCGCCTATGCGCTGGCCTGGGCCGAGGCGCTCGGGGCCGGCGACCTGTGGATCGGGGTCAACGCGCTCGACTACTCCGGCTATCCCGATTGCCGTCCGGCCTTCATCGAGGCCTTTGCGCGCATGGCCAACCTCGCGACCCGCGTGGGCGTGGAGGGCGAGGGCAACGCGATCCGCATTCGCACCCCGCTCCTCGACCTGACCAAGGCCGGCATCATCGAGCGCGGCGTGGCCCTCGGGGTCGACTATGCCGACACGGTGAGCTGCTACGACCCGACGACCGACGCTCGGGGTCAGCCGCTGGCATGTGGCCGCTGCGACAGCTGCTTGCTGCGTCGCAAGGGCTTCGCCGAGGCGGGCGTGACCGATCCGACCCGCTACGCCCCTGGTTGATCGGCGCGGTGGCTCCTGCGACGCTTCGCGTCCCATGGCACCGCGCTCTCGCTCGCTCGTCTCGCTGATCCGTCTCGTCGCTCCGCTGCCGCTCGTGCTCGCGGTGGCCTGTGGAGGGGGCGGAGCCCCGCAGAAGGGGAAGGCGGCGGAGGGCAAGGAAGCGACGGACGCGAAAGCGACGGACGCGAAGGCGGCGGACGCGAAGGCGACGGACGCGAAGGCGACGGACGCGAAGGCGGTCGCACCCGAGCCGGCCGACCCGGCGCTCGCCGAGGCCGCGGCGCTCCAGGCCCGCATCGATCAGTTCGCGGTCGCCGAGCTCGGGGTCGAGCTCTCCACCCTCTCCGAGAGCGAGCGCAAGGTGCTGCTCACCCTCATCGAGGCCGCCAAGTCGCTCGATCCGATCTACGACCGCCAGGCGTGGGCGGGCAACCCGGCGCTCGAGGCCGAGCTGGCCAAGGCGACCGATCCGCTGGGCCAGGCCAAGTATGCGTACTTCCGCATCATGCGAGGCCCGTGGGATCGCCAGCAGCACCGCGAGCCGTTCGCGGTGGATCGGCCCTGGCCCAAGGGCGCGGGCTTCTACCCCGAAGACCTCACCGCCGAGGAGCTCGACGCCTGGGTGGCCGCGCATCCGGGCGAGGCCGCGGCGCTCCAGAGCCTGACGACGGTGATCGAGCGCGCCGATGCGGGCCTCGTGGCCCGCCCCTACCACGAGGTCTATCGCGAGTGGCTCGAGCCGGCGGCCGCCAAGCTGCGCGAGGCCGCCGAGCTCACCGAGAACGCGTCGCTGGCCAAGTTCCTGCGCTCGCGCGCGGATGCGTTCGGCAGCGACGACTACTACCAGAGCGACAAGGACTGGATGGATCTCGACAGCCGAGTCGAGATCACCATCGGACCCTACGAGACCTACGAAGACGAGCTCATGGGGTGGAAGGCCAGCTACGAGGCGTTCGTGACGGTGAGCGACCTCGCGGCCTCCACCGCGCTGACCAAGTACAAGGCCTTCCTGCCCAAGATGGAGGCGCACCTCCCGGTCGACGACGCGGTGAAGACCAAGCGCGGCGCCGAGAGCCCGATCCGCGTGGTCGACCTGGTGTTCACCGCCGGCGACGCGCGCAAGTCGGTGCAGACGATCGCGTTCAACCTGCCCAACGACGAGCGCGTGCGCAAGGAAAAGGGCGCCAAGAAGGTGCTGCTGCGCAACCTGATCGAGACCAAGTTCGAGCGCATCATGAAGCCGATCGGCGAGAAGGTGCTCGACCCCTCGCTGCACGAGCGGCTCTCGGGCGATGCGTTCTTCAACCAAGTGCTGTTCCACGAGCTCTCGCACAGCCTGGGCCCCGCGTTCACCAAGGTGGGCGGGAAGTCGGTGGAGGTTCGCGTGGCGCTCGGGCCGGTCTACACCGCGCTCGAAGAGTGCAAGGCCGACGCGATGGGGGCCTACAACATCTTGTTCATGATCGAGCAGGGCGAGCTCCCGGCCGATCTACGCGAGAAGCTGCTCGTCTCCTACTTCGCGGGGCTGTTTCGCAGCGTCCGCTTCGGGGTGGCCGAGGCGCACGGACAAGGGGCGGCGATCCAGATCAACCGCTACCTCGAGGGCGGCGGCGCCCGCTTCGACGCGGCCAAGGGCACGTTCACCATCGACTTCGCCAAGCTCGAGGAGAACATCGGCACGCTGGTGCACGATCTCGTGATGGTCCAGCACGAGGGCGACAAGGAGAAGGCCGAGGCGTTCGTCGCCAAGCACGGCGTGATGAGCAAGGAGATGGAGATCGCGCTGGCCGGGCTCACGGGGATTCCCGTGGACATCCGCCCCGTGTTCCCCGTGGCCGGCGAGACCGCGCCGCGCTAGAGAGGCCGCCGACCGAGCGAGCTACTGCGCGAGCGCCTCGAGCACTTCGCGGATCTCGGCCAGCTCGGGGTCGCTGGGGAGCACGGCCTCGGCGCGCTCGAGCGCTGCGAAGGCACCCACCATGGTCGCGACGCGGCCGTCGGCGTCGGCCACCTTGTAGGCCTTGAGGCCCTCGGCGTAGGCGAACACGGCGGCGCCCTTCAGCAGCGGCGCGGGGTCGGCTCCGAGCAGCTCGCCCACGGAGACCACGCGCTGAAGCTGGCGCGGCTGGAAGGTCACCGCATCGATCCAGATCACGGTCACCGTCACGGTGGCGTCGTTGGAGGCGAGCTGCGGGGCGCAGGTGCGGACGTGCTGGTGGAAGACCATGGCGTCGTTGGGCGCGAGGTGCTGCGGCTCGACCTCGCTGGCGTCTGCGCTCAGCTCCTCGGCGCTGGTGCTCACGATCTCGAAGCCGGGGGGCATCTCGAGGCGCAGCTGCACGTCGCGAGCGGCGATCGCCATGGTGCTGATGAAGTCGTCGTGGAACGTCGACCAGGCCTCGTCGGAGCTCGCGATGAACACGGAGGCACCCTTGCCCGCGTCGGTCACCGCGTCCATGAGGTCGTCGTGGTAGGTGGCGGCATCGCCCACGCCCACGCCCACCAGGTAGATGCTCTGATCGTTACCGGCGCTGCTGTGCTGGGCGATGAGCTCGATGTCCGTGACGCCCGCGTTGGCTCCGCCGTCGCTCACCAGCACCACGCGATTGATGCGATCGCTGGCGAAGCTGGCCTGGGCGAGCTGATATCCCGCGCTCAGGCCGGCGTCGAGGTCGGTGCCCCCGCTGGCCGAGAGCGACTCGATCTTGGCCAGCAGCGTGGGGTCGTTGGGCCCTTCGACCTGGTAGCCGCCCATGAGCACCGCGTTGGTGGTGTTCCAGGTGACCATCGAGATCACGTCGCCGCTCTTCAGGCTCGAGGCGATCGCGTAGCAGCTCTCCTTGAGCAGCTCCATCGGCTCGCCCTCCATCGATCCGGAGGTGTCGAGCACGAGGGTCACGTTGACCGGCGCGCGCATCTCGGCCGTGATCGCCTCGCTGCTCACACCGATCTGCAGCAGGTAGTCGGTGCCCGCGGTGTTGGGCACGGGGCGCATCGAGGGGCTCAGCACCAGCGTGCCCGGCTCCGCCGCGGGATAGCCGAAGTCGTAGTAGTTGAAGAACTCCCACGTGCGGATCGCGACCGACTGCACGGTGCCCCAGCCGCCGAGCACGGCCTCGCGAGCGCGCACCGGCGACGACATCGAGTTGGAGTCGTCGGGCGAGAGGTAGAGCGACACGTTGGTCTCGAGGTCGCACGCCGAGGGCGGCTCCTCGGGGGTCTCGTTGCGGCCACCGTCGTCGGGCTCGGGGATCGGCTCGGGCCCTCCGCTGCCGTCGCTCCCCGCATCGTTGTCGCCATCGCTGTCGGCCCCCATGGGATCGCCATCGCTGTCTCCGCCGCCCGACTCGCCGCCCTCGTAGCTGCCGCCGTCCGCGTAGCCCGAGGCGGGGCCCAGCGTGTCGGCGGTGGAGGAGCAGCCGCCCGCGGCCAGCAGGGCGCACAGCGGAAGGAGCAGCGAGAGGCGGGGAGCGAGGGACGAAGGGGCGCTCATGACAGTCCAAGGAGCGCCGGCAGTAGCCGGTCGCAGGCCTTGGCGGATTCTGCAAGAGCGACACCTCGGGCGGAGAATGCCGTGATTTCGAGGCCTTGCGGCCTATCCAGGACTCGACCGGCCCTCGGGTAGGGCGTCGATGTCCTGGGTTGGGCAGCCCAAAGCGACGCGCGCGTCGTGGAGCTATCGCTTCGAGAGCTCCAGCAGCAGGTGCGGCTGCCCGTCGTCGAGGCGCAGCGCCGCCGCGAACCGCCGGTCGGTGGCCCACGTGCGCGCGAACCCGAGCTCGTCGACGGCCTCGGGTACGGAGGCAACCAGCTTCCAGAGGTTGGGAATCTCGCCGTAGAGCAGCGGCTCCTGGCCCTCGTCGGTGGGCGCCGCGAGCAACCACTGGAGCCGCGCGGGGTCATCCACGAGCGTGAGCCAGCCGTAGCGGCTCTCCTTGCCCTCGTCGTCCTTCACGGTCTCGGGATCCTCGCGCGTCATGAGGATGGCGGGCACGTCGTCCTCGGGGATCCGCAGCATCGAGACCTTGCCCTCCACGCCGTCGAGCGTGGTGGGGGTGAGGCGCATCTCGGCCATGGTCAACAGCGTGCCGACCAAGCTGAGATCGTTGACGGGGACGCGCGCATAGACGGCGTAGTCGGCGGTGACCGAGCGGCGGCCCACGCTGATGTTGCGCACGCTCAGGCCCATGCCGCCGATGCGGGAGATCGCGTCGAGGAAGCCGCGGACCATCGCCGCCTCGGGGCCGCGAGCCTCGGCGAGCGGCAGCTGCCACAGCACGGTTCCGAGGGCGTTGGGCCAGGTCGCGGACAGCAGCACCATGAAGGCGGCTTCTTCGTCGGCGTGGTCGAGCGTGTCCTCGAGCACGCGCGCATTGCCGTACACGCCCATCGCGAGCTGGCTGCCGACCTCCTTGGGCGCGGGCAGACCGCGGCTGCGGGCGCACACGAGCGCTCCGTCGCACAGCGCCGCGAGCGATGGCACGGGGACCACGAGCGGCGGCGGAGACAGGGTCCTGCGCGCCACCGCCTCTTGGCCCTCGCGCAGCGGCCACGTGATCTGCAGCTGGGTGCGATCGGCGTCGTGATGGACGTTGGCGAGCAGGCCGTCGAATAGGCGGGGCGCGTCGAGCAATCGGCGCAGCTCCTCGGTCGCATCGAGGTTGTGCTTCACACTCTGGGCGGGGTGTACTTCGTCCCAGAGCAGGTCGCGAAGCGCACGACCCACGCGCTCGTGCGCAACGACCTCCACGAGCGCGCCGGCGTCGACGTAGGCGCTCGCGTGGCCCGACATGTTCGCCAGCACGGGCAGCGTGGCCCGCGGGGCGTTGATGGCCTCGGCCGCCGCTCCGCGTCGCGCGGCGAGGTCGGGCGCGTCGGAGCGGCTGGTGAACAGGACGAGGTCGAGCACCGCGGCCGCGCCCTCGCGTCGGACGATCAGCAGCGCGCGGTTGCCCGCCACGCACACCTCGGCCGCGAGCCCGCGGCACAGCTGGTCGCCCTCGGCGCGCGCCTGGGCCGGCACGCGGGTCCGCAGCTCGCCGAAGATCTTGTCGGGGTCCTCGCTCGGAATGTGGACGCGGAGCTGCACGCCCATCGCATCGGCTTGGCTCAGCAGCGTGTCGATCTCACGACGATCGCCGGGGCTGATCGCGGGTAGCAATGGGTCGACGATGGGCTCGTCGATCGGCTCGACGAGCCCGATCTCGGGCACTTCCCCGTGCGGCGGCGGCGACGGGGGCGGCCGCTCGATGAGGGTCTCTTCCGCGGGGAGGGGCTTCTCAGCCGGCACCACCCCGTCGGAGGCTTCCTGCATCACGCGAGACACCAAGCCCAAGAAGCGATCGTCGCGAGGGTGGATCGCTCGCGTGACGGCCTTGCGTGCGTCGAGGCCCAGCGGGCGGCCGAGGGTCATGCTGATCACCGCGTCGGGGGGCACGGAGAAGCGGGCGAGCACGTCGTCGGTGAACGGATCGAAGCCGAGCTCGCGGCGGGCCTTGGCGAGCTCGCGCGCGGCCTCGCTGGGCAGCGGGAGGTGATGCAGGAAGTCTTGGGTCGCGCCCGCGCGCATGGCCACGACGACGGCTCCGTCGGCGAGGAAGCCCGGTTGCTCACCGAACGCCGTGACGGCGACGGCCTCGATGCGCGAGGGCACCTTGCTGGTCTGCGGGGCTCCTTGGGTATCGCTCTGCGGCGACTCCTTCTTGCAGCCGACGCACGCGATCGTCGACAGCATCACCAACGGGAGGAGCCTCTGCCAACACCGTGTCATTGCCGATGGGTATCACGAGCGCCGCGGGCCTGCGGTCAGCGGCCGAACGGATCGCGGAGCTCGGTGGGCGCGGTGGCGCTCGGACGCGCGCTCACGGACGGCGAGCGCAGGGTGGCGTCCGCGGGTCCGAAGGGCGCGCGCAGGTCGGCGGCCGGGGAGCCGACGGCGGGCCTGGGCGCGCCCTCGAGCTTGGCGGTGCCGGAGGGGCTCGCGACGAAGGGATCGCGGAGGTCGGCATGGACCTCGCTGGGCCGGGGCGCCCGGCGACCGGTGGGCTCGAGCCGGGAGTCGACGGCAAAGGGGTCGCGCAGGCCCAACGCGCGGTCGCCCTGGGGGTCGCGCGGGGCGATGGTGACGCGGGGGATGCTGGGATCGAAGGGGTCGGCGGGGGCGGCGGAATTCGGCGCGCTCGGGACCGTGAGCACCGCACCAAGGAGCAAGCCGCCGACCGTGAGCATCGGGGGGAGGCTCTGCAACGCCAGTGCCACGGACGCTGGCCTCGAAGAAGCCGCCCAAAGCCGCCATATCACCGTTCTGAGAGGTCGCGCCGGCTGGGGACCCGTTGCAGAGTGCCGCGTGGGGCGACGGGTGTCGCCACATGCCGCACGGCCGTCGCCACTGGCGTGAGCAGGGTCGCGCGCCTCGAATCGGCGATGAGCACCGCGGAGATGGCGCGTTCGAGGACCCGGCCTGCTACCGTTGCCCGGTGCGTTCAGCCGTAGCGCGGGAGCTCGTCGTCGTCGTGCTGGCGGGCGGGATGGTCATGCTGCCCGCGTCGGCCACGGCCAAGCGAGCCAAGGGTCCCACGCAGATCGTGCCGACCAAGCAGAGCGGCAAGGCGCGACGAGTGGCGCGGCGCACCGAGGTCGATCGATCCGAAGGAGGCACACGCCAAGGGGTGCTCGAGCTGACGCTCGGATCGGTGGTCGCGGGCACGTCGGGCTTGTTGGTCGGCCGCGGGATCTGGGAGCTGTTCCAGTCGCGGCGCGTCACCGAGGCGTGCATGAGCGGGGTCGACTCGATCGACTGTACGTTTCCGAATCCTGGGCGGCAGCCGAAGATCGCAGCGGGCCTGTCGTTCGGGTTCGCGGCCGTGATCGGCGTGGCGGCGGGCTTCTTGCTCGTTCGTGGCGTGCGGATCCGTAGGGACTACCGCGAGTTCGAGGCCCGGCAGGCGCGCGTGTCGGTGCAGCCGTGGGCCTCGGTGCGACAGCCCGCAGGCGGGCTGTCGCTGCGGCTGCGCTTCTAGTCGGCGGCGTCTAGTCGGCGGCGTAGAGGTCGAGCCGCTTGAGCCGCTCGCGGAGCGAGCGACGACTGGTGCCGAGGCGGAGGGCCGCGTGCGTGATGTTGCCGCGGGTCTCGGCCATGATGCGGCGCAGGTAGTAGCGATCGAGCAGCGCATGGGCCTCGCCATAGGGGAGGGCGAGTAGCTCCTCGAGGCCCATCACGTCGGCCTGGTCGCGCACCGCGAGATCGGCGGCGTGGATCCGCGGGCCGCGGGCCAGGTGGACGGCGCGCTGGATCACGTTGCGGAGCTCGCGAACGTTGCCGGGCCACCGGTGCTCGCGCAGCGCGAGCCGGGCATCATCGGCGAGCTCGAGCGGTGGGTTGCCGGTGAGGCTGGCCTGCTCGGCGATGAACTGGGCGGCGAGCAGCTCGACGTCGTCGGCGCGCTCGCGCAGCGGCGGCAGCTCGACCACCGCCTGGGCCACGCGAAAGTAGAGGTCTTCGCGAAAGCGCTGGGTGGCCACGAGCTTGGGCAGGTCGGTGCGGGTGGAGGCCACGATGCGCACATCGATGGGGCGACTGGCTCCGCCGGACTCGCGCCTGGGCTCGCGCGCGAGCTCGCGCCCGACCTCACGCCAGACCTCGCGCCCAACCTCGCGCCCAACCTCGCGCCGGTCGAGCAGCCGCAGGAGCCGGGGCTGGAGCTCGAGCGGTAGCTCGGAGAGCTCGTCGAGCAGCAGCGTGCCGCCGCTGGCCTCGTCGAAGGCCGTCTCGAGCGCGTTGGGGGCTTGGCTGGCGCAGTCGTGGATCACGAACGCGCCCTTCCGCCCCGAGCGCAGGTGAAGGGAGCGCGCGGCGACCTCCTTGCCGGTCCCGGTCTCGCCCGCGATCAGCACGTCGATGGTGGTGCCGGCGAGCGCATCGAGCTGGGCGAACACCTCGCGCGTGACCGGGCTGTCGCCCCACATCTCTTCGAAGCGATCGTCGGCCGAGACGGGAACCTCGACCTCGCCGGCCTCGATCAGCTCGAAGGTCACGTCGCCCGCAGAGAACCGATCGCCGGGGTAGATCTCCACGTGATAGACGCGACGATGCTCGACGTGGGTGCCGTTGGTGCTGTCGAGGTCGCGGAGCTCCACGTGCTCGCCGCGGACCCGCAGCTCGCAGTGCAGCGCGCTCACCGAGGGGTGCGTCGCGATCACGTGGCACGCCCGACTGCGCCCGATCGTGATGCGCGGGACGGTGAACGTCTGCGGCGGACCGGGGACCGGCCCGCCGAGGCGCCGAAGCTCGAGACTCCGCAGCTTTCGAACGACCGTGGCCGTACGATCGGTCCGCGTGGTAGCGGCCGTGCGATCCACCGTATCCGTCATGTCCTCGGCTTGATATCACGGCGCATTTGTGCGCGTGAATGGTCTGATTTGGACCGGCAGCTGGGTCATTGGTGGACCAGTGTGATCGTGCGAATTCGACGGTAGATGCGATGAATTCGAATAGCCGCCGATTCGACGCATGGGGAGCTGGTTCAGTGGGTACCGGCGGCGGCGGAAGTTGGGCAGCGAAGTGCGATTTCTCGAATTCGTCCCAGGGAGCGGCTTCTGCTGCGGCAGCGGTTGGAGGGCGGGCTGCCGGTCGATGTTGGAAGACTGCAAACTATGGCGTGGGTGGACCTCGATGCTCCAGCCAAAAGTCATGTCGTGGGTCATTCCCTCATTCGAAGGCAAGTGCTAGATGAAGTGTGATCGCGGCAGAGATGATGGACGTTGGCACTGCCAGTGGGGCAAGCCCCAGAGACCTGCGCGAGGCGGGCTATGAGCTCGTGTGCCGGCTGGGCGAGGGCGGCATGGGGGAGGTGTGGGCGGCCGCGCGCTTCGGCGTGGCGGGGGCGATCAAGCCGTGCGCGATCAAGCTGATCCGGCCCGCGTTCGCGGGCGACGAGCAGTACCGGCGCATGTTCGTCGCCGAGGGGCGGGTGGCCATGATGCTCGGCCACGCCAACATCGTCTCGGTGTTCGACGTCGGCGTGGTGGACGACCACCTCTTCATGGCGATGGACTGGGTCGACGGGGTCGACCTGGGGGTCTTTCGCCAGCAGGTCCAGCTGGCGGCGGGCGGTCGACCGCTGGCCGTCGAAGATGCCGTGCACATCGTGGGGGCGCTGCTCGACGCGCTGGGCTATGCCCACGACTTCTGCATCGCGGGGCGCGAGCACGGGATCGTGCACCGCGACGTGTCGCCAGGGAACGCGATGATCACGTCGCGGGGAGAGGTCAAGCTGATGGACTTCGGCCTGGCAGGTCTCGACCGGAGTTTCGACGGGGGTCTCGACCGGGGCCCGGGCCCGCGGTTTCGCGGGACGCTGCGCTACCTGTCGCGCGAGCAGGCGCGAGGCCGACCCGAGCCGGCATCCGACTTGTTTGCGGTGGGGGCGATCCTCCACGAGCTGCTCGAAGGGCGAAAGTTTCGCCACGGCTGCGAGACCGACGAGGCCCTGGTGGCCGAGATCCTCGAGGGGCGAATCCCCGCGCTCGAGCGCCGCGTGCCGCCCTCGGTGGAGGCGCTGCGGCGGGGTCTGCTGGAGCCGCGGGTGGAGCTGCGCATCAAGACCGCTCGGCGGGCGCTCACGACGTTGGCGGCATGGCCGGGCTATCGCAACCGGCGGCTGCACATCGAGGCGCTCTACCGGCAGATCATCGGCGAGCCGCGCTCGGGGCTCACGCAGCTCTTGTCGCTCGGTACGCACAGCGAGCTGCTCGATGCGCTGCGGCGACGCGTCGAGGCCGGACGAGTGGTCGTGCCGCCCAAGGTCGAGGATGTGCGACCGCGGCGGACGGCTGCGCGGGTCTCCCCGCGAGAGGCTCTGCGTACCGTGCAGTACCCCAGCGCGCGCGTCCGGGGCGAGGTGACGCCGGCGAGCCGCGAGGGCGCGGTGGTGCGTGCCCGGCTGCCCGAGCGGGTCTCGGCGCATCGCGTGGCCCGGCGCGAGGGCGACTCGCACGAGGGCGACTCGCACGAGGGCGACTCGCGCGAGGGCGACTCGCACGAGGGCGACTCGCGCGAGGGCGACTCGCGCGAGGGCGACTCGCACGAGGGCGACTCGCGCGAGGGCGGGCCGTGGGCCTCGAGCGAAGGGGAGCGACAGGGCGAGCACGCGCGGGCCTCGTCGTGCGACCGTGAGGCGGACGCGTTCGAGCGCGAGATCACCGAGCCCTGGCCGCGACCAAGAGACGCCCGAGTCGAGGGCGGCGTCGCGGGGGGCTTCGACGAGTCGGCGACCGCGTGGCTGGTGCCC
>JBFIJN010000008.1:0-51298 GCA_041600735.1 Nannocystaceae bacterium
AAAAAACTTCCGACCGACCTGGAAACGAGCGGGGATGCGGTGTCTACCCCTTGCCCGAAGTAAGAGTCGGGCGCCTGGCCGACCGAGGTAGGATGCGGAAGGGGGGGTACCCCCGATCGGCCAGGCTGCACGCGACGCTTGTCGTATAGCAAACCCGGCTGGGGTGCGGTAGAGACAGCCGGTGCTCGCGACGCCGGGTCGGGCCAGACGCGTGCGAACGCCAATCGCACGGGCACCACGGAGAGCGCGGCCGTTCGGCGACCCTCGGGGCTCGACCCCGCGCCGGGGATGGGCGCCTTTTGCGCTGTCGCGGCCTAGCAGGGCTCTGGGCGCGCTGCTCCTCGTTGCGGCCGAGTGGCTTGTTCTGCCCGCCGTGGGGGCGGCCGCGCCCCCTGCGAGCCCATCGGGCCAGAGCTACGAGCCCGAGCCGCGGACCTACCGGGCGAGCCGAACCAACGAGGTCATGCAGATCGACGGTCGTGCCACCGAGCAGACCTGGCTCGATGCGCCGCTCGATGATCGCTTCGTCGAGCGTACGCCCGAGGTCGGCGGCACCCCACCGGTTCGCACCACGCTGCGGGTCGCCTACGACGACGACTTCCTCTACGTGCTGATCGACTGCGAGTCGGCGCCGGGCGACGTGATCGTGCGGACGCTGCGACGCGACAACTCGGGGATCTTCGCCGACGACACCGTCTATGTGAAGATCGACGCCTCCCACAACCACCGCGATGCGGTGAGCCTGGGCGTCAATGCCGAGGGAGCGCAGATCGATGCGCTGGGCCTCTCGGACGGCGCCCAGTTCCTCACCGAGTGGGACGGCGTGTGGGCGGCCGAGGTCGAGCGCCGCAACGATGGGTACACCGTCGAGTACAAGATCCCGTTTGCGATCCTCGGGGTGAAGAGTGCCCACGAGCAGACGATCGGGCTCGACATCTCGCGCGACCACCCCTCGCGCAACGCCACCTACGACTGGCGCATCTTCGTGCCGCCGCGCTCACCGATGGCGGCCAGCCAGTTTGGTCACCTCGAGGGGCTGCGCGACGTCCGTGCCCAGCGGGCGGTCGAGTACACGCCCTATACGCTGCTGCGCACCAACTTCCAGCCCGGCCTCACGCTCGACCCGCGGCGGCGCCCCAACGTGGCCACCGGCGGTGACGTGCGCGTGCAGGTGGGCGCCAGCTCCTACGTCGAGGCCAGCCTGTTCACCGACTTCGCCCAGGTGGAGGCCGACGAGGTCCAGGTGGCCCGCGATCGCTTCCCGCTGTTCTTTCCCGAGCGCCGCCCGTTCTTCATCAACGGCCTCGAGGTGTTCGACTTTGGCCGCCCGCGCGAGGCTCAGCTGTTCTTCTCGCGCCGCGTGGGCCTGGTCGACGGGCGCCCCGTGCCGGTGCTGGCCGGCGCCAAGGTCTACGGTCGCAGCGGCCCGGTGAGCTACGGCGTGCTGCAGCTGCAGACCTTGGGCGCGCCCGACGATCCCTCGCGTGGGCTCGCGCGCAGCGAGCCCGCCAACGTCACCGTGGCGCGCATCCGCGTGCAGACCACCAAGACCTTCAACGTGGGGCTCATGGCGCTAGGCCAGCATCGCTTCGGCTTCGCCGACGGCGACCATGCCGCGGGGGGCATCGACGCGCAGCTCATCGGCTTGGACGGCAAGCTGCAGGGCTATGGATTCGTGGCCAGCACGCTGGGCCAGAGCCCGGCGCAGCCGCTCGAGCTCGACGAGGTGGGCTCGGTCATCGCGGCACCGCGCCCGCCCGAGACGCGGCTGGGCTCGAGCGCGTCGGCACGGCTCCAGTACCAGGGGCTCTACGTGCGGCCCTCGGTGCTGTGGCTGTGGAGCGACGGAGACTTCGACCCACGCCTCGGGTTCTATCGGCGCCCCAACAGCGCGCGACAGGAAGCGGCGCTCTCGTTCGTGCCGCGACCGCGCGTGCTGGGCCTGCGCGAGGTGAGCTTCGGGCCCAGCTACAGCGTGGAGACGGACCCCGGCTACACCCAGCGACTGGGTCGCAGCGGCAGCGGCAGCGTGAGCGCGTCGTGGCGCAACGGGGCGAGCATCAACTACTCGATCTCGCACTTCGTCGACGAGGTGCAGCAGCCGTTCGAGCTCTACCAGCACCAGGTCGAGGCGCGCACGTACACGGGCTTTCGCCAGGGGATGGGCGCCAGCACCCCCGAGCGCCGCGCCCTGCAAGTGGGCGCGGGCTACGAGTGGCTCGAGCTGTTTGGAGGCATCGCGCACTTGCCATCGGCGAGCCTCACCGCACGGCTCGGCAAGCACTTCACGGCCGGCGCCAGCTACACCCACGTGGTGGGGCACCTCGCGGACCCCGGGGAGGACTTCGACTTCGGGTTCGCCAACGCCAACCTCGACGTCGCGATCACCCGCAACCTCGCGTTCGACAACCTCGGGCGGCTCGATCTCTCGCCGGGGCGTGAGCGGGTGGGCATGCAATCGCGGCTGCGCTGGCGCTTCGCCCCGGGCAGCGATCTGTTCCTCGTCTACCGCAACGACCTGCCGCTCGGCGAGACGCCCCCCGACGCGAGCCCACGCGAGCCGTTCCACGAGCTCACCCTCAAGGTCAACGTGTACCTGCGC
Source organism: Nannocystaceae bacterium (assembly GCA_041600735.1). Taxonomy (GTDB): domain Bacteria; phylum Myxococcota_A; class Polyangia; order Nannocystales; family Nannocystaceae; genus Paraliomyxa. Next base: position 2,603 of record JBFIJN010000008.1, read on the forward strand.
GCGTTCGTGCGCCGGTGACGGGGTCGCCCCGCCGCCGTGGTGTATCGTGATGCCACGACATGGCGCTCCGCGATCGCTTCGAGCTCGGCCGTGCCCTCGGCCAAGGGACCTTCGGCACCACCCACCTCGCAACCGAGCTCGCGAGCAACCGCGCGGTCGCGATCAAGTGCCTCTCGCTGGCGGGCCTGCCCGAGTGGAAGCCGGTGGAGCTGTTCGAGCGCGAGGCCCGGGTGCTGCGCAGCCTCGACCACCCCGGCGTGCCCGCGTTCATCGATGCGTTCGAAGACGACGACCCCAGCGAGGGCCACCACTTCTACATCGTCTCGGAGTACATCGAGGGGCCCACGCTGCACGCGGAGATCGCGAGCGGCCGCCGCTGGAGCCCCACGCAGGCGCGCGCGCTGTTCCGTTCGCTGCTCGAGACGCTCGGATATCTCCACTCCCTGTCGCCGCGCGTGATCCATCGCGACATCAAGCCCGGCAACGTGGTGGTGCGCCCCGACGACCGGCCCGTGCTGGTCGACTTTGGCTCGGTTCGCGATCTCGCCGCACGCCAGGCCGGCGGCGGCATGACCATCGCAGGCACCGCGGGCTACATGGCGCCCGAGCAGGCGATGGGGATCTCCGACGTGCGCTCCGATCTCTACGGGCTCGCGGCCACGATGGCGCATGTGCTCACCCATGTGCACCCCTCCGAGCTGCCGCGGCAAGGGCTGAGACCGCAGCTTCGCGACCTCGCCGGAGATGCGGCGCTCGGCCGCATCCTCGAGCGCTTGCTCGATCCCGATCCCGAGCGGCGGCTTGGATCGGTGACCGAGGTGCTGCGGATGCTCGAGGATGACAGCCGCGTCCCCGCCGCTGCCGCGCTCGCGCTGCGCGAGGCCGAGTCGAGCACGGGGCTGGCCCGCCGCGATGTCGACTTCGAGACCGCGCTCGCGCGCCTCGCCGATGCGCCGCGCGCGGTGGTCCCGGAGGTCGCGCAGCGGCTCAACTACCTGCGCTCGATGCGAGGTGCGCTGTCGATCAGCCTGCCCGGCATGCTGGCCGGCATCTTGACCGGCATCCTCATGGGCGCGGCCGGCATGCGCTTTGCGGTGCTGCCGATGATCCTCCTCTCGCTCGGCTGGTTCTTTGCCGCTCCGCTGCTCGATCGACGAAAATCCCGTGCGCTCTACGCCTCCGGCAAGGTCACGCGCGGCCGCATCCTCCAAGCCAGCTCCGAGAGCGGTGCGCTCCACGTGCGCTACAGCTACCGGCACGGCGAGCACGAGCACACCGGGCACCTGACCACCTACGATGCGCTCGTCGTCAACCGCGTGGACTCGGACACGCCGGTGATCGTGTTCACCGATCCCGACGATCCCAAGCGCAACACGGGCATGCTACCCGCCGAGCTACCCGAGTCGGTGCGGCGCAAGTCCGACGACGCGTAGCGTCAGCGGTCACGGACGAGCTCGCTCAAGAAGGCACACAGCGGAGCAAAGGGTCCCGCGTGCGGCGCTCCGGCGATCCATCCCGGCCATTTCGTCGCGCTGTCGAATAGCGACCCGGCTGGAACATCGGCCTGGCCTACGATGCCGAGCACCGCCTTGCGACGCCTCGCTTCACTCTGGGTCTCGAACCCGCGATCGCCCGCGACCAACTCGCGAGCGCTCTGCAGCGACTCGGGGCGTCCCGCTCGAGCCGCCTGCTCGAGCAAGTCATCGAAGTTGCCGACCGAGGCGTTGTCGGGGCTGACCCAGAGCCCTAGCCGTAGCCCAGTCCCGACCACGGCCCCCGGCACGAGCTCGGCCGACTCGCGCCCGAAGGCGGCCTGGAACTGCTGCGCTCGGCGCTCGGGGCCCTTCTCGTCACCATCGACCACGATCCCTACCGCGGCCAGCTCCGAGCCGATCTGACGGGCGTAGAGCGGCGCTTCCTTGCAGAGCCGTTGATCCCCGTCGAAGCGCTGCACGACCATCCAGTCGTCGTCGCGGCGCAAGAACACGGGTCGAGGTGGCGCGCGCCAGGAAAAGTCTCGACCGGTGATCCTCGGAGGTTGCGGGACGAGTCGCTGGATCGACTCTGGATCTGCGCCGGTGATCCCCCGGCGCTGCTCCCACCCGAGCGCAACCACGAGGCGCGGGAGGATGGCCAGCTCGTGGCGGCCCTCGCAGGCTAGCAGGACGATTCGCATCGTCGCCTACGCCACACGCCGGAGGTCGAAGCCCAGATCGTCACGCAACGACCTCGCCTCGCCGTGGTCCAGGGTCTCGACGCTCACCGCGCCAGCGTCGCTCTTCATCTGCATGACCAACACGTGATCGGTGGGAGAATCGGCAAGGAGAGCATCGACGACCTCCAAGCTGTGCGTGGACAGGAACAGCTGCACATCGAGAGCCTTGGCAGTTGCGACGAAGGTGCGCACCACGATATCGAGGTTCCTCGCGTCGAGGGCCGTGCCGAATTCATCGACGAGCACGACTCCTCCCTGCGACTGCACCAACATGGTCAGATAGTGAATGGCCTCCACTACACCATCTCCGAGCAGCTCCACTGGGCACAGACCGAGTTCTCGGTAGTCTACCCGGAGCTGCGCCACACCGCTCTCGAGCGCCACGAGGCGAAGACCATGGACCCCGGGATCCACGCTGCGTAGCGCGTCCACGATCATCTCTCGCATCGGAGCCCCTTGCTCCTCCACCGCGGTCCATTGCTGCGCCAAGCGGCTCGAGCTGATCGAGCGCTTGGGCGTCCTCAGCAGGAACCCCGCGCCTGCGACGAGCGGCGAGGCTCGTGGAACCCACCATCGGCCGTCGGAGAGCATGTAGCCTTGGTGGCCATGGGAAGTGCTCATGGCGCTCTCGTGGGTCTGGATCTCGAACACGGCCAGCGCGGTCGCGGACGCACCGTGACCTACCGATCCGCCCCCGGGCACCGAGAGCTCGGCGAGCTCCCCGGGCAAGCTGCGCAGCACGTTCTCGCGGCGGGTACCGGCGATGTGTCCCGCTACCCTTGCTTCCTGCTGGCCGCGCGTGGCGAACGAGTCTCGATAGTTGTCCGCGATGAGCCTCGCCGGCAGCTCCTGTGACACCCCGCGCAGCTTGGCCAAGCTGGGAAAGACCTCCGCATTCGCGCGGAACATGAGAGCGAACGCCGCCTCGAGTAGCCGAGTCTTTCCCGAGCCATTGCGCCCAACCACCACGTTGATCTGGCCACATCGGGGTACCTCGAGCGCCTCGATGCCTCGGAAGCCCTTGATGCTCAGGTTCTCGATCACGGCGCTCCTAGTGTGTCATCGAGCATGGGCGGTGTCATCTGCCCGCCAAGAGGCTCGCTCGCTCACCCGTCCTCGCGCCAGCGCCGCGGCCGATCGCGGAGGCTCGTGGTTCCGACCTCGTCGCACCAGCGCGAGAACTCGGCTCGCGGTGCGCCCTGCCACTCGAGATCTTCGAACGCCTCGGTGAGCGGGACGTCGTCGATGAGGGTGGCCAGCTTGCGGTAGAGCAGCGCGTCTTCGCGGCGCTCGGCGAGCGTGGCGGCCAGGCGACTCGCCCCGCGCACGGCCACGTCCCAGGCCGCACCATCGTCGGGGATTGCCTCGATCCGCTCGTAGCGCGCCAGCACGGCCGCGGCCGCCTTCTCGCCGAACCCGGGCACCCCCGGGATTCCATCGGCGGTGTCGCCCACCAATGCGAGCCAGTCGGGAATGCTGGCCGGCGCAACGCCGCGCCGCTCTCGCAGCGCGGCCTCGTCGATCGTCTTGCGACGGATGCGATCGACCTGCACCACCCGCTGCCCGAGCAAGCACTGCCCGAGGTCCTTGTCGGGGGTCATGATGCGCACCTGATCCACGCGATCGCGAAAGCGCCGCGCGCCGGTGGCCAGCGCATCGTCGGCCTCGTGGCGATCCATCGACCACACGGTCACCCCGAGCGCGCGCACGGCCTGCTCGACGGGGCCCATCTGCGCGACCAGGGCGGGCTCCATGCCGGCGCCGGTCTTGTAGCCGTCGAACAGCTCGTTGCGGAACGACTCGATCGGGTTGTCGAACGCGACGGCCACGTGTGTGGCCTGCTCCTCGGGATCCTCGAACAACGCGAGCAGCGACGCGACCACGCCCACCGTAGCCTTGAGATCGCGGCCATCGGGCGCGGTGTGCCCCGGTCGCTTGCCGTAGTGGGCCCGAAACAGCTCGAAGGTCCCGTCGACGAGGTGCAGTCGCATGCGTGCACCCTACTGCGCGACCACGCTCAGGTCACGCGCGTGCCCGGGGCCGCGGGCCGGGCCCTCCGGCATGTCGTGGCCGTGCACGTAGTCGAACCAACGCAGCTCGTCGACCAGCGCATCGCCGCTGCTGGGATTCCACTCGGGCGGGTCGCGACGCCAGCGCGCCTCGAGCTGCCGCGCCATCTCCCGCGCTTCCTCGAGGTAGCGCGCGCGCTCGCTCAGCACCTGCAGATCCGACATGGGCGCCTCGTGATCGCCGGCGGCAAAGCTCTGCGCCGCCTCTTCGAGCGCCTCCACGGTCAGCTCGATCGGCTCGATGTCGGGGGCCGGGCGCTCGATGTGCCGCCACACGCCGTCGCGCCAGCTCAGCCGATAGCGCGGCACGAATGCCGCCCCATGGTCGGCCACGAACTCGATCGCCGAGAGCAGGAATTCCACGTCTTGCTCGTTGGCATAGAACGGGATCGTCACCCGCACCCAGCCGGGCTTGATGCCATCGATGCCGCGACGGATGAGCCCGCGAAAGCGCTCCGAGGTGGCGTAGTCGATGCTCAGCAGGCGATGGCCATAGGGGCCCGCGCACGAGCAACCAGCCCGGTTCTGGATCCCGAACAGGTGGTCGAGCAGCGCCGAGACGAGATCGTGGTGCAGCTCTTCGATGTTGAACGAGAGGATCGCCAGCCGCTCGAGATCGTGGGGCCCCAGCAGGTGGATGCGCGGGTGCTTGCCCAGGCGCTCGATCGCGCGCCGGGCCAGCAGCACCTCGTGCTCGCGGATCCGCTCGGCGCCGATCATCTCGCGCACGAGGAACGCCGTGCCTGCCCGCACGTCACCGATGATCGCAGGCGTGCCGCCCTCTTCGCGCTCATCGAGCCGCGTCACGTAGTCGATCGCGTCGCGGCCCGAGCCCGACACGTAGTGCACGGTGCCGCCGCCGGGCCGCTCCGGGCGACGGTTGCGAAACAGGTCGCGGTGCGCCACCAGCACCCCCGAGGCCTGCGGCCCGCCCACGAATTTGTGCATCGAGAGGAACAGCGCATCGATGGCCGCCTCGGGATCGGCGGGATGCATGTCGATGGGGACGTAGGGCCCGGCCGCTGCGTAGTCGAACACTGCGAGCGCGCCGCCGCGGTGCAGCACGCGGGCCACGGCCGCGACGTCGGTGAGCACTCCGGTCACGTTGGAGGCCGCCGAGAAGCTCCCGAGCTTGAGCGGGCGCTCGGGGTAGCGCGCCAGCTTGCGCTCGAGGTCGGCGAGATCGATGCGCCCGGCCGCGTCGAGCTCGATCTCCACGACCTCGGCGATCGACTCGACCCACGGCAGCTCGTTGCTGTGGTGCTCGTAGGGCCCGATGAACACCACGGGGCGCTCGGCTTGGGGGATCTGCGCCGAGAACCCGTAGACGCGATCGAGCGGCTCGTCGATGCGCAGCCCGAGCAGCCCCACCAGCTTGTTGACCGCGGCGGTCGCCCCAGACCCGGTGAACAACACCACGTCTTCCTCACCGGCCTGCACCGCGCGGGCGACCACCTCGCGCGCCTTCTCGCGCAGCGCGGTGGTGATGCGCCCGGTCGAGGAGACCGCGGTGTGCGTGTTGGCGTAGAACGGCCGAATGCGCTCGACCCAGCGCTCCACGAAGTGAAGGTAGCGCCCGGTCGCGGTGAGGTCGGCGTAGAACATCAAGCGTCGGCCAAACGGAGTCTCCACGCACGCGCGGCGCCCGACCTCGTGCTGCCGAATGAACGCCGCGACCTCCTCGAAGCTCTTCATGCCCGGCAGGGTACCCGACCGCCGGGGTCTCGGCTGCTAGAGCGCTGCGCGAGCGGCCACGGGTAGGTAGCCCGCGTCGGCACCCCGCACATCGAGCTCCGCGCGGAGCTCGCTGAGACACTGCTCGAAGCGCTCCTCGAGGCGCAGCGTGAGCAGCCGTCGCGCACCCTTGCCCATCGCTCGCCCGCGTCGCCAGCATCGCCAGGCGTGCACCAGGCGGAGCGGCGAGCGGAACGGCGCGACGAGCAAGGCCAGCACCGCCGCCAGGCCAAAGCCAAGGCTATAGCGCTGCGCGCCCACGAATGCCCAGACACCCGCCTCGCCGGGCCACGAGGTGTCGAAGCCGGTGATCACGTGGACCATGTCGTGGATCGTGGCGTAGCGCACCGTGAACGCGTTGCGGGCGATCATCGCTGGATCGGCGCGATCGGTGGGCACGATGGGCTGCAGATGGTTGGCGTCGAGGAAGCGCGCGTACTCGCGACCAAACGTCCCGTCGGGGAGCCGCGCGAGCGCCTCGAGATCCACGCGAGGGTGATAGCCACGCACGTCGTCGAGCTGCGCTTCGATCTCTGGCCGGGCCCGCGCGCCGCTGAGCTCTGCCTTGTAGACGGCCACGTCGCCGATGCGCTTGGGGTCCTTCATCGCGGCACGAAGCTCGGAAAGTAGCTGCCAGCGAGTCATGATGCCTCCGTTACGCCAGAATCATAGCGCTCACAGAAGCCCTTGCACGTCATCGCACGGCGATTATTGAACTGGAATGACGATTCCAGTTCAAACGGTCATCAACCTGCGTGAAGTGCGCGTTCGCGAAGGGGACCGATCGTGTTCGAGGCGTGCTCGAACGCGACCGTGGCCTAGCCCCCGACCGCGCAGAATTGCTCGTAGTCGATGAGCTCGATGTCCTCGGGTCGCTTGCTGCACACCCGGCACTCGGGATCCTTGCGTAGCTTGAGCGTGCGGAACTTGGTGCCGAGCGCATCGAACACCATCAGCCGACCGCTCAGCGACTCGCCGATCCCGAGGATGAGCTTGATCGCCTCGGTCGCCTGCACGGTGCCGACCAGCCCCGGCAGCACCCCGAGCACGCCCGCCTCCTGGCAGCTGGGCGCCATTCCGGGCGGCGGCGGATCGGGGTACAGGCAGCGATAGCAGGGCCCGGAGTCGGGCAAGAACGTGGTCATCTGACCTTCGAAGCGGAAGATCGACGCGTGGATCACCGGCTTGCCCAGCTTGAGCGCCGCATCGTTGAGCAGGTAGCGCGTGGGGAAGTTGTCGGCACCGTCCACGATGAGGTCGTAGCCGGAGATGATCTCGAGCACGTTCTCGCTGGTCAGCCGCGTCTGGTGGGTGATCACCTTCACGTCGGGATTGAGCGCCTGCAGCGTCTTGCGGGCGCTCTCGGCCTTGGGCATGCCGAGCCGCTCCATGTTGTGGAGGATCTGTCGCTGCAGATTGCTCTCGTCCACGACGTCGTCGTCGACCATCCCGATGACGCCCACGCCGGCCGCGGCGAGGTAGAGGCTGGAGGGCGAGCCGAGCCCGCCCGCCCCGAGGAACAAGACCTTCGCGTCGAGCAGCTTGCCCTGCCCGACCTCGCCGACCTCGGGCAGCATGATGTGACGGCTGTAGCGCTTGATCTGCTCGGGGCTGAGCACGCGCGGGCGCTCGAACGCGAAGCCGGCGTTCTTCCACGCGCGAAAGCCCCCCGCCATCGACGAGACCCGGCGGTACCCGAGCTGCCCCAGCGCCTGCGCAGCCAGAGCCGAGCGCGTGCCGCCGGCGCAGTAGATGATGATCTCCTGCTCGCGCTCCGGCACGGCGTCTTCGATCTTGAGCTCGAGGAAGCCGCGCGGGATCCACTGCGCTCGCGGGATGAAGCCCTGCTCGTACTCGTCGCGCTCGCGGACATCGATGACGACGGGCACCGGCGCGCCGGCACCCGCGCGATCGAGGACCCGCGCCTTGGTGTCTTCCGCCGACACCTCGTGGATCGATGCCTTGACCTGGGTGAGCAGCTCGTTGAAGGTGGCCATTGGTCAGTCCCGTCTCTGATTGTTCGATTTGCCGCCGTATTTTCCCCTACGGCGATGCGGCGCAGCTGGAGCGCGCCAAAATGTGGCTCAAGCGAGGGGCTTCGTCAAACCCGAGGTATTTTCCCCATTGCTGCCGATGATTACGGACCCGGCCGGGTGCGAGGTCGGCGGCGGTCGCGGGCGCGGCCACCGATCCTCCGCCCGCGCCCTCTCCAGACGTCGCGGCCGGCCGCAGTGTGACGCGGCCGAGCGGCGCGGGTATACCAGGCGGCACCGCGCTCGTGCCCGATCCCGCTACCGCCACCGCCCTCCCCGTCGACGACGGCACCGCCCTCCGCGATCTGGCCCAGGCCCGCGAGCGCTTGCTCGAGCAGGTCCACCGCCGCATCGTGGGCCAAGCCGAGGTCATCGATCTCCTGCTCGTGTGCCTGTTCGCCGGCGGCCACGGATTGTTCGTAGGCGTGCCGGGCCTCGCCAAGACGCTGCTGGTGAGCAGCTTGGCCGAGGCGCTGCACCTCGAGTTCTCGCGCATCCAGTTCACGCCGGATCTCATGCCCGCCGACATCACGGGCAGCGAGGTGCTCGAGGACGACCCGACCACCGGCAAGCGCCGCTTTCGCTTCGTGCCGGGCCCGGTGTTCTGCAACCTGCTGCTGGCCGACGAGATCAATCGCACCCCGCCCAAGACGCAGGCCGCGCTGCTGCAGTCGATGCAGGAGCGCCGCGTGAGCGCGGGCGGGCACACCCACGAGCTGCCGCCGCCGTTCCACGTGTTCGCCACGCAGAACCCGATCGAGCAAGAAGGCACCTACGCGCTGCCCGAGGCGCAGCTCGACCGCTTCATGCTTCAGATCGTGGTGCACTACCCCGATGCCGTGGCCGAGCGCGAGATCGTGGCGATGGGCAGCCCCTCGACCGAGCCGCTCACCCCCGTGCTCACGCCCGAGCGCCTGCGCGAGCACCAGCGACTGGTGCGGCGGATCCCCGTGCCGCCTTCGGTCGTCGATCACGTGGTCGCGATCTTGCGAGCCTCGCGGCCCGGTGAGAGCGAGTGCCCGGGCGAGGTCCGCACGCTGCTGCGCTGGGGCGCAGGCCCGCGCGCGGGGCAGCAGCTGCTCGTGGCCGCGCAGGCCCACGCCGCCCTCCAGGGGCGCGCCGCCGTGACGGTGGGCGACGTGCGTGCGCTGGCCGGCCCGGTGCTCGAGCATCGACTGGTGCGGAGCTTCACCGCCGAGAGCCGCGGCATCGGCAGCGCCGAGATCATGGAGAAGATCTTGGCGGCCGTGCCCGCGTAGAGGCGAGCGCGGTGACGGAGCGCGACCCCCAGCCCGAGCGAGGTGCCCCCGAGGCCGCAGACGAGGCCGCAGACGAGGCCCACGGCGAGGCGCTCGGGCGGCTGGTGCCCCCCTCGCTGCGCGAGCTACTGCGCGCGCGCCAGCTACTGGTGCGGCGACCGGTGTGGGGCCAGCGCCCCGGTCGACACATCGCCGCGCGGGCCGGCCTCGGGCTCGACTTTCGCGATCACCGACAGTATGCGCCCGGCGATGACCCGCGGCGTCTCGACTGGCGCGCGGTGGCGCGGCGCGATCGGCTGGTGCTGCGTCGCACCGAGAGCGAGGACGAGCTCTCGCTCTCGCTCGTGTTCGATGGCGGCGCGGGCATGGACTATGGCGAGGGCGCCGAGCACAAGCTCCGCTACGCGCATGCGATCGCGGGCGGCCTGGCCTGGCTCGCCTACCGACAGGGCGACCCCGTGGGTCTCGCGCTGGGTCACATGCAGACGGTCGACGCGAGCCTGGCCCGGCCCCGGAGCGGCCGTGAGCGCCTCAATGCGCTCGCGCTGCGCCTGGCCGACGCGCCCCCGCAGGGTCGCTGCCCGTGGAGCGCACTCGCGAGCACGGTGGCGCCCCGGCTTCCCCGCCGGAGCCTCGTGGTGGTGATCTCGGATCTGCTCGACCTGGGCAGCAGCCCCGAGGACGCCGAGGCGGCCCAAGACGAGCTGCTGCGCGTGCTCGCCCAGCTGCGCGCACGCCAGCACGACGTGGTGCTCGTGCAGCTGCTCCATGCCGACGAGCTCCACTTTCCTTGGGGTGAGCGCTCGATGCTGCGCTTCGAAGACCTCCGCGGGCTGCGGCCGCCGCTCGAGGCCCCGGGCCGCAGCCTCCGCGACGACTACCTAAGCCGGCTGTCGGCGCACCTGCACGAGCTCGATGATCGCTGCGAGGCCGAGGGCCTGGTGCTGCTGCGGCTGTGCACCGACCAACCGGTGGAGGATGCGTTCGTGGGGCTGCTGGGGCGCCTCGCGGGCGAGGCCGCGCTGCCCAACGCCGAGGTGCGCCCGTGACCCTGCTGGCCCCCGCGCTGTTGCTTGGCTTGCTGGGCCTGGCGGTGCCGGTGATCGCCCACCTGCTGGGGCGCGAGCCCCCGCGACCGATCCGCTTCGCGGCGATGCGCTTCCTTCACGCCACCGATCAGTCGGTGTCACAGCGCCGCGCGATCCAAGACTGGCCGCTGCTGCTGGTGCGACTGCTGCTGCTGGCGCTGCTGGTGGTGGTGCTCACCCGCCCCTCGAGCACCGAGGACACTGGCGTCGCGGTGGTCGGCGAGCCCCATGACGCGGTCGTGCTCGTCGACGGCTCGCGCAGCATGGAGCTCCAGGTCGACGGTCGCACGCTGCTCGATCACGCGATCGAGCAGGTCGACGCGCTGCTCGACTCGCTGCCCGCCGGTAGCCGCGTGGGCCTCGTGACCAGTGATCCCGACGGCCCGCGCGAAGAGCCCAGCGCCGACCCCGACGTGGTTCGCGATGCGCTCGAAGCCTGGCGTCTCACGGGGCGCCCGCGTGCCGGGGCATGGACGATGGCGGAGGCGCTCCCCTCGGCCACCGCGCTGCTCCAGCGCGTCGAGGGCGAGCGTCCGCGCGTGATCTATGCGGTGGGTGATGCGACGGCGCGCGGCCTGCACTCGCTGCCCAAGGCGGTGGAGGGAGGGGCCCTCGTGATCCCGATCGCCGCGCTCGATCCCGAGGTGCTGCGGCCCGAGCACGTGGCCATCGAAGACCTGCACTGGGAGCCCGCCCCCGAGCTCGACCCGCGTGCGGTACGGATCCAGGCGGTGCTGCAGCGCCATCCGCCGTCGCGCCCGGACGGCGCCGCCGAGGAGCGGCGCGTGCCCTTGGTGCTGCGCATCGGCGACGTCGAGATCGCGCGCACCACCGTGGATCTCCCGCTGGGAAAGCCGGTGCCGGTGGAGTTCACCCACACCCTCCCCGGCGAGCAAGGGATGGCGCCGGCCGTGGTCGCGATCGATGTGACCGACGACCCCATGCCCAGCGATGACGCGCGGCACCTGTGGATCTCGGCGGACGACGCGATCGAGGTGGTGATCGTCAACGGCGATCCGAGCGAGCTGCGGGCGCACGACGAGGTGTGGTTCCTGAGCACGGCGGCCAGCGTGGACGACGATGGCCGCCGCCTGCACCTGCGAAGCCTCGCGCCCGACCAGCTCGAGTCGCGCGTGCGCGAGCAAGGGACGCGAGCGTTTCGCGACGTCGACGTGCTGGTGCTCGCCAACCTCCGCGCCCCCGACCCCGATGTGGCCCCGGTGATCGCCGAGCGGGTGCGCGGCGGCATGGGCCTGTGGATCACCGTGGGCGATCGCGTGCAGGCCGAGGCCTACAACGCGCGCTTCGACGAGCTGCTGCCGCTGCACATGCGCGAGGCCGTGCGGGTCGGCACCGCGCCCGGGCGCACCGAGGCGCGCGCCGAGGGCCTGGCCCCCGCCGATCTCGGTCATCCCGCGTTTCGCAGCTTGCGCGGCGATCTGGGGCTCGGAGGCACGCGGGCGCAGCGAGTCATGCTGCTCGAGCCGGACCCCGAGCGCGCGCATCGGATCGCGCTGTCGTTCACGAGCGGTGCGCCCGCCCTGCTCACGCGCGAGGTCGGGGCGGGGCGCGTCGCCCTGCTCACCACGACCATCGATCGCGACTGGGCCGACCTGCCGCTGCGCCCGGGGTTCGTGCCGCTCGTGTCGAGCCTGCTCGCCTACCTCGCCGATCAGCGCAGCGGAGGCGGGGGCACGCAGCTCATGGCCGGCCAGACGCGAACGATCCGCACCGAGCAGACGATCACCGTGACCACGCCGAGCGGCAGCCAGGCATCGATCGCCCCCGACGACGACGGACAAGCGGTGTTCGAGGACACGTTCGTGGCGGGCCACTACACCGTGGGGCTACCCGATGCGCCCAGCGTGTTCGCGGTGGTGGTGGATCCGGCCGAGAGTGACACCCGCTGGCAGGCGCTCGACCCCACCCCGCTACAAGACGGAGAGACGCGCCACGTTGCCGTCGCGATGCCGCGCTGGCGAGGCCTGTGGTGGCTCATCGGGGTGCTGCTGGCCGCCGAGGCGCTGCTGCGCTGGCGTGGTCGTCGCGGCCGCGCACGCGCCTGAGCCCCGCAAACGACGAGAGGGCGCCCCGCTGGTGCGGAACGCCCTCGTCGTCGAAGCTCGCGCGTGGGGAGGGGACGCTTGGCGACGATCAGCCGGTGCTGCTGCCACCGCCGCTCGACGACCCGCCGCCGCTCGTCGAGGTCCCGCCCGTGGTGGGCGGATTGCCGCCGGTCTCGTCGGCCACCCCAGTGCTGGCTTCGGCCCCCGTCTCGTCGGCGACGCCGGTGTCGTGGCCCGAGTTGGGGTCGACGCACAAATCGGAGAGGCACTGCAGCGACGGATCGCAGCCGCCACCCTCGGTGCACTGGCAGCCCTCGGTGCCCGGGGAGCAGCCCGCGTCCACGCAGATGTCGGAGGCGCACAGCAAGCCCGGGTCACATGCGCCCGCGGGCGTGCACGCACAGGTCTCGGTGCCCACCGGACACAGGTCGGCGACGCAGATGTTGAGGTTGTTGTTGCAGAAGAACGGGTCGTTGCACTTGCCGCCCGTGGTGCACTGGCAGCCTTCGCTTCCGACCTCGCAGCCACCTGTGCTGTAGGTGTCGTAGTCGTAGCCGTCGTCTGCGGTGGAGAGGAAGCAGGCCATGGAGCCCAGCGACAACGGGGCGACCAGGGCGAACAAGAACGTCAGCGCGGAGCTTCGCATGGTGTTTTCCAGACTAGAGGTGAAGGAGGGCTTTCACAAGCCAAGTGTGACACTTTTGAAGGCGGACGAGCCGCCGTCGGTGGAATTAGCACGGCTAGAGTTGCGCCGCATCCCGACTCGGCGTCGGCGCCGACGGGTGTGACACGCGGCACCGCCAAAGAACGACGGCTCGCGTGATCGAAATCGGGTTGGCGGGCACCACCGCACGGAAACCCTGAAACACCGACGAGCGCTGCGCGTGTCACCACGCGATCGATGATCCGCGGGATCGCGGGAAAACCCTCGGAGGGCATCCTCTCAGGCGGCCCGGGCGTCTGCGCGTGCCGTGAGCGCTCGCGTGATCAGTAGACCGCCCAGCCGAGGCCCGCCTGCACGCCCCACACCCGCAGCGGATCATCACCCGTGAATCCGTAGGGGCCGTCGAGGTTCACATTGAGGCGCGCCGATGCGTAGACGGGGCACGCGTTGGAAGTGCGCGCGCGCTCGCCTCGGATCCGCCGGCCCGAGCTGCGACGACACAGGCTGATGTCGGCGAACGGGCTGACCGAGGCTTGGCTACGATCTTCGGGATGGCGACCATTCCAGACCGCCGCCAAGCGCATGCCGAGCCCGAGCCACCGCGTGACCACTCGCGCCTCGGCGGCCACCTGGGCGGCCACGGCAAGACCATCGGTGCGCCCCGCGCTAGGTAACAGCGCGGCCAGCCCACCATCACCGCCGATCACCCAGCGGCGGCCGACCTGCGCCCGCACCTCGGCCGGGATCACCACGCCAAAGCTCTGCGGGATCCACACCCATGGATCCCACCCGCCACGGGTACCGAGCGCGTAGTCGTAGGCGTCTTGCTCGATGGCGCTGGTGGCAAACGCGGTGGGGAGCACGAACGCGAACCCGATCTTGGCGTAGCGCCACGCGCCCTCGCGATGATCGACGATATGGCTGGCGCCGAAGCTGAGGTTGCTGGGCCGGGCCTCTTGCTCGCGCCCCTGCGCGCCATCGCGAAACACCGAGACCGCACCGAAGCTCACGTGGAGCTCGGCTTCGGGCCGTGGACGCAGGCCCATGCGAATTTGCGGGGTGATCGAGGCCGTGTTCTGCCCGCGTCGGCTCTCGGCAAAGATCCCGACGTCCGCGTCGCCGACCACGGTGGGGGCGAGCGGCGCTTCTTCACCCGCCCCTGCGGTCGACACTGGGGTCGCTCCGACCTGCGCAGGCAGCGTGAGTGCGGCGACCACGAGACCCGTGGTCACGCCGAGGACGGCCAGCGGCGAGAAGCGACGACGCATGAGCAAGCTTCCTGGCAAAGGGGCGATGGTCGAGCTCCGCACGTGACGAGACTCTCCCACGTCAGCCAGTATCGGCAACGCGCACCGCCTGCACAATAGCGATGGGACCGACGCGCGGTAGCGGCGGCGACGCCTGACCTAGGTGTGGCTGGGGTCGGGACGCCGCTCGAGCGTGCAGATCGCGAAGCCGAGCGCGTGGCGGTCATCCGCGGCGTGTTCCTCGCGCGCGACCTCCACCCACTGGCTCTGGTCGAAGGTGGGAAACACGACGTCGCCGTCCACGTCGCCGTGCACCCGGGTGAGGTAGAGGCGGTCTGCTAGGCCCAAGGCGCGCGCGAAGACCTCGGCCCCGCCGATCACGAAGGCCTCGGAATCGCCCGCCGACGAGGCGAGCGCCAGCGCCTCGGGGAGATCGGGAGCGACCTGCACCCCGGGGATCTCCTGCGGCGCCGCGCGAGTCAGCACGACGATCGAGCGCCCGGGCAGCGGCCGTCCGATCGACTCCCAGGTTCTGCGGCCCATGATGAGGTGGTGGCCCATCGTCACGCGCTTGAAGAAGCGCAGGTCGGCGGGCAGTCGCCACGGCAGGTCCCCGTCGCGACCGATCACCCCGTTGGCGGCCACCGCCGCGATGATCGATACCTTCATCGTCGCCGTCGTCGCCATCGGCTACACCGCCACCGGAGCCTTGATGGCCGGGTGTGGATCGTAGTCGGCGAGCTCGAAGTCTTCGTAGCGCAGCTCGAAGATGCTGGCCGGGCGCCGCTTGATGACCAAGTCGGGCAGCGGCCGTGGCTCGCGCTGGAGCTGCTCGCGCGCCTGCTCGAGGTGGTTGGTGTACAGGTGCACGTCGCCGAACGTGTGCACGAGCTCGCCGGGCTCGAGCCCCGCCACGTGGGCGATCATGAGGGTGAGCAGCGCATACGAGGCGATGTTGAACGGCACGCCGAGGAACACGTCGCCGCTGCGCTGATAGAGCTGGCACGAGAGCCGACCCTGCGCGACGTAGAACTGGAACAAGCAGTGGCACGGGGCGAGGGCCATGCGATCGAGGTCGGCCACGTTCCACGCGCTCACCACGATGCGGCGCGAGTCGGGATCGCGCTCGATGAGCTCGAGCGCCCGCGCGATCTGGTCGATGGAGCCCCCGTCGCGCGCAGGCCACGAGCGCCACTGGTGCCCGTAGATCGGCCCGAGCTCGCCCTGCGCGTCCGCCCACTCGTCCCAGATCCCCACGCCTTGCTCGCGCAGCGAGGCGATGTTGGTCTCCCCGCGCAGGAACCACAGCAGCTCGTGGATGATCGAGCGCAGGTGTACCTTCTTGGTGGTGAGCAGTGGAAAGCCCCGGCCGAGCTCGAAGCGCAGCTGCCGGCCAAACACGCTCAGTGTGCCGGTACCCGTGCGATCGTCCTTGGGCACGCCGTGCTCGAGGATGTCCGCGAGCAGGTCGAGGTATTGACGCATCGCCGCGAAGACTAACGCGGGCTGGGTTCGCTGTCTGCGGTGAACGCGTACTCCCGCGGGCGCACTAGCGCTCGGCAAGCTGCTCGGCGAGGGCCCGATGCTCGGCGTAGGGCGGCCCTGCAGGCGCGGGCTCGGCCGCACCAAAGCCCTGCGCCACCGCCTGGTCGAGCGTGATCAACGGCGACTCGGTGGAGACGGCGG
Source organism: Nannocystaceae bacterium (assembly GCA_041600735.1). Lineage (GTDB taxonomy): Bacteria > Myxococcota_A > Polyangia > Nannocystales > Nannocystaceae > Paraliomyxa. The sequence continues at coordinate 18,664 of JBFIJN010000008.1, forward strand.
GCTCGGCCGGAGGCGTGACCGCCTCGCCCGCGACGTAGCGCTGCTTGAGCCCGACCACCCGCGCGAGCGCGTGCTCGACCCGCGCATCGGGAGCCCGCTCGAGCCGCCGCAGCACCTCGTCGCGCAGGCTCGCATCGCGGCACACCAAGAACGCATCGACCCCCGCCTCGAGACCGCCCAGCACCAGCTGCTCGGGCCGAAAGTGATCCGCCACCGCCTTCATCTCGAGATCGTCCGAGAACACCACGCCGTCGTAGCGCAGCTCTTCGCGCAAGAGCGCCATCACCTCGGGCGAGAGCGTGGCGGGGCGACGCGGGTCGATGGCCTCGAACACGACATGAGCGGTCATGATGCTGGCGACTCCGGCCGCGACCGCCGCGGCAAACGGGGCCAGCTCCACCTCGCGCAGCCGGTGCAGGTCGTGACGCACGCGCGGGAGCTGCAGGTGGCTGTCGAGGTCGGTGTCGCCGTGACCGGGGAAGTGCTTGGCGCACGCCGCCACCCCGCCCGCCTGCAGGCCCTCGATCACGGGCACGGCGTGGCGGATGACCCGCGCGGCATCACGCCCGAAGCTGCGGTCTCCGATCACCGGGTTCTGGGGGTTGGTGTCCACATCCACCACGGGCGCGAAGTCGAGGTGAATGCGCAGCTCGGCTAGCTCACACGCGAGCGCTGCGGCAAACGCTCGCGTGCCCGCGAGATCATCGCGATCGCCGAGCCGGCGCATGGGCGGCCACTCGGTCCACGGCGCCCGCAAGCGCTGTACACGGCCTCCCTCCTGGTCGATGGCCACGAGCGGCGGCAGCTCGGGCGGCGCGGCGTCGTGGAGCGCATCGACCAGCTCGCGCACCTGCTCGGGGGACTCGATGTTGCGGGCGAACAGCACCACGCCGCCCACGCGCCCCTGGCTGAGCAATACGGCGAGATCGCGGGGCACCTCGGTCCCCTCGAATCCCACGAACAAGAGCTGTCCCGGCTGCCACCACGAGGTCATCGTCGCGAGCTTGCCATCATCGCCGACGAGCCGTCATCATCTCCCGGGGCCGCGGTCGCGACCGCGACACCCTTTGGGGGGGATCGACCATGAACACTATGATGAAGACTTCGGGACGGAACGTGCGAGCCGCGGCCACGCGAGCTCCGCTTTGGATCTGGGCGCTAGCCCTCGCACCCGCGCTGGCCTGCGGCAGCCCGGACGAGCGCGACAGCGGCACCACCGTGAGCAGCGTGACCTTCAATCCCACCACGGGGCCCGCGGCCACGGGCACCGATGATGGTGAGGACGACACCGGCGCCAAGCTCGACATCGCGGGGACCGACACGAACGTCGACACGGGCAACGAGTGCGCCGAGGTGACCGACACCGCCAACGTCGGCGCGCAGCCGGCCGACATCATCGTGGTGGTCGACAACTCGGGCAGCATGGATCTCGAGGCCGGGTTCGTGCAGCAGAACATGAACCAGTTCTCGAGCCAGATCTTCTTGGCCAACATCGACGCCCACGTGGTGCTGATCTCAGCCGACAGCAACAACGACGCCGGGATCTGCCTGGCGCAGCCGCTGGGCTCGGGCTCTTGCCCCGACGACACCAACCTGCCGGGCTACCTCCACATCGTCGACGGCGTGGGCAGCAACAATGCGCTGGAGAAGATCATCCAGCACTACGCCACCTGGGCGCCGCAGATGCGGGCGACCGCGTCCAAGCACATCATCGTGGTCTCCGACGACGACTCCGATCTCTCGGCCAACAATTTCGACGCGATGTTCCTGGGGCTCGATCCGACGCACGCGGGCTACACGTTCCATGCGATCGCCTCGCCCGAAGATCCAGCGAACGCGTGCTTCCAGGGGACCTCGTGCTGCCCGAACTTCGTGCCCTACTCGGCCGCGCGCAGCGACCAGTACCTCGCTCTGGTCGCGCTCACGGGTGGGATCTTCGGCAACCTGTGCGAGCAGGACTTCGGCCCGATCTTCAATCAGGTCTCGATGGCCGTCGTGTCGGGAGCCTCGCTCGCGTGCGAGTACACGATCCCGCCGCCACCCGACGGCGAGGACTTCAACCCCGACCAGGTCAACGTAGAGTTCGACAATGGAGCCGGCGGCACGCTCTCGATCGGTCGCGTCGATGACCCGGGCGCCTGCGCCGGAGTGAGCGACGGCTGGTACTACGACGACCCGATGGCCCCCACGACCATCGTGCTGTGCCCCCAGACCTGCCAGACGATCCAGGGCTTCAACAACGCCAGCGTGAGCATCAAGTTCGGCTGCGCGACCATTCCGGCGGGCTAGTCCGGCGCGAGTCCGACGGCGAGTCCGCGGGCGAGTCCAGCGGGCTCGCGTCGCCTTCACGCGGTGGCCGAGCGTGAACAGGATCACACGCCGGCCCATCGTCGACCCCACTTCGGGGCAAGCCGTCCCAAGGCCCCCCTGCGCCAAGTTGACGCCCCGGTGGGCCGCTGTTAGCTTGCGACGCCTTTGATGAGCGGCACCTCGCACCCGCGCGGCCATCGGTCCGCGTTGCTCCGCCCCCTGCCCCTTTTCGTGCTGCTCTCGGCCGGTCTGCTGAGCACGACCGCGATTGCGGCCCAGCCTGGACTGGGGGGTGGTCCTGGTGGCGTTGGCGGTCAGGGCGGTCCGCCCCCGGGCGGCGGCGCCAAGGACAAGAAGGAAGGTCCCGCCGAAGAGGCGCCCAAGGACAAGCAGGCGCTCAAGCCCATCGAGGCCGTGCCCGCCCAGCCCGCGGGCCGTCGGCGTGTGCAGCTGTTCGACCTGCACGGCTACATGCGCATGCGCGGCGACTACTTCCATCGCCTCAGCCTCGGCCTCACCGAGCGCGATGCCAACGCCGATCCCCTGCCCAACAAGTTCTTCCGCCCGCCGGTCGAGTCGGGCGAGCTGCGCGAAGAAGCCGGTCGCAGCGTGTTCGTGAACAACGACGCCGACTGCTTCACGCGCCTGACCGACGCCGGGGTGTCGCTCCAGCGCGCCACCACCCGCTGCCAGCGGCGCAACGGCCAGCCCAGCGCCAACATGCGCCTGCGGCTCGAGCCCACACTCCACATCACCGACACCGTCGCGGTGCACAGCCAGGTCGACCTGCTCGACAACGTGGTGATGGGCAGCACGCCCGACACCTACGGCTTCGACCACCCCGACGCCGAGATCGACCTGTTCACCCGCAGCCAGGTGCCGCCCTCGGCCGGGGTCAACAGCCTCGACGACAGCATCGTGGTCAAGCGCGGCTGGGGGCACATCCACTTCGGCTTTGGCCTCGACCTGCAATTTGGTCGCATGCCGTGGAGCTGGGGCATGGGCATGGTGGCCAACAGCGGCAACGGCTACGTGCGGGGCGACGACGCCGACATCATCCGCCAGCTCGACAGCGACTACGGTGACTCGGTCGACTCGGTGCGCATGGCGTTCGACTTCGGCAAGGACCGCCGCCGCACCCACACCCTCGCGGTCTCGTGGGACTGGGCCGCGAGCGGCCCCACCACGGCGCAGGTGCTCGGCCCCGAGTGGGGCAACGCGCGCTTGGTCGGCCAGACGATCTCGGCCGAGAAGTTCGACAACGTCTATCAGTGGAGCGCCTCGATCGAGCGCCGCGACGACCCCGACATGCTGCGCCGCAAGCTGTCGCTCGGCTCGCCGGTGCTCAACTACGGGCTGATGAGCTGGCTGCGCTACCAAGACGTGGACCAGGTCGAGGGCTCGCGGCTTGCCGGGGCCGCGGGGCTGCTGCCCAACTCGCCCTACAACGAGCTGCTGGTCGCCCGCCGCGCCATCGTGGCCACGCCCGACCTGTGGATGCGGGTCAACTGGCGCACGCTGCGAATCGAGCTCGAGGCGGCCGGCAACTTCGGCTCGTTCAACGCGCTCGACGATGCCTTCACCGCCGACGACCGCGACGACCCCGGCTTCTACGAGGGCGTGTCCTCGACCGATCTCCAGCGCAAGTTCGTCGTCAACGGCGGCTACGCGTTCGAGTTCAAGTACGGCCTGCTCAAGGATCGCTTCCACATCGGCTTCGACCAGGGCATGGCCACCGGTGACACCGCGATCTCGCCCTACTCGCCCGATGTCGGCGGCGCGGTGGGCTACTTCGACGACAACAACATCGTCAGCAACTTCCGCTTCAATCGCGCCTTCAACGTCGACATGTTGATGTTCCGCGAGATCCTGGGCACGGTCTCCAACGCGGCGTACTTCAAGCCGTGGGCCGCGTTCTACTTCTTCGACAACTTCAGCGCGCGCGTCGACGTGGAGTATGCGCTGGCGGTCAACCGCCGCAGCACGCTCGGCAACCGCTACAGCTACGGCATCGAGCTCGATGGCGCGATGCGCTATCACGACACGCGCGAGCCGATCTTCTTTCAGCTCCAGTACGGCGTGATGTTCCCGCTGCCCGCCTTCAACCGCATCAACCCTTCGGGGGCGGTGGAGGATGCGCGCGCGCTCCAGAGCGTGCAGGCGCAGGTCGGCATCCGCTTCTAGCCCTGGTCGGGGCCTGGTCGGGGCCTGGTCGACCGCGGGGGAGCCGGCGGAGACCCCGCGGAGGCTCTCCGGTAACGTAGGCCTTGGCCAACGACGTTTAGGCTGCGGTGATGAGCACGGTGCCCCACCCCTCGGGACGGCTCGTCGAGCGGCCGGCGGCCCGCGACGGCGTGGTTCTGCTCGCGCTGTGGTTGATGGTGCTCGCCTCGAGCAGCCAGGTGATGATCGTGGCCCCGATCCTGCCGCGGATCGGTGAAGCGCTCGACATCGCGCCCGCGCTGCGCGGCACGCTGGTCACCGGGTTTGCGTTTGCAATGTCGGTGTTCGCGCTGGTGGTGGGCCCGATCTCCGATCGCATCGGCCGGCGCCCGGTGATGCTGTGGGGCAGCGGCGCGATGACCGTGGCGCTGCTGCTGCACCCGCTCGCCTACGACTACACCAGCATGCTGCTGATGCGCGTGCTCGCAGGAGTGGCTGCGGGCATGCTCACGGGCGCGGCCATCGCCTACGTGGGCGACTACTTTCCCTACCACCGCCGCGGCTGGGCCAGCGGCTGGGTGATGAGCGGATTTGCGGTGGGCCAGGTGCTCGGCGTGCCCGCGGGCACCGTGCTCGCCGATCGCTTCGGGTTCTCGGCCGCGTTCCTGCTGTTCGCCGTGGTGATGGCCGCCTCGTTCGTGCTGATCCTGGTCGCCGTGCCGCAGCCAGCCATCGCGCGCAGCCGCGCCCGCCTCACCGTGGGCACGGCGCTGCGCAGCTACGCGGTGCTGTTGCGCCAGCGCGAGATCCTCGGGGCCTCGCTCGCCTACGCGACCATGTTCTTCGCGGTCTCGAGCTTCGTGATCTACATGCCCACGTGGGCCGAGCAGTCGCTCGGCATGGACGGCAACGCGATCGCGCTGCTGTTCGTGGTGGGCGGTACCGCCAGCGTGCTGTTCGGCCCCCAGGCGGGCCGGCTCAGCGATCGCCTCGGTCGCAAGCCGCTCATCGTGCTCTCGTGCGTGGGCACGGCGATCATGTTCGCGGCTACCACGTTCTTGGTCACCACGGCGGCCGGCGCCTACGTGCTGTTCTTCGTGGCGATGGTGCTGCTGGCGATGCGCCTGTCTCCGTTCCAGGCGCTGCTCACCGCGCTCGTGGGCGACGGCCAGCGCGGCATGCTGATGAGCCTGGTGATCGCGATCGGCCAGCTCGGCGGAGGTGTGGGTGCGGCGCTCTCTGGGGTGGTCTTTGCCGATCTGGGGTTCGTGGGCTGCACGCTGCTGGCGGCCGGCTCGATCGCGATCACGGCGGTGCTGGTGATCGCGTGGATCCCCGAGCCGCGCGAGGCGATCGTGCCCTCGTGACCCCAACGACCGCGCCGCTGCATCGCGGCCCAAATGTCGCTTCGACGCCGAGGCGCGCGCCGTCGTAGAGTCGCCCCGCATGGCCAAGGTCACCAAGCCCAAGCGCCGCTGGGTGTGCTCCGCGTGCGGCAACGCCTGCGCGCAGTGGTTCGGCCAGTGCCCCGAGTGTCGGGCCTGGAACACGCTCGAAGAGCAGCTCGAGCGCCCCGCGGCCGAGGGGCGCGTGGTGCTCTCGCAGCAGCCGGGCGTGCCGATTCCGATCACGCGCGCCGACGAGGTCGACGACGGCCCGCGCCGCAGCTGTGGGATCGGCGAGGTCGATCGCGTGCTCGGAGGCGGCCTCGTGCCCGGCAGCGTGGTGCTGGTGGGCGGCCCGCCGGGGATCGGCAAGTCGACGCTGCTGCTGCAGGTGAGCGCCGCGCTCGCGCGCAGCGTGGGACCGGTGCTGTACGCGAGCGGCGAGGAGTCGGTGCCGCAGGTCGGGGGTCGTGCGGTGCGCCTCGATGCCGCGCACGACCGCCTGCTGCTGCTCGCCGAGACCAGCGTAGAGGCCGTGCTCTCCGCCGCTCGCAACATGCGACCCGGCCCCGCCGCGCTGGTCGTCGACTCGATCCAGACGATCTACAGCGAGGTGCACGAGGGCCTCCCCGGCAACATCACGCAGATCCGGGCCGTGTGCGCGCAGCTGGTGAGCTATGCGAAGTCGGCGGGGGTACCGGTGATCATGGTCGGCCACGTCACCAAGGACGGCCAGCTCGCCGGGCCCAAGCTGCTCGAGCACATGGTCGACGCCGTGCTCGCATTCGAGGGCGACGAAGACCGCTCCACGCGATTGCTGCGCGCCACGAAGAACCGCTTCGGCAGCACGCAAGAGCTCGGCGTGTTCGAGATGACCGCGCAGGGGCTGCGCCCGATCGACAACCCTTCCGAGGCCCTGCTCGCCGAGCGGCCCGCCGCCGCGCCGGGTTCGTGCGTGACCGCCAGCCTCGAGGGCTCGCGCCCGCTGCTGCTCGAGGTGCAGGCCCTGCTCGCCCAGAGCGGCGGCGGCAGCCCGCGGCGCAACTGCGTGGGCGTCGACCCCTCGCGGCTCGCGATGCTGATGGCCGTGCTCGACCGGCACGGCGATCTGTTCGTGCTCGATCAAGACGTGTTCGTGAACGTGGCCGGCGGCATGCGGTTGTTCGAGCCCGCGTCGGATCTCGCGGTGCTGATGGCGGTGGCCAGCAGCCACATGCGCCGGCCGATCCCCGCCGAGCTCGTCGCCGTGGGAGAGATCGGGCTGACTGGTGAGCTGCGCCAGGCGGTGCGGCTGGAGCTCCGCCTCGGCGAAGCAGCGCGACTCGGGTTCAAGCGCGCGCTGGTGGCCAAGCGCAGGGGCAAGCGCCGGCCGCTCGCGGTGCCGCGGGGGCTCGAGCTCGTCGAGGTGAGCACCGTTCGTGAGGCGCTCGAGGCGGGGCTCGGGCGCTGAGCTCGAAGCACACGAGCCGGCCCCCGAAGGGAGCCGGCTCGTCGTCGATGCATCGTCAACGTGCACCTACCAGCCGCAGGGATTGTACCAGGGCACGAACGCACCCCCGGCTCCCCAGTAGATCCACGTGTCGCTCAGGCACGCGAGCTGGTAGTTGCTGGTGCCGGTCGTAGCCCGAAATTCGTTGCACGAGCTGGCGGTCCAGTTCTGCGGCACCACGAGGGTGTCGCGCCAGACTCCGGGCTGGTACACGCTGCAGACCTTCTGTGCGCCCGTGATCGCAACGGGGTCGTGAGATGCGTCGGTCAGCCCCTCCGGGCGGGGCAGAGCGCCCGCGGGTACCGGCTCGGCCTCCTCGTCGACGAGGGCATCCGGACCGACGAGCTCGTCGCCCTCGGACTCGGCGGCAAGCTCCGCGAGGTCGGCGTTGTCACCTTCGATCTGGTCGCAAGCACCAAGGAGGCTCGCGCCCAGCAGGGTCGCGGCGAAGAGGGGACGAAGGGAGGGGAGATTGCGGATATCGATGTTCTTCATGTTGGGGGCTCCTGTACGGCCGCCACTGCGGCCTTGCTCGGGTCCATTCCGCTGGGGCCCGCTGGACCTGACGGATGGAACTGCAAGTCGAGCGAAGATTCGCAGTCTCGTCAGATCCGTGGGCGCCTCGACGAATGGCATGATTCCTACCATCCGAGGTTCATCGCCGATGAGAATCCCCCGCGTCTATTCGTTCGCCATCGCATCGCTGCTCGCCGGGTGCACTTGGCCCGCTCGAAGCGGCAAGGGCGAGAAGATCCCCGCTACGAAGACCGACTCGGCGGGCAGGTCACGGTCGAGCAAACCCGCTCCGATGTGCATCGACGAGTCGCGGCAGCGCCCGGTCGCGGGCGAATCGGTATGCGACGAGCTCTGCGCGCCCACTCGACGCGTGGGCTGGAGCACCGGGGCCTGTCCCGTCAGCGACGGCTGGACGGTCATGCGCGCGCAACCGCTGTTCCCCGATGACTTGGACGAGGGCGACGTGCGCAACTTCCTTGCGGACCCTGCCAATAGCAGCACCAACCCAGAGAATCTCTGTATCTACGAGTGGAGAGGTAGAGGAGCCCCTACCCCGCCGCCCGATACCGAGGTCGATTGCATGGTCGTCCCCGATGCACCGGTACATCAACCCCCCATCGTGACCAACGCGACCCGGACACTTCAAGACTCGTTCACTTCGGAGGTGGCGGTGTCCGACACGACCCTCGCGACGATCCGGCGCCAAGGTGACGAGTCCGCTACCCCTAGCGTCATGGTCGCAGTGGTCGACACGGCTCCTCATGATGCGCAGAGCACCGCCGCGAGGCACGGTCATGCGATGGCCTCGATTGCGCGCAATATTGCTTGCGGATCGGACCCATCCACGGCTTGCCCGGTGAGCGTCGAGACCTTCGTGGGTCTTCCCCGCTCGCGCCCAAACGACACCGTCGACTATCAGTACGGTGGATACTACGGCTTCGAGAGCGACCTCGCGAAGGGGATCCTCGACGCGCTCAACACCTGGAAGATCGCACGACCCAACGCCAGGCTGATCATCAGTCTCTCGGTAGGGTGGGAGAATGCATGCCACGGACGCAGCTCGACCGTGCACCACGCGATCGAGCAAGCAACCAAGGCTGGGGCGCTGGTGCTGGCGGCGAGCGGAAACCGCAGGATTGGCAGCTGCGCCGAGGGTTTCGTGGCGCCCGCCGCATGGGCCGGCGAGCTCGACAGGAGGCGCCCGCTGCTCTACGCGGTGACCCCCGTCGACGACCAGCAACGCGACCTCGTCACGTTCCGCCCGGGGTCGAATGCAGCGATCGCCGCGCCAGGCTTCATGGCGGTGACCACGGACGCGAGCAAGAAGGAGACCTACGGACCCATCTCCGGCAGCTCCGTCGCGACCGCGGTCGTCGCGGGGACCGCCGCTCTGATGTGGTCCGTCGAGCCCCTGCTACGCCGCGAGGCACTGATGACGACCCTCTGGAAGAGCGGCAAGCCACGCACCAAAGACGGCACCACGGTCATGGCTGACCTTCATCCCGACAGGGAGCAGCGCGTGGTGTCGGCGTGCGCCGCCCTCAGCGCGCTCGGGAAGGAGGTGGGGCCGTGCGACGCCTCGGGTAGGCGCGATGCGCTCGGCGCATGGGTCGACAACGTGAGGGACGGTTCCACCCGGACGTTCGTCGAGGTCGACGCCCCCGCCTCGGCCACCGAGAATTGCTCTTCGTGCAATGGGCCGTCCCACACCGAGCGTATCGGCTCTCCCTCTACGCCACCCGTTCCCGATCCTTGGGTGATTCCCCAGCCGGACAACCCGGCGTGCCCGATGTGCGGCGTCAAGGTGGCGACCTCCAAGGCCTACCTCGTCCGCGATCCCGCCTACGATGCGTACCCGCTGAAGTCGACGACGATCATGCTGTGGAACGACCAGCAGCAGAGCGCCACATACCAGTACGACGCCACGGTCCTTCCACTGACGTCCGCGACCGAGGTGTCCAACAGCGGGTTCGCGAGCGCCAACGGCTCGCGACCGGTACGCGGCTACATCATCCTGACGTTCGAGGATACCGCGCCCCCAAACCAGACGTTCAGCGTTGGCAACGAGATCTTCGTAGAGCCGTAGCGATCACGGCACCCACGCGCGCCAGTCGGTGTAGCGCCCCTCGCTGCGTTGCGTGACGGCGAGGGCCTCGGTCAATGCGGTGGCCAGCGCGCGCGAGTCCCCGGGCGCGGGTACGGCCCGATAGAGCGCGCCGGCCAGCGCGCGGGCGTCGTCATCGGCCACGGTGCTCTTGGGTGCGATCACCAGCTGGGCCCCCGCGAGCAGGAACGCGGACGCCATGTTCATGCCGCCATCGATCACCCGCGCGTCGCTCATTCCCGCTTCGCATGCGCCGAGCACCACTACCGACGGGGCGCGCTGATGAGCGATCACGTGCTGACTGGTCAGCACCCCAGAGGCGAGCTCGAGGTCGCTGCCCCAGCCGGTGAGGCCGGCGTGATGACCGTGCCCTGCATAGTGCAGTAGCGCCGGCTGGTGCTCCTGCCCGGGCGTCCACGCGTCGAGCGAGCTCCACCCAGCACCGACCATCGCCGCTCGCACCTGCTCGGCCTCGGCCCGTGGCTCGCGTAGATTCCCGGCCGCACCCACGATCACCACGACCGATCGATCACGACTTGGAGGTCGACGCGTTCCGAGGCCCAGCGCATACGTCACCCGCGGGCCGTCCTCATTCTCCAGCGGCTCGAGCGCGTGGAAGTCGACGGAGACCATCGCCCCCAGCGGCACCACCGTGAGCGTGCGAAGCTCGTGAAGGTGCCCGCTGGCATCGAGCTCCGCGAGCGCACGCTGAGCAACCGCTTCGGGATCATCGGGCTGGCTCTCGTCGATGGGCACGTGCTGTGCCTCGATCGACCCGTCGCGATCGAGCAAGAACCACCAGCCGGCCTGCTCCGCCGCGGGATGCATGGTGAGCAGCCCTTGGCCGCTGCGTGATTTGCGCACATCTCGACAGTGCCACGGCGGAGGTGCCTGCTCCGCGCGAGCCACCGCCTGGCTCAGTAGCGCATCGAGCTGCTCGAGCTCTCGATCCGCACGCGCGCGAAGCTGGGCCAGCTCGTCGGCGGGCAGCTCCCAGCTCGACTCGGAGAGCTGCGCAAGCGCGGCTCGGCCTTGCTCATAGCGCAGCAGCAGCGCGAGGCGCTCGTCGTCGTCACCGGTGCGATCGGCTCCCGCCGCCAACCCACGCAGGTGCCGAGCACGGGCGCCGAGCACGGTGCACAACGCGGCCTCGCGATCGCCTTGCGCGAGCAGCAGCTCCACGTGACGCGCACGGCCGCGCCGCCGCGCATTCGAGAACAGGCTGCGCCCCGCGGCTGGGGCGATGCTCTGTGCGAGTCGGGCCTCGATGGCCTCGGCCGCTTCGAGCTCGGCACGTGCAGCCGCCACGGCTCCACTGTGGAGCTCGAGCTCGGCGCGCGCCAGTCGGGTCCTCAGGGCCAGCGCCTCGTCGCTCCCGAGCTCGGCCAACAGGCGCGCGCGATCGAGGTGCCCCCGCGCGACATTGGGCTGCTCTGCGGCCGCGGCCACCCGTGCGGCCACGAGCTCGACGAAGATCTGATCACGCGCGGGAAGCTGCGCGCGGTCGACCGTCTCGAGCACGCGTGCAGCTTCTCCGAGGTCTTCGCTCTGGCTGGCCGCGATCGCGAGGTTGAGCCGCACCCCCGCGACCCGCGAGGCCTCGCCGATGCGCTCGTGGTGCGCGACCAAGCGGCGCAGCGTGGGCGAGGGATCGGGGAGCGAGGGCTCGTCCTCGCGCACGAGCATCTGGGCCCAGATCAAGTTTCCCAGGATGTCGGCACCCAGCGCATCGCCGGCGTCGAGTCGGCTCTCCGCATCGCGCACGAGCGCGCCCACTTCCTCGAAGCGACCGAGCTCCGCCAGCGCCACCGCCTGCTGGGCCACGACCGCCCCGAGCACGGGGTCGAGGTGCACCCGGCGCGCGAGCCGAGCCGCGCGATGAAACCACTCCAGCGCCTCGGCGGGCCGGCCAAGGCGCTGCTGGAGCACCCCCGCCAAGTAGTCTGCATTCACCCGAGCGCCGAGATCCAACGGGTGGGCACGGGCGGCCTCGAGATGGGCGATGGCCTGCGCGTAGTCGGGCACCACGTGAATCGCAACGTATGCGGCCTGGACGTGCGCGCGGTCGAGTGCCGCAATGTCGGCGTCGGCAGGCGAGGTCTCGTCGAGCCGCCACGGTGCCTCGACGATCGTCTTCCAGTCGCCCGCCTCGAAGGCGAGCTCGGTGTCGTAGAGCGCGAGCTGGTGAGCATCGGTCTCCTCGAGGTCCGCGCTGCGCTCGATGAGCTCGCGGCGCACGGCCGCAACCGGGGTCGTTTCCCGGCGCAGCTCGAGCTCGGACCGTGCCGCGAGGTAGCCCGCGCGCTGCGGCACCAGCTCGAGCACGAAGCGCCGCCTGCCTTCCTGCACTAGTACCAGCGTCCCTTCGGCGTGCGGCGCCGAGATCTCGACCAGCACCCCGTCCGCGTCGACGTCGACCTTCACGCGATCCGCCGGCAGCGGTACGTCGTCGAAGCTCACCGTGAGGGCGGCCGCGGACCGCTCGCCCTCGAGCCACAGCCGCAGCGACCCGGGCCCCAACACCAAGCAGCGAGGACCGCTCGCCAAACCATCGCAGCCATCGACCGCAACGAGTAGCTCATCCCACACGGGCTCGGGGTCGGGTAACTCGCGTACTCGATCGCCGCCGAGCCCGACGAGGACGCACACCAACCACCGTGTCGCGCGCCTCATGATGGATCGCCCGTCGTCGCCGATCAGCCCTCGATCACGATACTCAGCCGCACCATCGTCCAGCCTGCGTCGCCCGAGGGCGGCTGCTGCGGAGCGACCGTGGGCAGCTGCGCCGGACGCCCCACCACCAGCACGATCGTCCACGGCCCGGGTGAGAGCCCCAGCGCGTCGATCCGCCCGGCCACCCGGACGGCCCCTCGGGGTGACACTCGCGTCACTCCTTCTAGCGGGAGCGTCTTCGTCGCACCGTCCGCCAGCGCAAACCCCCGCGCTGCGACCTCACCCGCGACCTCGTGTTCTGGTCGGAGCTCCCACGCGAACTCGCTGTCGGCGCGGTAGCGCAGCTCCGCCGGCGGGGCTGCGGGCCGAATGCGCAGCTCGGTGAGACCCCCGTCGGTCTCGAGGCCATACCCGGGCAACGACGATCCGGGCGCAACCGCGGCCGGCCACAGCCACCATCCCAGCAGCACGGCCGCCGCCACCGCCAACAGACCCATCCATCGTGCGCGACCCGAGTCGTTGGCCGCGGGTTCGATGCTCTGGCCGCCCGCTTCGTCTACGACAGGCTCCGCCGCGGCGGCGAGCAAGGCTGCGACCAGTGCCTCTTGCTCCCCATCGTCGAGCGGCTCGAACACCGCTCGAGCGTGGGCTGCGAGCAGCGGGTCATCACCCGCCTCGATTCGCTCGCCCATCACTGCGTCGGCATCTCCCTCCCCCTGAACGACGCGCTCCCACGCCTCGGATCGGTCGCGCAAGCGCTCGCGGACCCGCTGGCCAAGGGCACGGAGGTCTTCGTCATCGCTACGGGGAGGCTCGATCACTGGCTCGTCATCCATTGTCGGCGAGGTGCCCGTCCCTGACGAGACGCCCATCACTCGAAGGCTCGGTTAGTGTCGCCAAGATCCGCTTTAGCCGGGATCGCCACGCGTACACTGCGTCTCGCGTCATCCCCGTGGCCTCGCAGGCTTCCTCCACGGTCTGTTCCTCTACATAGAGCATCTGGAACAGCATCAAGCCGCGTTCGTCGAGGCGCTGCTCCAGCCGAGCGAACAGCTGGTCGAGTCGATCGCGGGCATCCGCGTGAGGCTCGAGTCCCGGCACTGGGCTGTGCTGGCGATCAACGGTCTGTGCGGGTAGTGGCGGCTCGGAGAAAGGATTGCGGCGCTTGCTGCGAATCACGCCCGCCACGTGGCGGCGGGCGACCAGCCGCACGAAGCTGTCGAGCGAGCGGCCTCGCTTGGGATCCCAGGATCGCAGCACTCGGCCGTTGCGCGCGAGCAGCTCCACGTACACATCCTGCATCAGATCGCACAGCTCCTGCCGCGCATCGCGAGCTTGGCGGGCGGCCGCGTGGGTCAGAGCGAAGCCCACCTCCGACTGGATCGCCCCCCTCAGCCGCGAGACCAGCGCCGTCATGGCCTGTCGATCTCCGGCGAGGGCACGGTCGATGTCCTCGGGGCTCCAGGAGACCATAGGAGCCGGTGGCACGCATCGGGGAGCATACCGGAGAGTTGCCTCCGCGCGCGAAGCAACGACCAGGGACCCGCTCGTCGAGGTGAGCACCGTTCGTGAGGCGCTCGAGGCGGGGCTCGGGCGCTGAGCTACCCCCCCGAGCGCGGCGAGTCACCCTCTCAAGACGCGTGGGCGTGCACTTCGCCGTGGGTGCGGTGGCTGGCCCAGGCGATCGCCTGCTCGACCTCGTCCTCTTCGAAGCTCTTCACCTCGGCCTTGACGAAGTGCTCGGCGATCCGCGGCACGAACCTGACCAGCTTCGTGTCGGCCACCAGCGCGACGCGATCGATCCGCTCCTCGTGCTCCGAGATGAACCGAAGGTGTCGCACGAAGCTGCCGAAGGTCTCCCACCCGCGGAACTCGTGCATCTGGAGCACGAGGCCGTTGAGCTCTCCGTGCGAGTCGAGCCAGGCGTTGGTCGTGGCGGTCAGCCGGTCGAAGTCCTCCACCCGCAGGGGCTCCTTCACCTCCACCACGATCACGCCGAGATCGGGGATCAGTCGGTGAGCGATCGAGATGTCCTCGGGGAGCGCCCCCAGCCAGGCGATGGCCTCGTCGCGCTTGCTCACGCCGAACACCCGCATGGGGCACGGCATCATGAAGCCCATCACCCGCACGGCCTCGCGCACCCACGGGAGGTCGGTCACCACCGCGCAGCCGGCGAGGTACCGCATCGACTGCAGCCCAAGCCTCGCGTCTTCCCAGACCCCGCCTGCGGTGAAGCCCTCGAGCTCGGGGCCGAGCTCGTAGAGGAAGCGCATGCGCTGCCGGCTGGCGCGCGCGTCTTCGACGAGCGGCTCGAACACGCGGTCGTAGTCGGCCTTGGTGACCTTGCCGATCGCCTTCATCCCCACGAGCCCCTCGGGCAGGTTCTCAATTCGCTCGAGCATGACAGCGCTCCCTTGGTGCGAGACCCAACGGAGTGTCCCACGGGGGTCCGAGACTGCCCCGCGCAAGCCCTGCACGCGCGCGGCACCGGTGACGCACGCGCGTGCGCCACCCGCTGCCGCTCTCGACTACGCTCGCGCCGCGCGGGCCGATCGGCCGCCGCCGACCGGCGACTTGCTCTTGGCCTTCGGCTCGGGCTTGGGCACCGCATGCGTGCCCTCGGCCACCGCGTCGCCCTTGCTCGACCCGCTCTCGTTGGCCGAGGCCGGCGCGCCGAGCCCGTTCTTCTGCAGGATCTCGGCCTCGAGCCGCGCCGCGATCTCGGGGTGCTCCTTGAGGAACGCCTTGGCGTTCTCCCGCCCCTGGCCGATGCGCTCGCCGCGGTACGAGAGCCACGCGCCCGACTTGTCGACCACGTTCTGCTCCACGCCCATGTCGATCATCACGCCCTCGCGGCTCACGCCCTCGCCGTAGGTGATGTCGAACTCCACCTCGCGGAACGGGGGGGCGAGCTTGTTCTTCACCACCTTCACGCGGGTGCGGTTGCCGACCACTGCATCGCCCATCTTGATCGCGCCGATGCGGCGGATGTCGAGGCGCATGCTCGCGTAGAACTTGAGCGCGTTGCCGCCGGTGGTGGTCTCGGGGCTGCCGAACATCACGCCGATCTTCATGCGCAGCTGGTTGATGAAGATCACGATGGTGCGGCTGCGGGAGATCGAGCCGGTGAGCTTGCGCAGCGCCTGGCTCATGAGCCGCGCCTGCAGACCCACGTGGGAGTCGCCCATCTCGCCCTCGAGCTCGGCCTTGGGGGTGAGCGCGGCGACCGAGTCGACCACGACCACGTCGACGGCACCCGAGCGCACGAGCATGTCGCAGATCTCGAGCGCCTGCTCGCCGTAGTCGGGCTGCGAGACCAGCAGATCATCGGTGCGCACGCCGATCTTGCGCGCGTAGCCCACGTCGAGCGCGTGCTCGGCATCGATGAAGGCACACACGCCTCCGAGCTTCTGCGCCTCGGCCACCGAGTGCAGGGCCAGCGTGGTCTTGCCCGAGGACTCGGGCCCGTAGATCTCCACGATGCGCCCGCGCGGCAGGCCACCCACCCCGAGCGCGATGTCGAGGCCCAAGCAGCCGGTGGGGATCACCTTGACGTCGCCGCCCGGCATCTTCCCATCGATGCTGAGGCGCATGATGGAGCCCTTGCCGAACTGCTTCTCGATGGTTGCAAGGGCCAGGTCGATGGCGGTGTCGCGCTGCTTGAGGGGTTCTTCTTTGGTTGCGGCCATGATGCTCTCCGCGGTTGCGGTAGGGTCGACCAAGCCCGGCCACGAGGGCAGGCTTGGGCAGAGGGGTGAGGGGTGAGGATCGGACTTCTCTTCTAAGGATCGGCGGGCGGGTCCGCGGTGACGGACGCGAGCCCGCGCGCGAGGAGACGATCCCACAGGAGCTTGAGCGCCCACGTGGCCGAGGCCGCCTGCACGAGGCTACGGCCGCCACGCAGCGCCAGGGCCTTGTGGAAGGTCTCCTCGCCGTCGGCGATGGCGATGTGGACGGTGCCCACGGGCTTGTCGGGGCTACCCCCGCCCGGGCCCGCGATACCGGTGATGCCGGCCGCGAGCTCGCTGCCGAGCTGCTTGCGGGCACCGAGGGCCATGGCCCGCGCCACCGGCTCGGACACCGCCCCGTGCTCGGCGAGCATCTCGGCCGGTACCTCGAGCAGCCGCTGCTTCACGTCGTTGTCGTAGGAGATGATGCCGCCGCGAAAGCACGCGGACGAGCCCGACACGCTGGTGATGAGCGCTCCGAGCCCGCCGCCGGTGCATGACTCGGCGGTCGCGAAGCGCAGCCCCGCGGCGGTGAGCGCCGTGACCACGCGCGCGGCGAGCTCGGTCTGACCCGCGCCCCAGTCGATCGACCAGAGCATGGGCGACAAGGCCTCGGTGAGCTCGGCGTCGAGCGACTCGAGCTCGGCATCGGTGGCGCGGGCGCCATCGGGAGCCGGCGTGGCCTCGATCGCCACCGTGACCTGCGGCATGTGAGCCCGATAGTGGATGTAGACCGCGGCGAGGCCCGGCGAGCGCTCGCGCGCGCGCGCGACCACGGGCTCGACCCGCTCGGCGACCGCGGACTCGCCGAGCCCGATCACTCGATACATGCGACGCGAGACCTCGCGCAGCCCGAGGTGCTCGCGTAGGCGCGGAGCGACCTGCTCGGCGAGCATCTGCTCGAGCTCGTGCGGCACGCCCGGCATCACGAACACCTGACACGCGTGCTCGCCCGGGAGCTCGCAGCACAGCCCCTCGGCGCTGCCCACCGGGTTGGCCAAGATCTCTGCGCCCTCGGGGAACTCGGCCTGCTTGAGGTTGGCGACGGGCATGACGGCGATGCCGAAGCGACGGAATTTCTCTTCGAGGCGCGCGACGGCCCCGGGATCGCGGCGCAGCGGACGGCCGGCTGCCTCGGCGACCGCGGCGGTGGTGAGATCATCCGTGGTGGGACCCAAGCCCCCCGAGACCAGGCACACGTGCGCCTGCGAGCCGGCCTCGCGTAGCGCTGCGACGATCTCGTCCATCCGATCGCGCACCGAGATCGCGCGTCGAACCTCGAGACCGAGCGCGCGGGCGCCCGCGGCCAGCCGGGCCTTGTTGCCGTCGACGATGTCGCCCGCGAGCAATTCGTCGCCGATGGTCAGCAGGAACGCCACGGGAGCCGTGGCCGGGGGGTCCTTGGCGGTGGGTCTCACGGTGAGAGGCGCGGTCGAACCTTGGTGCATTACTGAGCAAATGTCAAGGTCGCGCATCCTCGTGGCCAGTAACCCCTAGCCCCGCTTCGACACGAGCCCGCCGCTGGATCCAAGGCGACCCGGGAACCCGCTCCCCGAGCCCGATCGCAAGGATTCGACGTGAACGAATCCTCGGCACCTTGGACGCGCCAACGGCGTCGGATAGGATGCTCAGCGACGTGCGAATCCGGTACGCGGCCAAGACCGACGTCGGCATGAAGCGGACTCATAACGAGGACTACTTCGCGCTGATCGAGGACGAGCAGCTCTTCCTGGTGGCGGACGGGATGGGTGGTCACGCCTCTGGCGAGGTGGCGAGCAAGCTTTCCGCCGACGTCATCGGAGAGTTCTACCGTCACAGCAAGGATCAGGACGCAACCTGGCCCTACCGCTATGACCACTCTTTGTCCTATGTGGAGAATCGGATGGTGGCCAGCATTCGCTTGGCCAACAAACGGATCCACGAGACTGCGGGCAAGAACCCGCAGCTGCGGGGCATGGGCACCACCATCGTCACCTTCATCGTGAAGGGCGATCAGGGCTTCGTGGCGCACGTGGGTGACTCGCGCTGCTATCGCGTGCGCAACGGCAGCATCAAGCCGATGACGCGCGATCACTCGCTGCTCGAGGACTACAAGGAAGCGCGCCCCGACATGACGGAGGAAGAGGCGCGCAACTTCCCCCACAAGAACGTGATCACGCGGGCGCTCGGCATGCGCGACCACGTGATGGTCGACATCACCAAGATCGATCTCGCCAACGGCGACCGCTACGTGCTGTGCTCGGATGGCCTGTCGGGCATGCTCACCGACGAAGAGATCCAGGACATCGTCCACAAGAGCTCCGACCTCGAGGACGCCGTGTCCACGTTGATCGACCGCGCCAACGAAGCGGGCGGCACCGACAACATCACGGCGATGGTCGTCGAGTGTAATTTTTAGGATGGAGGCCGCTCGCGCGGCCTCCCCCCGGCGAGCGGAGCTCGACGGGGCCCCCCTCCCGGCGGGGCCTTCGGCCCTGGCCGGTCGGAGACCGGCCTTCTCCTTTGCACGCGGGTGGCGTTCGGTGCGAGCGAGCGTTCGGTGCGAGCGAGCGTTCGGTGCGAGCGAGCGTTTGGTGCGAGCGAGCGTTTGGTGCGAGCGGGCGTTCGGTGCGAGCGGCGTTCGGTGCTTCGCGTGTTCGGCTAGAAGTGGATCTGGAGCGGGGCTCTCGAGAGTTGGCGGCGGCGGGGGCGGGTGCCTACCAGGGCGTAGCGGAGGGCGCCGCCTAGCATGAGGGCGGAGCCGATGGCGATGGTGATGATGCCGGCTCGGTCTAGGGCGATGGCTCGGCGGGAGCGATCTTCGAATGACTGGAGCGAGGTCGCGGTCTCGGCCGCCCGTTGGTCGGCGCGACTCTGGCCGTAGAGGCCTAGCCCTACGCCTAGGCCGGCGACACCGCCGACGAGCAGGACGCCGCCGAGCGGGTCGGTGTGCCACGGGCGAGGCGGCGGAGGCGGGCGGTGCTCGGAGGGGACGACGGGCTTGGGCGCGGGGTCGGGCCCGGGCGGGGTCGTGACCGGAGCATCTGGGGGCTCGGGCTCGTCGCGGCAGCGATCGATGCCACGGCGAGCGTCGTCGGCGTCCTTGGCCGGGATCTCGAGCTCGAGGAAGCGCAGGTAGAGGGCGACGGCGCGCTCGCAATCACCACGGTGCTCTTCGATGGTCGCGCGCACGTAGATGAACACGGGGAGCGGGCGCTCTTGCTCGGCTCGATCGAGGACCTCGAGCGCCTTGTCGTGACGGCCGGCGTCCACGTGGGCCGCCGCGCGACCGACCACCTCGCGCACGTACTCGGCGTCGGCAACCGCCGGCGCCGCGAGCGACGGGCGGAGCGGGGCCACGCCCAGCGCCAGCGCCAGCGTCGTGATGGTCAGCCAGCGCCGCATCATCGCTCGCGCCAGCTCGAGGGCAGCAGGCGATCCGGATCACCCATGGGATCACCGGGGGTCTTGGGCTTGGTGCGCGGGCGCGGACGACCGCGACGGGTGGAGGACGAACCGTCGGCCTCATCGAGCACGAGGGCGTCGAGCTCGGCGTCGCCGGTCGTCCCTTCCTCTGCTTCCTCTGCTTCCTCGACGACGAGCTCCTCGGGGGACGGAGCGAGCGCGGTCTCGACGCGAGGGCTCGCGGGCTCGTCGGCGGCGGGACCCGCCACGGCAGCCGGCTCCACCGGCGCGACCGTGGCCGCGGCCGCGTCGTCACCCCGCGACAGACCACCCACCACGAAGCCCAGCCCGCCGATCGCCGCGCCCACGCCCAGCAGCGCGGCCCAGCGCACCGGCGAGGCGGGTGCTCGCGCGGGCACGGGGGGCGCCGGCCGCAGCGCGCGAAGATCGACGACTGGCTGCGGCTCGTAGCCAAAGCGCTGGTGCAGCAGCGCGGCGCGAGCGAGCGCTTCCACGTCGAGGCGACGGCCGACCACGAAGTGCCAGAGATCCTCGACCAGCGCGGCCGCGGAGGGGTAGCGCTGCTCGGGATCCACCGCGAGCGCGCGCACGATCACCGCCTCGAGCGCGGCGGGAAAGCCCTCGACCACGCGACCGGGTCGCGCGTACTTGCCATCGACGACCTTGCCGATCACGGCGTAGTCGTTGTCGGCGTAGAAGGCACGGCGGCCCACGGTGAGCTCGTAGAGCAGGATCCCCAGCCCGAACACGTCGCTGCGGCGATCGACCCGCTCGCCGCGGCACTGCTCGGGGGACATGTAGCCCATCTTGCCCTTGAGCGTGCCCGCGCGCGTGAGCTGGGTCTGCTGGGTGACGCGCGCGATGCCGAAGTCGACCAGCTTCACCTGCCCATCGAACGTGACCATCACGTTGGAGGGCGAGACGTCGCGGTGCACGACCTCGATCGCGTTGCCGTCGACGTCGCGGTGCTCGTGCGCGGCGTGCAGCCCCTTGGCCACCTCGACCACCGTCCCCACCGAGAACGCGAGCGGCAGCGGGCCCGCCTCGCGAACGCTGCGCTGGATCGCCCGCAGCGTGCGACCGTGCAGGTACTCCATCGCCAGGTAGTGACCGCCCTCGCCCACGCCGAAGTCGATCACACGCACGATGTTGGGGTGGTGCAGGCTGGCCGCGATGCGCACCTCGTCGAGGAACATGCGCACGAACTCGGGATCCCAGCCCAGGTGGGGCAGCAACCGCTTGATCGCGACGAGCTCCGCGCCGGCCACGGTGGGGCGCGCGGCCAGGTGCAGCTCGGCCATGCCGCCGGCCGCGAGCGGTCGCACGGTGATGAATTCACCGAAACGCGTGCCCGGGGGCAGGCCGGGCGGGCTGGAAACAGCGGCCTCCACGACCTCCCATCGTACCGAAACACTGCGCGGTTGGCATGGCGCGAATCGCGCAAGCCGCGGCCGACGGGCGGCGGTGCAGTACCCTGCGGCCGCATGGAGCTGCGGCCCTACCAGCAGGCGGCCGTCGATGCGGTCATCGCCGCGCGTCGCGAGGGCGTGCGGCGGATGGTCCTCGCGCTGCCTACGGGAGCCGGCAAGACGGTGATCTTCGCCGAGCTGATCCGCCGCGCGCGGCATCCGGTGCTGGTGCTGGCCCACCGCGAGGAGCTGCTCGCCCAGGCCCGCGACAAGATCGAGGCCGCGCTGCGACGCAGCGGCGACCACGTGCGACAGGTGGCGATCGAGCAGGGCAAGCTCCACGCCCCGCGCAGCGCCGCGGTGGTGGTGGCCTCGATCCGCTCGCTGCACGCCGAACGCATCGGCCGCGTGCTCGCCGGTCGCGACGTGCGCCTGGTGATCTACGACGAGTGCCACCACGCCATCGCCGACGACAACCGCCGCGTGCTCGAGCAGCTCGGGGCGCTGCGCGGCGACTGGCCGGGCACGCTGGTGGGGCTCACCGCCACCACGCGGCGCGCCGACGGGCGCGGCCTGGGCGAGGTGTTCGAGCGCATCGTGTTCCAGCGATCGCTGCGCGAGCTGATCGACGACGGCTACCTACGGCCGCTGCGCGGGCTCCGGGTCGACACCGGCGTGGACCTCGGCCGCGTGCCCGTGCACGGCGAGGACTTCGAGGAGCGAGCGCTCGAGGAGGCGATCGACATCGAGGCTCGCAACCTCTTGGTGGCGCGCAGCATCCAGGAGCTGGCCCGAGACCGCCGCACGATCGCGTTCTGCGTGGGGGTGCGCCACGCCGAGAACCTGTGCGCCGCGCTCAACGGCCTCGGCGTGCCCGCGGGGCTCGTGTTCGGCGAGATGCCGCGGGCCGATCGCAAGCGCACCTTGCAGGCGTTCGCGCGCGGGCGCCTGCGGGTGATCACCAACGTGGGCGTGCTGACCGAGGGCTTCGATGATCCCGGCGTGAGCGCGATCGCCATGGTCCGCCCCACCCGCTCGGTCTCGATGTACTTGCAGTGCGTGGGCCGAGGCATGCGACGCCACCCCGACGCCGCCGACTGTCTCGTGCTCGACTTCGTGGATCTCTCGCAGCTCGAGCTCGTGACCACCCCCACCCTCGACGCGGGCCCGCACCGCGAGTTCCCCGCTGAGCCCGAGGCAGAAGGCGACGAGGTGGGGAATTCAGGCCAGATCCCGGGACCCGAGGATCTCGACGACACGCCCGCGACCTTGCTCGAGATCCAAGAGCGCCTCGCGGCCTTCGACCCGCTCACGATGGTGCAGCGCGAAGAGGCGGCCGCGATCTCGCGCAACGCCTGGCTCTCGCTCGGGGCCCGCGGGATGATGCTCCACTTTCGCGATCACGCGGGGAGCCTGCGCTCGTTCGAGCTGCGGCCCGAGGCGCCGCCGCGACGGGGCACCGAGGTGTGGCTGGGCGATCGTCGGATGGCGCGGCTGCCGACCATGCAGGCGGCGATCGAGGCGGTGGATCTCGAGCTGCCCGCGCACGGCGATCCAGCGAGCGCGCTCGTGGAGGCGGCGTGGCGCCAGGCTCCGCCGAGCGAGCCGCTCGTGGCTGCGTTGATCGGGCTCCGACCGCCGCGACGCGCTCGTACGGTGGGCGAGGCGATCGCTCACCTGGCGCTGGCCGAGGCGCTCGACCGAGGTCGCGTCGCGCGCCCTACCCCCGCTCGCGGTGCATGAGCGAGTACACCACCGGGATCAACACCAGCGTGATCAACGTGGACGCCCCGAGCCCCCCGAGCACCGCGCGCGCGAGCGGTGCCTGAGCATCGGCGCCCTCGCCCACCCCGAGCGCGAGCGGAACCAGCGCGAGCACGGTCGTCAGCGTGGTCATGAGGATCGGCCGCAGGCGCCGGCGCCCGGCCTCGACCACGGCCTCGCGCACGCCCACGCCATCGCTGCGCAGGCGCCCGGCCTGATCCACCAGCAGGATCGCGTTGTTGACCACGATCCCGCCGAGCATGATGCAGCCGATGAACGACTGCACGTTGAGCGTGGTCGAGGTGAGCACGAGCACCAGCACCACGCCGATCGCCGACACGGGCACCGAGAGCATCACCACCACGGGATCGCGCAGCGACTCGTACTGGGCCGCCAGCACCATGTAGACGAGCACCAGCGAGAGCACCAGCGACACCAGCAGCTCGTCGAAGGCGCGCTGCTGCTCTTCGAACGTGCCGGCCACGCCCAGCTCGTAGCCATCGGGGCGCGGGAGCCTGGCGAGCCGCTCCTGCACGTCGGCGGCGACCGAGCCGAGGTCCCGGCCGGCCACGTTGGCGACGATCTTCTGGAGCCGCGCTTGGCCCTTGCGCTCGATCACGATCGGCCCGAGGCCGGGCTCGGTGCTCACCACGCTGCGCAGCGCGACATCCTGGCCGCGTGCGTTGCGAACGCGAAGATCGAGGATCTCGGCGAGCGGCAGGTGCTCGGCGTCGGCGAGCTGCACGAAGATGCGATAGGTGTTGCCCTCCACGTGGTACTCGCCCGCCTCGGCCCCGGCGACCGCGATCTCGAGCGTGCGCGCGACATCACTCGGCGACAGCCCGAGGTCGGCCGCCTTCTCGCGATCGATGTAGATCCGCGCCTGGGGCACGCCGGCGTCGCGGCTGAGATCCACGTCGGTCACGCCGGGCACCTGCGCCACGACCTCGGCTGCGCGCTGCGAGAGCGCGTCGAGCTTGGCGAGATCGAAGCCGCGCACCTCCACGGTGATGCCCTCGGTCGTGCCGAGCACCCGCTCGAGCAGGAACTGGCCCTGCGGCGCGCGCGTGCGGATCTCCATGCCCGGGATCCGACCGGCGAGCAACTTGCGCAGCTCGGCCGCGATCTCGGTGTTGGAGCGCGAGCGCTCCCCCGCGGGCCGCAGCGTGAGCCGCACCTCGCCGCGCGAGGACTCGCTGGGATCGCGCCCGGTGGTGGCCACGCTGGTGACCGATGCGATCGCCTCGGGGACCGCGGGGCCCACCAAGGCCTCGAGCGCGCGCGTCTGTCGATCGATCACGTCGAGCTTGGTGCCGATCGGCATCTCGCCGCTCACCCGCACCTCGCCCTCGTCGCTCGGGGGCAGGAACTCGCTGCCGATCACCGGGGCCAGGATCGCGGCGGCGACGAGCGCAGCCACGGCGATCGCAATCGTGGCCCCGCGGTGGCGCATGGCGCTGGCGAGCAGCCCCGCGTAGCGACGACCGAGGCCGTCGAGCCCGCGCTCCACCGCGCCGAGCGCTCCCGCGGCCGGCTTCACGGCGGCGGCGCGCGGTCGCAGCAGCTTGGAGGCGAGCATCGGCACGACGCTGAGCGAGACCACCAGCGAGCACGCCAGCGCGAACAGGATCACGAGCGCCAGATCGCGGAACAACACCCCCGACACGCCGCCCACGAACACGAGCGGTAGGAACACCACCAAGGTGGTGATGGTGCTGGCGAAGATCGCGGTGCCCACCTCCTTCGTGCCCGCGATCGCGGCCTGCGCGGGGTCTTCCCCCAGCTCGTCGCGGCGGCGAAAGATGTTCTCGAGCACGACGATCGAGTTGTCGACCATCATGCCCACCCCGAGCGCGAGGCCGCCGAGCGTCATCAGGTTGAGGGTGAGGCCGCCGAAGTAGAGCATCGCGAACGTGGCGACCAGCGAGATCGGGATCGAGACCGCGACGACCGCGGTGCTGCGCACGTTGCGGAGGAACAACAGCAGCACCAGCACCGCCAGGCCGCCGCCGTAGAGCACCGAGCGCGCCACGTTCTCGATCGAGCGCTCGATGAAGTTGCCCTGATCGATCACGGGCACCACGGTCACCTGCGGGTAGTCGCGGTTGATCGCCACCACCTCGGCCAGGATCGCCTGCGAGACCTCTACCGTGTTGGCGCTGGGCTGCTTGCGGATCCCGATGCGCAGGCCGAGTCGACCGTTGACGCGGGCCACGCGGTCGAGCTTGGTGTACGTGTCGTGCACGGTGGCGAGCTGGCGCAGCTGCACCGGCGCGCCCTCGTGGGTCGCGACCACGAGCGCACGGATCTCGTCGAGGGTGCCGAGCTGCGCCGGGGCGCGCAGCGTGATCGATTGCTGGCCCTGCTCGATCTTGCCGGCGGGCAGGTCGAGGTTGGCGTCGAGCAGCGCCTGGCGTAGCTCGGGCAGCGGCACCCCGAGCGCGCGCAGCCGCCCGGGATCGACCTCCACCCGCACCTCGCGGTCATAGCTGCCCCACGGATCGACCTGGGCCACCCCCGGCAGCTGCGCCAGGCGCTGGCGGATGCGCTCCTCGACCAGCATGGTGAGCTCGACCGGATCCAGCGAGCTCGACACGCCCAGGATCACCACCGGGAACGAGGCCACGTCGAACTTGCTAATCCGCGGGGGCACGATGTCGTCGGGGAGCTCGTCGATCTCGCTGCCGAGCTTGGCGTCGATGTCGATCGCCGCGGTGTCGACGTCGGTGCCCCAGCCGAACGTGACCTTCACGTTGCTGCGCCCCTCGGACGAGGTCGACTCGAGCCGCTGCACGCCGGGCACCGTGGCCACGATCTCCTCGACGATGGCGGTGACGCGCTGCTCGATGACCTCGGGGCTCGCGCCCTCGTACTCGGTGCGGATCGTGACCGTGGGCAGCTCGACCTTGGGCAGCAGATCGATCTGCACGCGGCCAAGCGAGACGATGCCCAGCACCACGACGATGAGCGCGACCATCGACGTGAGCACCGGGCGCTCGACGCTGGCGCGCGCGAGGTTCACGACGGCGGCTCCTCGGGTGGGGCGGGGTTGGCCCGCACGACGGGGCTGCCGTCTTCGAGCAGCGCCTGGCCCAGCGTGACGACCTCCTGCGGCGGCGCCACGCCGTCGACCTGGGCCCGCTCGCCGTCGCTGATGCCCACGGTCACCGGCTGCCGCCGCACGCTCTCGCCGTCGTCCGCGACCACGTACACCACGGCTCCGTCGCCGTCGATCACCAGCGCGTCGCGGGGCACGAGCGTGGCCGAGTCGAGCCGGGCGAGCACCACCTGCACGCGCACGAACATGCCCGGCCGCAGGCGCCCGTCGGGGTTGGCGACCTCGAGCTCGACCCGCGCCTGCCGCGACTCCCTGGCGAACACCGGCGCGATGCGAGCGACCTGCCCGGAGAATTCCTCGCCGGGGTAGGCGTCGGTGGTGAGCGTGATCGGCAGGCCCACGCGCAGGGTTCCGTAGTCTTGCTCGGTCACGTAGATCGCCACCACCAGCGGATCGAGACCCACGATCGTGAGCAGCGGGGTGTTGGCCGTGACCATGGTGCCGTCGTCGACATGGCGCGCCGCCACCACGCGCTGGGGCCCGCCGTCGCGCCAGTCGACGCTCACCTGGGTGTAGCCCTTGCGCACTTCGGCGCCGCGCAGCGCCGCCTTGGCCCGCGTGATCTCCGAGGCCGCCACCGCCACCGAGGCCTCGGCCTGCAGCTTGGCCTCGCGCGTGGTGTCGAGCTCCTGCTCGGAGGCGATCCCGCGCTGCCGCAGGCCCCGCACGCGCTCGAGGTTGCGCTCGGCGATCTGCAGCGCATTCCCGGCCGCGACCTTGCGAGCCTGCGCCACCGCGAGATCGGCCCGCGCCTGCGCCTGCGCCTGCACGAGCTCCTCGTCGTCGAGCTCGGCCACCACCTGCCCGCGCTCCACCGGGTCGCCGAGATCGACGGTGATGCGATCGAGACGTCCACCGACCTTGGCTGCCACCACGATCTCCGCGGTGGCCTCGAGCGTGCCGGTGAGGTCGCGTCGCTGCTCGATCGGACCGCGCTCGACCAGCGCCGTCTCGACCGCTACCGGACCCTGCGCGCGAGCTGCGGCGGCCGGCGCCTCCGCCTGCCGCGACACCCGCAGCCCCCACGCACCAGCGAGCAGTGCGGCGATCGTGAGGGCGAGGGCCAACCAACGGGTTGCAGAGGACATCTCGTGCGCAGCGGCCAGGCCCCGTGACCCGCCGGGCGCACAGTATAGGTCATGACGCGCCTAGCCACCGCGTCGCGCCACGAGCTGCGGAATCCGAGGGCGCAGCGCCTCCATCGCGGCCGGATCGGCGAGCGAGCGCACCCAACCATCGAGATCGGCGAGCACGGCATCACTCGCGCGGCCGCGGCGAGCGACCCGACGGATGCGCTCGCCGAGCGCCTGGCGAGCCCGGCCCAGTCGCGTGGTGATCGTGCTCGTGGGCACCTGCAGCACCTCGGCGATCTCGCGGGCCATCATCCCATCCCAGTAGTGCAGCACGATCACGGTCTGCACCTCCTCGGGCAGCCCCGAGAGCGCAGTGAGCAGGATCTGGTGCTCCTCGCGTCGGGCCACCAGCACGCTCAGCGAGGTGCCGGGCTGTGGCTCGGGCTCGTCGAGGCTCGAGAGGCGATCGTCTCGGCGCTCGTCCTCGATGTGGCGAAACAGCTGGTGTCGCGCGATGCCAAACAGGTACGCGCGAAAGCTCGCATCGCCGCGAAAGCGCTCGCGCCCCTCCACACAGGCCAGGAACGTGCGCTGCGTGAGGTCTTCGGCGAGCCGCGTGCGCACCTCGAAGAAGCGCAGCACCGAGCCGTAGTGGCGTCGCACCAGCGCATCGCCGGCGGAGGGGTCGCCCACCCGCCAGCGCTCGAGCAGGTCGAAGTCGTCCGGCCCAACGGCGTTCACCGGGCCACTATAATCGAGGCACCGCGGCTTCGTCCGCCGGGAGCGGTGGTTTCTCGCGCTCGAAGCTGGGCCGGCCGCGTATTTTAGGCGATGCTGATGGCCGAGCGCGCGATGATGATGAATGCACGGTGGCGGGCGGGGACGATGGTGGTGGCCGTCGGGTCGTGGCTCGTGGGCAGCGGCTGTACCCGCGAGAACCCGGCGTTCGGGGACACCGAGGGGACGGCAGCGACGAGCGCCGCTTCCGGGAGCACCGGCGAGTCGAGCGGCATGACCCGCGGCTCCACGCAGAGCGACCCGGTCGACAGCACCACCCCCGATGGCACCAGCACCACCGAGCCTGCGGGTACCGATGCACCGGGGAGCGAGAGCTCCGGCGGCGACATGCTGTGCCCGCTGCATCCGCCCGCGCCGATCGAGATCGGCGTGCACGAGGCCAACGGAGACGCCGTGCCGCTCAGCAAGGGCTGCACCGCGGTGATCACTCGACCCAATGGAATGATCGCCATCATGGGGGGCACCGTGCAGCATCAGGTCTGCGGTGCTTGTAATTGCGGCACGGGCGAGGGGATCACGATCGACCTCGGCGACACGCTCCAGCCTCCGGCCGCCGCGCTCCCCACGTGCGGCAAGCTCTTCGTCTGGGAAGGCCTCGACGTCGACGGCCAGTGTCGCTGGGATGGCTTTGCGATCCTCGCCCAGAACGAGACCGTGATCCCCGAGTACGTCGCCATGAACTCGCGCAAGCTCCCGGCGATGTTCGGCCAGGTGCCGATCGACCTCGAGCCCGATGGGAACTGCGAAGAGCTCCCCCATCAGTGTTCTCAGGCTCCCGGGCGCTACGCGCTCGACTTCACTTCGGGCCCTGCGGTCTCCGTGGACATGGACGAGCACGTCGGGATCGCGTTCTTCGCCGAGGTCGACTACCTCGTGGACAACCGCATGGCCTCCATCGATCTCGAGTGCGGCGAGCACGTGGCCTGGACCGCGCTGCGGAGCGAGCTGTGAGCGCCCGCGGCAAGCAGAGGCGACGGGCGGGCTGGTGGTGGCTCGGCGGTGTGGGCTTGGGCGCCCTGGTGGGCTGCCTGCGCATCGGTACATTTGCGTGCGAGCGCGACTCGCAGTGTGAGCTCGACGGGCGCGAGGGCATCTGCGTGGTGCCGGGCTACTGTGCGCTGCCCGATGATGGCTGCGAGAGCGGCTACCGCTTCCACGAGCGCGGCCTGCCCGACGACCTCGCCGGCCACTGCGCGCCACCCGGTCACGGGGGCATGAGCGAAGGCTCCTCGACCTCCGACGACGGCTCGACCTCGAGCTCGACCTCGAGCTCGAGCGAGGGCAGCAGCTCCTCCGCTCCGGAATCGTCGAGCGAGGGCGACGCCACGACGACCGGGACGGACTGCGGCGACCATCCCTGTCCATGCACGGTCTCGCTCGCGGCAGGGGCCAACTTCACCTGCATCACCCGCGACGACGGTCGCGTGATCTGCTGGGGCGCCAACAATCAAGGTCAGCTCGGGATGGGCACCACGTCGGGGCCGATCCCATGGCCGCAGCTAGTGGGGATCTCGGGCGAGGTGCTCGCCCAGCGCGTGCACGCCGGCAACGAGCACACGTGCGCGCGGGGCTCGGATGGCGCGCTCCACTGCTGGGGTCGCAACCTGAGCCGCGAGATCGCGCCCGGGGCCGGCAGCCCAGACGTCGTCGGGCCGACGGTGCTGCCGATCCGTGGCGAGATCGGAGCGGTGGGTCTGTCCCCGCAGCACTCGTGCGTCGGCGACCCGCTGAGCCCTGGGCTCCAGTGCTTGGGCAACAACGGCTACGGCGAGCTCGGCGGCAACGGAGGGCAGCCCATCCACAGCGCGCTGCCCGGGATGAACCCCGCCGATGACCTCGCGCTCGGGCAAGACCACAGCTGCGCGCGCGCAGGCGGGCGCGTGTGGTGCTGGGGTCGCGACAACTACGGGCAGCTCGGCCAGAACATGGTGCCGGGGCCCGTGTCCGAGCCGGTCGAGGTCTCGCTGCCGAGTGATGCCGTCATCCTCGTCGCCGGCCGCCACCACAACTGCGTGGCGATCGACGGCGGCAACGTGGTGCGCTGCTGGGGCCACAACGACGTGGGTGAGGTCGGCGACGGAACCACCACCAATCGTCAGCTGCCCAACAACTTGGCCATGCAGCTGCCCGGCACCGTGGTCGCGATGGACGCGATGCTCGACACCACCTGCGCGCTGCTCGACGACGGCGAGCTGTGGTGCTGGGGCGGCACCTACGGCTCGCAGCTCGGCACGGGCATCGCATTCGGCGACCCGATGCTCGAGCCACGCCGCGTGAACGTGATCGACGAGCTGCCCGAGCCGATCGTCGAGTTCGGCCTGGGGGGCAGCCACCTGTGCGCACGCGCGAGCTCGGGGCGACTGTGGTGCTGGGGTCGCGACAACCAAGAGCAGCTCGGGCCCATCGATCCGCCGGTGGGCAAGAAGGCAGTCGAGATCGACGTGGAGTGCCCCGTCGCGCGCTGAGCTCGGCGCGCTAGCTGGGCGCGCCTGGCGAGGCGGGGATCACCACCGGGCACGGCACCACGAACCACGGGACGCCGGTGGTATCGAGCTGGATCAGCAGGCCCTGCACCGTGGAGTATCCGAGGCCCACTTGAAGGGAGCCGCGCAGGATCACGCCGCCGCGCCCGGGCAAATTGTTGGGGCGGTAGTTGGCGGCGGCTTCCGTCTTCGCGACCTCGCCGAGCCTACGCGTGGCCTTGCGACGCTCGGCCGGGGCTGCGGTCGCCACCAGCCACGCGAGCGCCTGCAGGCGCACCTCCACCGCAGTTCCGCTCTCGGCGAGGCGCTCGAGCTCGGCCCGCTCGTCGGCCGTGGGCTTGGCCGCGGGCCCACCCGCAGCCCCACCGGTGACCAGTCGCGCCGCGATCGCATTGAGCCGCGGCAGGTCGCGCGCGGCTTCTTCGGCGTGGTCGATCGACCGGGCCCACAGCGCGAGCGCCTCGTCGGTGCGCCCCTGCTCGGCGACCACCACCGCGAGATTGTTGAGCAGCACCGGCTCCGTCGCGCCGCCTGGCTCGTCGAGCAGCGCCCGGTAGCGCCGCTCGAGCTCGGCCACGGTCACGTCGCCCTGCCCGAGTCGCCGCGCCAGCAGCCGACCATCGACCGCGAGGCGCTGGCCGAGCAGGGTCGGCTTGCCCTGGCCCGCCGCTTCGATGATGGCCAGCATCGTGCTCACGCGATCTCCGGCATCCCACGAGGCCACGAGATCGAGGGCCCCCTGCGCCCGCCGCAACGCGAGCGCCTCGGCATGCTCGGGGGGCGGCGGCAGCTCGAGCAACGCGAGCGCCTGCTCACGATCTCGCGAGAACTCGGCCGTCGCCCATGTCATCGCGTACGCGTGGCTGTTCTGCGGCACCTCGGCGCGCAGCCGCTGGGTCCGCGTCAGCATGCCCCGCGCGAGCTCCAGCAGCTTGGCGTCATCCTGGGCCCGGGCATGGGGCCACGCCTCCATGCCCATGTCGTAGATGAAGCGCAGCACGCGACCGTCGTCGACACCGAGATCCTCTAGCGCCTGGATGTCGGCCCGCAGCTGGGCGAGCGTGGGCCGCAGCAGCTCGAAGATCTCGTCGGGCCCACGATCCGCGATCCTCGGGAGCACGTGATAGAGGAGCGCCGTCGCCCTCACGCCGATCGCGATCTCGTACCAGTCGCGGTCGAGGTGCTCGCGCGGCTGCGCGTGATCGAGGAGCTCCGCCGCGGCCACGAAGTCGAAGCCCTCGGTGAGCACCACCCGCGCGAGGCCGACCACCGGCCGCGCGTCGTCGGGATGGCGACGCATCAGCGCCTCGAACGTGGCGCGGGCATCCGCATGCCGCTCGAGCTCGGCGAGCCCGCGGCCGCGCTCGAGCAGGTCATCGAGGCCCGCCGCGTCGTCGAGCTCCACCACCCGGTGCGCCAGCTTGACCTGCTTGCGCGCCCCCGCCAGTCGCTCCTGCAGCTCGGGATCATCGGCCGGAGCCAGCGCCTCGGCCTTCGCGAGCGCAACCCGACTGCACGGCACCTCGAGCGCCCGATTGCACAGCCCCCCGAGCTCGAGCCACTGCCCCGCCGTGGCCGCGTCGCCGCGCATGACGAGCGAGCGCCGCATCACGCCGAGCGCCAGCGCTTCGTCATCCTTCATCAGCTTGGGCGCGAGCCGGGCCAGCATCGCGGGGATCTCGGGGTGCTCCGGCGCCTTGCGCAGCAGCGCGGCCACGGTGCGACGATGAAGATCGCCCGCCTTGCGCAGCGCGCCGAACACCAGCCCGGCCAGCTGCTCGAGCGAGGCCGAGTCCTCCGCGTGGCCCTCGCTCGCGAGCGCGTCCACGAACGCGCGGATCATGCTCCCGAACATGTTGCGATCGTTGGCCAGCGCGGGCGCGTCCATCAGCTGATAGATGCGCTCGAGCACCAGCAGCACCTCGACCGGAGCCTCCTCGATGTTGCCCCCGGCGCGCTCGGCCAGCGCCAGCGCACGCGCCAAGATCACGACCTTCTCGAGCTTCGCCGCATCGCCCTCGCTGGTGCTGGGTGCCTCGAAGCGAGCCCACGCCTCGCGCGAGGCGGCGAGCAACTCCTGTGGATCACCGCCGCGGGTGGGCAGCCCGAGCGCAGCCGACAGCCACCCCGGCACCTCGACCGTGATCGCGGCCCGTGGACCCGGATCGATCGCGTCGGCGATCTCCACCAGGCTGGGCGCAACCTCCTGCGTCACCG
>JBFIJN010000009.1:0-51137 GCA_041600735.1 Nannocystaceae bacterium
CGGCTCACGGCCCGTCGCATCGCCGAGATCTGCGAGCTCCCCGAGAACACGATCCGCAGCCGAAGCCGCCGCGGGCGGCGGCTGCGGAGCGAGCAGCGGGCGAAGCTGGCGGGGACCCGCGCCCTACGCGAGAGCGTGCAGGAGGGGCTCGACGACTGGGCCGAGTCGCTGCGCGGCGTGATCGACACCGCGGCGGCCGAGCGGGGCTAGGCGAGCGCTCACAGCCCCACGCGGAAGTACTCCACCGTGGTGCCGCTCGCGGGCCCCTCGGGCACCTCCTCGGCGTACGCGACCACGTGCATGTTGCCCTCGCCGTCGACCTCCATGTTGGCTCGCACGAGCCGCATATCGGCCAGCAGCACCACCGACTGCGGCACCCCGCCCTCGAGCCAGCCGAGCAAGACGTCGTAGGTGCTCATGTCGGCGATGGGGGCCCACGCGCACTCGGGCAGGCACTCCGAGGCGTAGTCCACCAGCTCGTGGACCTCGGTGTAGAGCCAGCGCACGTCGCCGCCCTGGCTGCTCGCGATCGCGAGCGGGCGGTAGCGGGTCCGATCGAGTGTGCACACTTCGCCGGGCATCACCGGGGGCTGGTCGCAGGTGGTCTCGCCGGTCGGGTCCTCCGAGGCCACGACATAGGTGACCCACGTGTCCACGCCATCGCGACGCGCGTAGATCACCTGCACGCGCCCGCCCACGCCGGTCTCGCTGCCCGCGATCACGTGCGGCACGGCCCCGCCGCCGTCATCGGTGAGCGTGATCTCTTGCGCGATCGCAGCCGAGACCATCGCCCCGCCGTACGCGATCACGTCCTCGACGGCCCCCGCCGAGGTCTCCCAGCGCAGCATCGGTCCACCGAGGTCGTTGTGCCAGTAGGTGAAGTGGTGCGTGCCGTCCTCGGCCACCGCGAGCGCAGCCGAGACATCGGTCGGCCCGCCGCTCGGCAGCGCGGCGGGCATCCACGCGCCGTCCCACACCGCATCCACGAAGCCCACCCCGGGCTGCTGCACCACGCCGTGCAGCGCCGCGTCGCCGGTGAGCGCGAACGCCTTGGTCGACAGCGAGTGGCTGCCCGCGAGGTAGTCGCCCGCGCTCCACACCCCGTCGTAGCTGCGCGCCGACACCTGGAACCCACCCTCGTAGACGATGGCGCCGAAGAACCCGGTCACCGGATCGAAATCCAGGCCGCCTTGGCTCATGTCGAAGGGGGTGGGCTGAACATCCCATGCGTCGTCACCGGTGCGCTGGGCAAAGAACCCCAGCGTGCCGCCGCTGCTCTGGGCGTGCAGCACCGAGGGGGCGCACGCATCGTCCACGGCCACCGCGGGCGAGCCACTGCGCGCGACCTGCAGCGGCTCGATCGTCTCGGCCGCCTGCACCACGCAGGGCATGGCCGCGGGCCCGCACAGCGGCCCCGCCCACGGGAACACCGCGGGGTCGTAGCACCCGGGAGGCAGCTCGCCGCTGCTGCTGGAGCCGCTCGAGCTCGAGCTCGAGCTCGAGCTGCTCGAGCTCGTCGAGGCGGTCTCGTCGGTCGTGGTGTCCGGCCCGGTGGTGGGCGGCATCGTGGTCGGCGGTGGCGGGACCGTCGTGGTCGGCGTGGTTTCGTTGGTGGGGTCGGGCCCGGAATCGTCGGGGTCGAGGCACACGCCCCCGTGCCCGCAGCAGGCGCCCGAGGCCGGGGCCTGGCAGGTGAGATCGGGGCAGGTCACCAAGCCCGCCATGCACAGGTGGGGGCCGGTGCTCTCGCCGTCGGTCTCGGCGGGAAGGGCCCCGTCGTAGCAGCCTTGGCCGGCCGCGATCCCGAGCGCGAGCCCGGCGACCGCGATGAATCGTCGTTGGATGTCGATCATGATGGGCGCTCTCTCGTACGAGCTCGGCGTTCGAATTCGGCGTTCGAGTTCAGCGTTCGCACTCAGATGGGTACGCCGCCGGTGAGGGCGATGTCGTCGACCCACACGCGATCGAGGCCCACGCTGACGATGCCGTCCCTGGTAGCCCAGCGACTGGCAGGTCTCGCCGTTGATCTGTCCGAGATCGCAGACGTGGCCGAACCCGAGCTCCCGGTCGTCACGACGCTGATGTCGTCCGTCGGGTACGCCGCCGCGAGCGGCAGGGCAAGGAATACGAGGGAGCCACGGACGAGGACCTTCACGGGCGGTCATCATACGCTGGCAAAGCGAGCGAGGTGAGGGCGATCCGTTGGCTTCGGCAGGTGTGCAACCAGATGCGCAGTCATCCGCGTGACGTGCTGGGCTCAGCCTGGTGCCGATGGGGTCGCCCAGTCGCGCGCGAGGGTCTCGCGCTCGGGCACGTCGGCATAGCGACGAACGCCAACCTCGGCGAAGAACGAGCTCTCATCGCCACCCACGTACGCGACGCGTGAGATCAGATCGGGCCGATACTCACCGAGCCAGCTCCAGGTCTCACGGGGATCGATCGCAGGGGCCAGCTGCACCAACACCAGCCGCACCTGCGCGCCACCCTCGAGCAACGCGCTGGCCTCGACGGGGCTCATCGCCACCGCGGGGCCGATCGTGGCCGCGGCCTCGACGAGCGGCTCGGCTGCGCTCGCACCCGCGAGGGCCAGCACCACGACCTCGGGCTCGATCGCGGGACGGCCTCGACCGCGCAGCTTGTCCGACACCGCTCCGACGAGCGTCGCGATCTGCACGCGGTCCTCGGGCTCGAGATAGATCTTCCACACCGCGACCCCGAGCAGCGCCACGTACGGCACGCTCCACACCACGACCTCGAGCGCGGCGGCATAGCGCCCGCCGAGGCCCGGGGGGACGAGCGGCGGCAAGAGCTCGTGCGCGAGCGACAAGAGCCCGCCGAGCGTGACGAGGATGAGCGCGAGCTTGGGGATCCCGGTGCCGCGCAGATACTCGCCCCAGCTCATCTCCGAGAAGCTGAAGTAGGCGCGCAGATACCACGCGGTGCCGACCAGCTGGCCCACGAGGCGCGCGACGATCATGCCCTCGTAGCCCCACAGCGGAGCGAGCGGGATCAGCAGCACCAGCACCACGGTGGTGGTGATCATCGCCCACGAGAATTCGAGCCGCACGCGACCCTGTGCGCGCAGGCTCGACGAGACCACCGAGGTCAGCAGCATCGCGGCCTCGGCCGGGGCGAGCACCCGCAGGGTCCACGCCGCCTTCTCGATCTGCTCGCCGGGCGCACCGGTCCACAGCAGCAGGATCGCCGGCGCGAGCATGGCCAGGAACGTGAACGAGGCCCCGCCCATCAGCGCGTCGGCCTTGGAGCCCTTGAGGAACAGCATGCGCTCGCGCAGCCGCTCGCCGCCCGCCTGCAGGCTGGCGAACGCGGGCATCAGCGGGGCGATCACCGCCTCCGAGGCGGTCTTGCCCAGGTTGATGAGCTTGTCGGCGAGATCGTAGATGCCCACCGCCTCCACGCCCACGAGCTTGGAGATCAGGAACTTGACCCCCTGCATCACGATCGTGTTGACGGCCCACAGCAGCTGGAAGCGGCCGCCCACGCTCATCACCTTGCGCAGGCCGTCGCGCGAGATCGCGAGCGGGGTGATGCGCACCTGCGGCAGCCGCACGCGCACCATCGAGTAGGCGGCGATGTTGATCACCACCTGCCCCGAGGCATGGCCGATCGCGAGACCCACGAGCCCGCCCCAGATGCCCTCGCCCCACAGCAAGAAGGGGAGGGTGACGATGAACTCGATGAGGTAGGCGAGCGCGTTGAGCCGCTGGGTGAGGTCGATGCGCTGGAGGCCGCCGAGGATCTCGAGGCAGCAGCCCATCGTCATGCGCAGCACGAGCACGCCGAGCACGATCACCAGCGCGAGGCCGCCGTCGACCACGAGGTCCTCGGGCACCGAGAGCCAGCGCAGCAGCGGCTCGCCCCAGCGCCACGCGGCCAGCAGGCCCAAGATCGCGATCGAGCCCACCGCGGTGATGCCCGAGCCGATGATGTGGGTGAGCTCGTCGAAGCGACGATGCCGCACGCACTCGGCGGTGAACTTGGTGTAGGCCAGCCCGAAGCTGGCGTTGGTCATCTGGACATAGGCCGCGACGCTGAACACCAGCGTCCACGCGCCGTAGCCCGCCCACCCCAGCTTGTGGAGGATGAGCGGGGTGAGGATCAGCCGCGAGACGATGCGCCACAGCTGCACGATCCCGGTGGTGATCGAGCTGCGACCCAGGGTCTTGATGTTGATCGCGGTCATGCGGTCGCCTCGGCGCTAGCCTACTGGGCGACCCGGCCCAAGCCCCCCGTGGGGGGCACCGAGGCGGCTGCTCGCAGCTCGTTGGTTGCGGCGGTCATGCAAAGTCGCGCAGGTTCTGGCGCCAGAATTCGGTGGGCTCGTTGCGCGGGAAGTAGCGACTGATGTGCTCGTGCGCCGCCTCGGCGATGCTCTTGCGCTTGGCGAGGTCCTCGGCCTCGACCAGGCAGTGGGCGGCCTCCTCCGGGGTGTTGGCCACGAACGAGGTCTTGCCGTGCTCCATCGCGAAGTTGGCCCCGCGGGCGTTCTTGCCGATCACCACGATGCCGGCCGCCATCGACTCTTGCGGGGGCAGGGCGCAGCCTTCGATGTCGCCCGAGGCCAAGAACAGCTGCGGGCGCTGCATCTCCTTGGCGAGATCCATGAGCGGCACGCCGTCGATCAGCTCGAAGTGCCAGAAGCGCCCGCCGAGCTCGCGATAGATCCGGCGGGTCTCGGCGATGTACTCGGGGCCCTTGCGCGGGAACGCAAACGCGAGCCCCTCTTCGCGGTGCTCCTGCGGGATGAACGGAAACACCTCGTCATCGACGATGTTGGGCACGATCGGCACGTGCTTGCCGGGGTAGGCCTTGTTGCAGAGCTCGAGCATGAACGGCGAGTCGGTCCACATCGTGATCCGCTCGGAGCGCCAGTCGAAGTCTTGGCGCATGTGGATCGGCACCTGCATGTACGCGATGACGCGGCCCTCGATGCTGTCGATCACGTCGGAGGCGAAGTCGGGCACCAGGATCACGTCGTCGGGGCGACGCTCGGACCACTTGACGAACGGCAGGTCGAGGATGCGCCAGGTCTTGCCGTAGCTGTCGTTGCCGCTGAGGGTCACGAGCGCGGCCTCGGCCCCGAGCTGCCGCGCGATCCAGCAGTGGCGCATGTTGTTGAGGGTGCCGCCCCACACCACCGAGGTGCGCAAGAAGGGATGGCCAAACACGCTCCGTACCGTGGGGTTGAACGCGAGGAACCGCTGCCGCTGCCACGCGGCGAGCAGCCGCGCGCGCGGCCCGGGAGGGATGAAGTCCGGGATCAGGAAGAGGAAGCGCATCGGGATCTCCGCTGGACGTTGGCTGGAGCGAGGAAGAAGCCCCCTTGGGGGCAT
The DNA here is from genome assembly GCA_041600735.1 of Nannocystaceae bacterium. Lineage (GTDB taxonomy): Bacteria > Myxococcota_A > Polyangia > Nannocystales > Nannocystaceae > Paraliomyxa. The sequence goes on from JBFIJN010000009.1 coordinate 5,355, forward strand.
CTGGTTGCTCGAGTGCCCTGGATGTTTTGGGGGCCAAACTAGAACAGCAGCTTGTCGAGGACCAGCTTGATGCGCGAGATCGCCAGGTCGATGTGCTCGCGCTTGGTGTCGAGCGCCGGGCGAAAGCGGATGCTCTGCGAGCCGGCCGGCAGCAGCAGCACCTTGGCCTCGGCCAGCAGTTGCAGGGCCCGGGCGCGCTGGGCGGTGTTGGGCAGATCGAACGCGCACATGAGCCCGCGGCCGCGCACGTTGCTGACCATGCGGTAGCTGTCCTGGAGCTCGAGCAGGCGCTCGAGCAGGTAGGCCCCCACGGCGGTCGCGTTCTCGAGCAGCGCGTCCTGCTCGATGATCTCGATGTAGCGGGTGCATCGCACCATGTCGACCAGGTTGCCGCCCCACGTGGAGTTGATGCGGCTCGACACCTGGAAGCACGACGCGACCTCGTCCACGCGGGCGGTCGAGGCGATCCCGCACACCTGGGCCTTCTTGCCGAAGCAGAAGATGTCGGGGGTCACGCCGTGATGCTCGAAGGCCCACCACTTGCCGGTCATGCCCATGCCGCACTGGATCTCGTCGAAGATCAGCAGCGCCTCTTGCTCGTCGCACAGGTCGCGCAGCGCCTGGAGGTACTCCGAGCGGAAGTGGTTGTCGCCGCCCTCGCCCTGGATCGTCTCGATGATGATCGCGGCGATCTGGTTGGGGTTGTCGGCGAACGCCTTGCGGATCTCCGAGAGGCTGAGCGCCTCGGAGGCGACGGTGGAGTTGAGGTTGTGCTCGTCGAGCGGGAAGCGCAGCGCCGGGGTCGTGACGCGCGGCCAGGGGAACTTGGGATAGTAGTGGGTCTTCTCGATCGAGAACCCGTTGGTGAGCGAGAGCGTGTAGCCCGAGCGCCCGTGGAACGCGGTGCGAAAGTGAATGACCTGGGTGCCGAGCTGCTGATCGCCCTCGCGCGGGATCAGGCCCTTGGCCATGTTCTTGCGCACCTTCCAGTCGAACGCGACCTTGAGCGCGTTCTCCACCGCGAGCGCGCCGCCCTCGATGAAGAACATGTGCGCGAACGACGAGGGCATGGTGCGCCCCATCGTCTCCACGAAATCGGCCATCGCGGGGGTGTAGAGGTCGGAGTTGCTGGGCTTGACCACGGCTACCCGCTGCAGGCGCGCGAGGAAGTCGGCGTCGTGCAGCCCGGGGTGGTTGTGCCCGATCGGCATGCTCGCAAAGAACGAGAACAGGTCGAGGTATTCGTTGCCGGTGATCGCGTCGACGATGAAGGCATCGTGGCTGCGCTCGGCGTCGTAGACGAACGAGAACCCGTCGGTGAGGAGCCAGCGGCCGAGCACCTTGTGGACATCGGCGGGAGCGGTCTTGTAGAGCGGATGGTCGACCATGGGACGCGGGACTCTAGCCCGAGCGACGCTGCGGGTCCGCCGCGGTTTGGGTCCGGGCGGGTGCCATCATTGAGGTCACTCACGGGCGTTCGGCGCCGTTTCGCGGGCTCGATCCGCGTGCTCGATCCGTGCGCTCGATCCGTGCCAGAGTACCGCCCGAGCAAGGGACGGAACGACGCGTGAAGGTGGAGCTGCAGGACAAGGTCGTCATCATCACTGGGGCCGGGCGCGGGATCGGCAAGGAAGTGGCCGTGGTGGCCGCGGAGGCGGGTGCCCGCGTGGTGCTCGTGGCCCGCACCGCCACGCAGCTCGAAGCGGTCGCCCAGACCATTCGCGAGGCCGGTGGCCAGGCGCTGGCCTTCCCCTGTGATCTCGCGGTGCCGGAATCGGCGGCGGCGGTGGTCGACGCGGCGATGGCGGAGTTCGGGCGCGTCGACGTGCTGGTGAACAACGCGGCGATGAACTACGTGGCCAACCTCGTCATGTCCAAGGACGATCGCTGGCACGAGCTCTACGAGGTCAACGTGTTCGCGATGGTGCGGCTGACCCGGGTCGTGCTCAAGCGGCTGATCCGCCAGAAATCGGGGCGCATCATCAACGTGTCGTCGGTGTCGGCCAAGGTCGGCGCCTCGTACAATTCGGCCTACGCCTCCTCCAAGGCCGCGATGATCGGCTTCACCAAGTCGGTGGCGCGCGAGGTGGCCAAGCTCGGCATCACCGTCAATGCGGTGTGCCCGTGGCACGTGGACACCGAGATGGTGCGCGAGTCGATGGCGCAGCGCGCCAAGATGTTCGGCAAGACGGCCGACGAGTACCTGGCGGGCATCATCGCCGAGAATCCGCAGGGGCGCATCATGACCGCACGCGAGATGGCGGCGACGTGCGTGTTCCTCATGTCGCACGAAGCGCGAGGCATCACCGGACAGGCGATCAACGTCGACGGTGGCTTCGTGATGGACTGACTCGGGTCATGGATCTGCTCGCGCCCACCGCGGGTGAGACGATCGCCACGCTGCCGGCCTCCGCGGACACGGACGCGCTGCGCTACCGCGTGTGGACCGAGCGACAGGGCCCGCCCCGCGCCACGCTGGCCGTGCTCAGCGGCGTGATGAGCAACACGGCGTGGTTTCGCCCGCTGGCCGACGTGTGGTGCGGCCTGGGCTACCGGGTGATCGGGCTCGAGCGCCGCGGCAGCGGGCTCAACTACGTCGCGAGCGAGGCCGGGGTGCTCGAGGGAGCCAGCGAGGACACGGCCTCGGCCGAGGCGCTCATCGACGACGCCCGCCGCCAGGTCGAGGCCGGCCGCGCGCCGGGGCGCCCGCTGGTGATCGTGGGCTGGTGCTGGGGCGCGATCCTGGCCGTGCACCTCACGCTGCGCCTCGGCGACGCCGTCGACGGCTTGGCCTTGCTCACGCCGGGCCTCCATCCCTCGGCGGCGCTCGGCGAGCGCATGCGCAGCCTGGCCGAGCAAGCCAAGGGTCTGCCCCCGGGCGCGCCCGTGCTCGACAGCCCCATCGAAGACGAGATGTTCACCGATGGTCCGGCCCTCGACGGGTTCATCCGTCGCGATGCCGCGCGCTGGCGGCGGTTCACGCCGCGCTTCCTCGATGTGTCCACGCGGCTCTCGCTCGCGGCCCGCCTGCGGCTGCGCAAGGTCGCCCCCCCGGTGTTCGTGGCGCTCGCCGAGAACGACGTGACCACCGACAACGACGCGATCCTCGCCGAGCTCGCCCGCCTGCCCCCCGAGCAGGTTCGCGCGGCGCGGCTGCCGGGGTCCCACGGGCTCCAATTCGATGCTCCACAGGCGCTCGGCGAGCGGCTCGACGCGTGGGCCCGGGACGCGCTAGGAGTGTGACCGGCATGTTCGCATCACGCGAAGCGCAGTCCTTCTTGGCCAGCTTGCACGAGCCCGAGCGCGTGCAGGCGGAGTTCCTGCGCGAGCACATCCTCGCGCCCAACGTCGATTGCGAGCTCGGTCGACGCTTCGACTTTCGCAAGCTCGAGACGCTCGAGGACTACCGCCGCGCGGTGCCGATCTCCAGCTACGACGGGTTTGCCGAGCTCATCGAGCGCACCGTGCAGACCGGCGAGCAGGGGCTGGTCACGGGCGACGCCATCAAGCGCTTCTTCCTCACCTCGGGGTCCACGTCGCGCGCCAAGTACATCCCGGTCACCAACCGGTTCGTGCGCAACAAGAGCCGCACGTTCGGGATCTACTGGAGCATGGTGTTCGAGTCCCACGCCGCGGCGAAGGCGGGGCGGATGGTCACCAACTTCTCCGACTCGGGCAAGGCGGTGCGCTCCCCCGGCGGGCTGCCGTGCAGCTCCGAGAGCGCCTACTGGGCCGGGGTCACCCGCGCCACGCAGCTGCGCGAGCAGCCGATCATCCCCAAGTCGGTGGCCCAGATCGGCGACTCCGACAGCCGCTACTACGCGATCGCCCGCATCCTGCTCGAGGAAGAGTTCGCGGTGATCATGACGCTCAACCCGAGCACGATCCTGCTGCTGTTCCAGAAGGTGGCGCAGTACGCCGAGCCGCTGATCGCCGACATCGAGCACGGGGGCATCAGCGGCGCCGGCCTGTCGATCGGCGACGACGTGCGCACCTACGTGGCCGCACGCTACCCCGGCAACCCGGCGCGGGCGGCCGAGCTGCGGGCGCTGCAGGGCCTCGGCCCCGGCCAGGCCCCGGCGCTGCTCGCCCACCGCTTGTGGCCGGCGCTGGCGCTCGCGATCTGCTGGCGCAGCCCCATGCTCGCGCCGTACATCGAGCTGCTCGCCCCCCACTTCGAAGGCGTGGCGCAGCGCGACTACATCCTCATGGCCTCCGAGGGCGTGATGGCGATCCCCATCGAAGACGGCACCAGCGGCGGCGCGCTCGCGATCGGAGCCAACTTCTACGAGTTCGTGCCCGAGGACGAGCACGACCACCCCGATCCCACGGTGCTCTCGCCCCACGAGCTCGAGGTGGGCCGCACCTATGTGCTGATCTTGTCCAATGCCTCGGGCCTGTACCGCTACGACATCGGCGACGTGGTGCGGGTGGTGCGCTTCGAGCAGCGCACGCCGGTGATCGAGTTCCTCCATCGCTCCGGCTCCACCTGCTCGCTCACCGGCGAGAAGCTCACCGAGGACCAGGTGACCGCCGCGGTCTCCGACGTGGCCGAGCAGCTGGGCCTGCGCGTCGAGTCGTTCACGCTGGCCCCGGCCAAGCATGGCTTCCCGCACTACGTGGCCATGGTGGAGCTCCAGCGCGAGGCCGATCGCTCGGTGCTCGCCGAATTCCCGCGCCGCCTCGACGAGGCGCTCGAGCAGCACAACATGGAGTACGGGTCCAAGCGCTCCTCGCAGCGGCTGGCGGCCCCCGAGCTGTGGCTCGTGCGGCCCGGCGCCTACGAGGCCCGCCGTCGCCAGCGACTCGCGGGGGGCACGAGTGACTCGCAGCTCAAGCCCACCCACCTCACGCGTGACGCCTACTTCGTCGATCAGCTCGAAATCGTAGAGCGCTTCCATGCGGATTGAGGCGGCCCGCCTGCACCGCGTGCAGATCCCGTTTCGCGGGAGCTTTGGCCACGCTCGCTCCGAGCGCAGCTGCAGCGACGCGGTGTTCGTGGAGCTGTGCGACGAGGCGGGCGGGGTGGGCTGGGGCGAGATCCTGCCGCGCGCCTACGTGACCGGCGAGACCATCGAGGGCGTGATGACGCAGCGGGGGCCGGCGCTGGCGCAGCGGCTGCTCGGGCGCACGCTGTCCGATCGCGCGGCGGTCGAGGGCTGGATTCGCGAGGCGCTGCCGCAGGTCGGGCGCGACCGCGATCTGGCCGCGTTCGGCGGGCTCGAGCTCGCGCTGCTCGATCTGGCGGGGCGGCGCCACGGGTTCTCGCTGGCCGCGGTGCTGGGCGGCGGCGCGGGTCCTTCGCTGCCGCCGGGCATCATCATCGGCTTCGAGGTCGCGACCGACGAGCTGCGCAAGCACTGCATGGCGCTGCGCTTTCGCGGGCACACGCACGTCAAGGTGAAGGTCGGGCGCGACGACGATGTCGAGCGGCTGGTCGCGATCGCCAAGGTGATGCGCGTGCCGCTGCGGCTCGATGCCAACATGGCGTGGAGCGTGGACCAAGCGGTGGAGCGGCTGCGCGCGATCGAGGCCGCGCAGGTGGCCATCGCCTCGATCGAGCAGCCGGTGGCGGCGGGGGATCTCGCCGGCATGCGAGCCCTGCGTGAGCGCACGGGCATCGCGGTGATGGCCGATGAGGCGCTGTGCTCGGTCGCCGACGCCGACGCGCTCGTGGCCGCCGGGGCGGCCGACATCTTCAACGTGCGTCCGGGCAAGCACGGCGGGGTGCTGGCCAGTCTCGCCATCGTGGAGCGCGCGCGCGCGGCTGCGATCGCGGTGCACCTGGGCACGCTCGTGGGCGAGTCGGGCGTATTGTCACGCGTAGCCGAGGTCTTTGGGCGCTGCGTCCCCGGGTTTGCCTGTCTCGATGGAAAGGGGCAAAATCGCTTCCTTCTCGAGGAGGACATTCTGCGCGCGCCTTCCGAAGATGCCGAGAATCCTGCCATCGCGACGCCGCTCGATGCCCCAGGCTTGGGTGTAGACGTCGCGCGACAGACCATCGAGCGCCTTCGGATCGGCGAACCCGTCGAGCTCCGCGCAGCGGGCTGACCTTCCTTTCTTCACGACCGCCTCTTGTCGAGAGCAACAAAAGACCATGTCCGACATCCAAGAGAAACTGACCCAGTACATCCGCACCGAGCTATCGAGCGGCGAGACCAAGATCGAGGCCGACACCAGCCTCGCCGGGGTCATCGATTCCACCGCCATCATGGAGCTCGTCGTGTGGATCGAGGGCGACTGCGGCTTCGACGTCGAGATCGACGACATCACGCCCGACAACTTCGGCTCGATCGCCAAGATCGTGGCCTACATCGATCGCAACAAGAAGTCCTGAGCCGAGCCGACGGCGAGCCGCGGATCGTGCCGAGCGAGGGCTCGGTCCGCGCCCGCTCGTCGCGCTCGCGCGCCGGTGACCCGTGACCAGCGACTGGAGGCCGTCCGTGTTCATCTTCGATCTGCTCCGTCACAGCGCCCAGGCGCATCCCGACCGGCTCGCGGCGATCTTCCCCGACGCCCAGGTCACGTTCGCCGAGCTCGATCGCCGCAGCGATCGCGTGGCGGCTGCGCTGCACGCCAGAGGCGTGGGCCCCGGCGATCGCGTCGCGCTGCTGTGCGACAACGGCCTCGCGCCGGTCGTGTGGTTCTGGGGCGTGCTCAAGACCGGCGCGCAGTCGGTCGACATGCCCACGCTCGCCGGCCGCGACGTGCTGCAGGCGGTGCTCGACGAGGCCAAGCCCAAGGCCCTGGTGCTCGACCCCAAGCAGCTGACCAAGCACGGCGGCGAGGCGGGCCTGCGCCTGCCCGAGCTCGTGTTCACCATGGCCGAGGGCGAGCCGGCCGCGCACGCGCACGGCCTGCGGATCGCCACGCTCGAGGCGCTCGAGGCCGAGGGCTCGGGGCGCGCCCCCGATCCCGCGATCGTGGCCGACGACGTGGCGATGATCGTCTACACCTCGGGCACCACGGGCCGCCCCAACGGGGTGATGCTCTCGCACGAGAACTTCATCACCAACCTGCAGGCCTCCAACGAGCTCATGGGGCTCACCGCCGACCACAGCATCCTGATGGTCGTGCCGCTCTACTACATCCACGGCCGCATGCAGCAGCTCATGCACGCGATGACCGGCGGCACCGTGGTGTTCTCGGCCGGGTTCACGTTCCCGGCCAAGGTGCACGCCGAGCTGGTGAAGTCTGGCGTGCGCGGGTTCTCGGGCGTGCCCTACCACTTCAAGCAGCTGCTCGATCGCTCCAAGCTCGCGCAGCAGCCCCCGCCCCAGCTCGAGTACGTGCTCATCACCGGCGGTGCGCTCTCGCCCTCCGGCCTCGAGCAGCTGCGCGAGGCGCTGCCCAACGTGGGCATCCACCTCGCCTACGGCCAGACCGAGGCCGCCCCGCGCATCACCTGGATCGGCCCCGACGAGCTGTTCGTGAAGGTCGGCTCGGTGGGGCGCGCGCTGCCCAACGTGAAGCTCGAGATCCTCGGTCCCAACGAGGAGCCCGTGGGTCCCAACGTGGTCGGCGAGGTCGCGGCGGGCGGCCCCAACATCATGAAGGGCTACGTCTCCGGCGACGAGCGCGAGCTCGGCAAGATCGATGCGCAGGGTCGGCTCCGCACCGGCGATCTCGGCCGCGTGGACGAGGACGGGCACTTGTTCCTCGTGGGTCGCAGCTCCGAGATGATCAAGAGCGCCGGCGAGCGCATCTTCCCGCAGGAGATCGAAGACGTGCTGCATCGCTGCGCCGGGGTGCAGGAGGTCGCGGTGATCGGCGTACCCGACGAGATGCTCGGCGAGCGCGTGGAGGCCTACGTGATCGCGAAGGACGGCGTCACGCTCGAGGTCGCCGCGCTCAAGTCGCACTGCTTGGCCTCGATGCCGTTCGTGCGCGTACCCAAGCGGTTCGTGGTGGTCGATGAGCTGCCGCAGACCGCCTCGGGCAAGGTGAGCCGCAGCAAGCTCAAGGCGCAGGTGTTGGCAGAGTCGAAGGCGTAGGCCCGCCTACGATCGGTGCACCTCGATATCCAGCGCAGCTGCGTGGAGTGCGAAGTCCCGTGCGCGGTGAGGCCCAGGCCGCGCTGCGCTTGGGCTCGAAGATTGCCGCTCCTCGGCGGCCCGTGAGACCATTCGCCCGCAAATCCCCACTTGGAGAGCTTTCGCCATGCGTACCATCTCGACCCTCACCGTTGGATTCCTCCTTCTCCTGACCGGCTGCCCCGGCGACGACAGCGGCACCACGGGTGCCTCGGCTGGCAGCACCGGCAGCACCGGCGGGACCTCCACCACCAGTCCCGCCACGACGGAGGTGGATACGACCGAGGGCCCCGCGACCACCGCGATGACCGGGTCGACCACGAACTCCACCACGCCCGGCTCCACGACCGACGAGCCCGGAAGCACGACGGACGAGCCCGGCACGACCTCGGGTGAGTCGAGCGGTGATACGGGCAGCCCGGAGATCTGCAATCCAGACCCAGCCGATGACGCATGTGCGATGTGCGTGAAGGACATGTGCTGCGACGAGCTCGACGGCTGCAACAACGACCCTTCGGGCGGCTGCCAGTGCTTCCAGGAGTGCATCCAGGAGATGGGCGGCGCGGCGGCGTTCACCTGCCAGAACATGTGCATGGTGAATTTCATGGACCCGATGAGTCCGACCGGACAGCTCGCCGGGTGCACGCAGCAAAACTGCGGCTTTGGCATCTGCATCTGAGCTGACCTGGCTCGATCACTCCAATCCGTGAACCTGGGCATTCGGTCTCGACTGAATTGCCCAGGATCCGGAGTGTGCATCTTTGCTCGGGCGCGAGCGGGTGTCGTGCGGTCCTACGACAACCATCGTATGATCCAACCCGATGGCCGACGAGCCCCCGCGCCCGACCGAGGCCGAGACGGCGATCCTCACCGTGTTGTGGGCGCGAGGCCCGTCGACGGTCCGAGACGTGCACGAAGCGCTGGCCGAGCGCGGCACCGGATACACGACGGTGCTCAAGCTGATGCAGATCATGGCGCACAAGGGCTTGCTGCTGCGGGACGAGTCGCGGCGCAGCCACGTGTACACGGCGGCGGTCGAGCAGCGCGCGATGCAGCGGCGCTGGCTCGACGAGCTGCTCGAGCGCGGGTTCTCGGGGTCGACCTCGGCGCTGGTGCTGCGTGCGCTCTCGAGCAAGCGCGCGTCGGCGCGAGAGCTGGCGGAGATCCGCGCGGTGCTCGATCAGCTCGAGCGCGAGGGCGGTAAGTCGGGCGGCAAGTCGGGCGGTGAGTCATGAGCGCGAGCCTGGTGGCGTGGGCCGAGGCGCTCGTCGCCTCGCTGTGGCAGGCGCCGTTGATCGCGGCCGTGGGGTGGCTGCTGGAGCTCGCCGTGGCCGAGCGCGCGAGCACGCGTCATGCGATCCGAGCGGCGACGCTGGCCGCGGTGCCGATCGGGCTGGTGGTCACCTGGCTCGGCGGGGTGCCGGGGCTCGGGCTGCCGTCGAGCGCGAGCGTGAGCGCGGGTGCGGTCGCGTCGTGGCCCGGGGCTCCCGCGGTGACCGGCATCGACCTCTCGATCGTCGCGGCGCCGCGCTGGATCTCGTACGTCCTGGTCGGCTGGCTCGTCGGCCTGCTGCTGATGTCGCTGCGCACCGCGAGCCAGTGGCGGGCCGTGCAAGCCCTGCGACGCACGGCGGTGCCGCTCCCGGCCGAGTGGTTGGCTCGCGTGCAGACCCTGGCCGAGACCCTCGGCGTGCGCACGCCTCGAGTCGCGCTCTCGCCGGTGTGTGATGCACCGCTGGTCCTCGGGGTGCTGCGCCCGCTCGTGCTGCTCCCCGTGGGCCTGCTCGGCGGCGTAGCCCCGCAGGTCGTCGAGGCCGCGCTGGCCCACGAGCTGATGCACCTGCGCCGCCTCGATCCCTGGCTACACCTCGGCCAGGTCGCGATCGAGCTGGTCTTGTTCTTCAACCCGGCGGTCTGGTGGCTGTCGTGGCGGCTGAGCGCCGAGCGCGAGCACGCGTGTGACGATGCGGTGCTGCGCGCGGGCGATCAGTCGCCGCTGCCCTACGCGCGGGCGCTGGTCGAGCTCGAGGCCTGGCGCCAGCGACCCTCGCCGGCGCTCACGCTCGGCCTCGGCGGCTCGGGGCTGCGCGCGCGGGTGCTCCGCTTGGTGCGACCGCGGCGGGCTCGTCGGTCGCGACGCTGGGCGGCCCGTCTCGCGGTGCTCGGCGTGGTCGCGGCGCTCGCGTTCGGCTTGGGTCGTGTCACTTCGACCCCGTTGGTGACCTCGACCGCCGATCCGCTCGGCGTGGCCTGGCTCCCCGCTTCGGTGCGACGCCACGCGCCCGAGATCGAGCGCGCGGCTCGGCGCCACGGGGTCGAGCCCGGGCTGCTCGCGATCATGGTCTACGCGGAGTCGCGTGGCCGCGCCGATGCCCGCAGCCCGGCGGGCGCACGTGGCTTGCTGCAGCTGATGCCCTCGACGGCCGCCGAGATTGCACGCGTGCGTGGCCTGCCCGAGCCCACGTCGCGGCGGCTCGAGGAGCCCGCGTACAACCTCGATCTCGGGGCCTGGTACATGGCGCGACACCTCGAGCACTACGGCGAGCTGCCGCTCGCGCTCGCGGCCTACAACGCGGGCCCCGGACGGGTGGCGGCCTACCGACGGGGTGAGGCGGAGCTGCCCGAGGAGACGCGGCGCTATCAGGCGATGATCACGGCGCTGTGGCGCGAGCGCTGGCTCCCGTGGTCGCCGACGCTGGCGGCTCGCGCTCGCTGACGCCGCCGCGTAGCGCCCGCACGATGCCCAGCAGCGCGAGGCCACAGCCGAGGCTGGCGAGCGGGACGATCCACGGCTGCTGGATCAGTGGCCCCAGCGCGCGTGCACCCACGGCTGCGCCCACGACCACCAGCCGCACCACCGCGTAGCTCGGCAGCCAGCGCGGGCACACGAGCGCTCGCCTCCGCCACCATCGCCACGCCAGGCCCACGAGCAGCAGATCGCTGACGAGCAAGCTCGCCATCAGCTCGTTGCTGCGCAGCTGCGGCACTGAGGACCCGAGCTGCAGCACGACGATCGCGGCGCCCACCAGCCCCGCGGGCAGCGACCAGCTCACCAACCACGCCGCGGCGAGGCGCGGCCGGCTGCGACCGCGACGCGCCACCCACCAGCCCCCGAGCAGCGCCCACGCGAGCACGAGCGGCGCCACGATCCACGTGATCGGGTTGCGCTGCCGACTGATCGGCGGGCCCCCTCGAGCCGCGAGCTGCTCCGGCGGCCCGGCCAGCGCAACGAGGCCCGCACCGCCCGCCGGGTCGGGCACCCTCACTTCCATGAGCGCGGTACGCATGCGCTCGGGCCACATGAGCGCGTAGTAGCGGCTGATCGGTCGATCGTGCATGCGCCCGAACATCAGATCGCCGACCAAGCCGAGCACGGGGTCGCCGGCGAAGGTCAGCTGCTGGAAGTCGCGCACCGTCCATGGATCGAGCTGTGCCTCGAGCTGCTCGCGCAGCGCACCGCCGGTGGCCTCGTCGAGCACGTCGCGGGCCTTGGTGCTGCACGTGGCCTCGAGATAGTGATAGCGGTACTCGCGATGCTCGGGGAGCACCTGCGCGGCCAGGTGCTCCGCCACGCTGCGGGCCTGGCCCTCGCTGAGCGCGAGCCGCTGCCGATACACATCGCGATCCTGCAAGAGGCCGTAGTGCTCGGTGGTGTCGTACAGGTCCCCGGTCGCAGCGAGGAAGAATGTGAGCTCGCCGAACAAGAAGCGCAGCGGGACGCTCGCGTCCGAGAAATCCGTGTCGCCGTAGTTGTACCCGCGGCTCAGCTCGCGACCGTCGGGGAGCGTCTCGGTCACCATCAGCGCCACGTGGCCGGCGCGGGTGAGCAGCGCATCCCCGGGGCCCACGGTGATCAGATCGATGCGCACCGTAGCCTCGGTGGGGGCGGCCGCGGCCACGCGCGGGCCGAGCCCCCACAGCAGCACGAGGAGGAGCAAGGGCATGCGCACGCCGATTCCGCTCATCGCGGCCGCGAGTCTACTCGCCGACCACGTGCCGCGCAGGGCGGAGTGTCGCCGGCCGTTGAGCCGGCGCGCGGGCTGGCGTAGCGTCCCCCCATGATCCGGCCTTCGATGACGATGATCTTGGCGTGTGCGGTGCTCGGCGCTGCGTGTGGCGACGACGGAGCGGGCGGCGAGGGCACGGGCTCGAGCAGCGGCAGCGGAGGCTCCAGCACGGCCGCGGGGAGCAGCACGACCGCGTCGACCCTCGACCCCAGTACCTCGTCGGGCCCGCTGACCAGCAGCTCGAGCGGCTCCTCCGACACGAGCGTGGCCGACTCCACCAGCGGGAGCACGGGCGCAGAGACCGAGACCGACACCGCGGGCATCGACTGCGACGCGATCGCCCCGGGTCCGCTCGCGGTCGAGGAAGTGTTCGAGGCGGGCACCATCTTCAATGGCACCGAGGACATCGCGTTCGACGGGCAGGGGAACGTGGCGGGCAAGAACGGCACCGAGGTGCGGCTGGTCGATCCCGCGGGGAGCATCGTCGACAGCTGGGCCGACGGCGGCCCCGGCTACGGCCTGCGCTTTCGCGGGAACGGCGAGCTGCTGGCCGCCAAGTTCAGCCTGGGCCAGATCCGCGTGGTCAACGACGCGAGCACGCTGCTCGCCAATGCGGGGGGCGTGAACGGCCTGTGGCCCGACTTCGACGACAACGTGTGGTTCACCAACGGCTCGGCCGTGCGCCGCTTCAACGCCGACGGGAGCGTCGACGACATCGTCACCGGCGGCAGCGCCTCGAGCTCGAACGGCATCGTGCTCGACACCGAGCGCGGGATGCTGTTCTTCACCAACTATGGCCCGGGCCTGATCCGCTCGGTGGTGATCAACCCCGATGGAACGCCGGGAGCCATCGCGATGGTCGCGTCGATCCCGGGCGCGGCCCTCGACGGCCTCAACCTCGACGCGTGCGGCAATCTCTACTCGATGGACCAGGGCAGCGCGCGGCTCCGTCGCATCTACCTCGACGAAGCGGGGGTGGCGATCGGCGATCCCGAGGTGCTCGTGCAGCAGTTCCCCACCAACGTGGCCAACGTGGTGTGGGGCAGCGGCCCCGGCTGGGATCCGCTGAGCCTCTATGCGGCGGGCTTCCCCGGCGGAATCTATCGCGTGGAGATCGGCGTACCGGGCACCCCGTACCCCACGCCATAGCGCCATGACGGGCGCTAGAACGCGTTGGGCAGCGCCCAGGCCATGATCGGGTTGGCCTCGAGGTAGGCCACCGGCGAGAACCACAGCTGGCCGTTGGGGCTCACGGTGACCCGCCCTCGGCCGGGCATGGTGTCGAACGGCTCGATCGCGCCGGTGTGGGGGTCGAGCACGACGACCTCGAGGCTGCGCAGCCCGGCGTACACGCGCCCGTCGAAGGCGTCGTGGCTGAGGCTGGTGACGTCGGTGCCGAGATCGGTGAGCAGCTCGGCCGCGAGCGTGAGCACGTTGAAGCGGTACACCTCGCCGCCCTCGATCGCGAACAGCAGGTGAGCCGCGCTGATCGGCGCGCCGGCGGTGATGCGCCCGGCGAGGGTGGTCAGCGCGCTCTGGGTCTGCATGTCGAGATCGGCGGTGACGATGTCGCCGTTGGCGGTGCTGTTGCCGACGTAGAGCACGCGGTCGATGCCCCAGGTGAGGCCGAAGGGCCCGGCATCGGCCGAGGCCGCGCCGAACGGCCCCGTGCCCTGGGTGACCACGGCCTCGATCACGATCGGCAGCGGGTTCGCCATGTCGTCCTCGACGAGGCGCGCCACGCCCTGCGGCGGATCGGTGAAGCAGCCGCAGGTGCTGCAGCACGTGTACGTGATCGCCACCTCACCCAGGCCCTCGACCTCGCTGGCGCGCCCGCCGACGAGGCTGGCTGGCCGCGCCGAGGCGCTCGCCGGGCTCGGTCCCGCGACGAGCGTCACGGCGGGATCGAGGGTGAGCGCGGCCGGTGGCGTGACCGCCTTCAGCACCTTCACCTCGCCCATGTTGAGGTTGGAGACGCCGGCCCACTGGGTGAGCGTGCCGTCCGGGGTGAGGCGGCGGACGTAGTCGGTGCCGCTGCGCAGCGTGACCATCCACGCGGTGCAGTCGTCCGCAAACTCGAGGCCGCCGATCTCGGTCGCGAACGCACCGTTGAGATCGGCCTCGGCCGGCGGGGCGCAATCGATGGTGCGCTCGCACGCGCAGTAGGTACCCCAGCACTCGCCGCTGGCCAGGCACGCCACGTCGCCGCACGGGGCCACCGGGATGCACGTGCCCTGGCCGTTGCACACCGAGCCCGCGCCACACTGGCGGTCGCCGCAGGCCTCGGGCTCGCCCGCCAGCGTGCAGGCGGCGTCGGGGTCGTGGCACTCGCCGCTGATCACGTCGCAGACCTGCGCGGGGCCGCACGGATCGGGCTGCTGGCCCTGGCACGTCGTCACGCACTGCTCGTCGATGCACTGCTGATTGGGTGCATCGCAGAACAGGCACGGGTCGCCGCCCTCGTCGCTGCTGCTGCTCGTGCCGTCGAGCGGGCCCGTGGCTTCACCCGAGCTTCCCGCCGAGCCTTGCTCGGTGGAGGCCTCGACGCCGCTCGAGTCGCCGGGCGGGAACACGCCGCTCGGGTCTGGATCGTCGTCACTCGCGGCCCCGCCCGAACAAGCACAGCACGCCAGCCCCAAGCTCCAGATCGCACGCGCAGCGGACATCGGCATTACCTCGGTTGGACACCGGAAGCAGGCCGATATCCGGTCTCGCGGCCCTGCACCCCCCGGGTAGGGCGGGTAGGGCGGGTAGGGCGGGTAGGGTGGGCAGAGCGGGAAGAGCGGGGCCAGTCACTCAGATCTGGTTGCCGAGCACGACGAACCAGTAGACCGCGGCTCCGCCCGCGGCCAGCACCAGCAGCAGCATGAGCAGCGGCAGCGCGCCCATGCCCGGCTTGGGCGCGGGGCCCTTCATGCTGCGCCCGGAGCTCGAGCCCTGCGAGAGGCTGTCCTCGGCCCCGTCGACGCGCATGGGCGCCGAGCCAGGCGCGGGCACCGGCGTGGGCTCGGCCTCACCGGGGAGCGTGGGCGTGGGCGAGAGGTCACCCGCATCGAAGCCGTCGAGGGCGAGCGGCGAGGAGGGGTCGTAGTCGGACAGCGAGGTGAGCGGCTGCGAGCCGGTGGGTGGCCCCTCTTCGTCCTCGGCCGCATCGAGCGAGCGGAAGTCGGCGAACTCGTCCTCGATCAGCTTGACGATGAGGTTGCTGTCGTCGGGCTTGGGCTCTTCGATCGGCGGCCGCTTCTTGCGAAGGTCGGCGATCGTCTCGGTGAGGTCGCGCGCCGAGACCTTGAGGCTGCGCGAGAACAAGAACCCGAGCAGGTCGTCGGCGAGCTCGTTGGCGGCCTGGTAGCGGTGCTCGGGGTCGCGGGCGAGCGCGCGCCGGATGATCCCCTCGAGCTCGGGGGTGACCTCGGGGTTCTGCTCGCGGATGCTCGGCACCTCGGCCGCGCGCACGAGCTGCACCGTTTGGTAGTCGGTCTCGCCGAGGAACAGGCGGCGGCCGGTGAGCATCTCGTAGGCGAGGATGCCCACCGCGAAGATGTCGGCGCGCGCGTCGACCTCGAGGCCGCTGGCCGCCTCGGGCGAGAGGTACGAGAACTTGCCCTTCACCACGCCCGGGTCGGTGGACTCGAGCTGCGTGGAGGCCTTGGCCAGGCCGAAGTCGGTGAGCTTCACCTCACCGTTCCACGACATCAAGATGTTGGGCGGCGAGATGTCGCGGTGCACGATGCCGAGCAGGCGCCCGGTCTCGTGGTCCTTGAGGTTGTGCGCGTAGTCGAGGCCCTTGAGCACCTCGTTGAGGATCCACACCGAGAGCTGCACCGGGAACGTGACGCGACGGCGCGAGAACTCCTGGAGGATGCCCTTGAGGTTGATGCCCTCGACGTACTCCATCACGATGAAGTAGGTCGACGAGCTCTTGCCGATGTCGAAGACGGTGACGATGTTGGCGTGGCTGAGGTGCAAGCTCAGCCGCGCTTCGTCGAGGAACATGCGGACGAAGCGATCGTCCTTGAGCAGGCCGGGAAGGATGCGCTTGATCGCGACCTTCTTCTTGAAGCCCGCCATCGACTCGGCCTCGGCGACATAGACCTCGGCCATGCCTCCGGAGTCGAGCTTGAACAGTGGGCGGTAGCGCTCCGACATGACGATCTTGCTGGCTCCCGGGCACGGCCCTCCAAAAGGGGGGTGAGCGCCCGCGGTTCGGCCGTCGCGGATCATACCTTGGCAGAGCGGAGCGCAGGGCCCCAAAACCGGCTCGCGGCCTATTTTTTGGTGGGAGCCGCTTGGCCAGCAACTACGCGATCTCGGGCGCTGGCTTGCGGGAAGGTGCGAAGGGGTGGGAGCGCGGGGCCGCCGTAGGCCGCCCGGGTTGGGTCAGGGTGTACCGTTTTCCCCTGTGGGCGGATCGTAGCCGCTGATGACGAGCCGAATCGCCCCCACCCACAGGTCGCTCTCCATGACCAGCGGGATCCGGCGCTCGTCGGCCGACAGCCAGGCCCGCATGGTGAAGGCCTTCTTGCCGGGGATGGCGGCGCCGTGCTCGTCGACGCGGGTCATGGTGCCGTCGATGCGGATGGTGTCGGTGGGGCCGAGCCCGAGCGCGGCGGCCATGCTCGGCATCGGGTCGAGGCGATCGCGCCCGAACGACTCGATGTCCACGCGCATGAGGGTGAGCCCGTCGACCACGTGAGCCTTGGCGTGCTCACCCTTCTCGAGCCGTAGCGAGCGGACCCACGCCATCACCGAGAGTGAGTCGTAGGTGTCGAGCGGCACGTGGTGGAGCTTCTTCTCGACGTTGGAGTCCTTGGTGTCGACGATCCGCACCTGCCCGCGGCCCTCGTACGCCTGCTTGGTGTCGCGGTGCTTGTACTTGCGCGGCGCGATCCCATCGTAGTGCAGCACGTTGTGGCTCGAGATCGCGGCGCCCGTCTGCGCGTCGACGTAGGAGACCATCTCGTCGGTGACGGTGGCCAGCAGCGAGACCACGCCGCTGGTGCGGGCGTGACCCTCCATGCGGATCATCGGCGCGCCGGCGGGGAGCGGGCCGCGGGGGTCGGCCTCGATGGCGATGATCTCGGCCTCGGCGAGCCCCGCGGGGTTGCCCGCGAACGACACGTCGAAGCGAAAGCGCTCGCCGGTCGCGAGCGTGGCTCCGAAATCTTCCGGCCGCTGCGTGCGAGCCTGGCGGCGGCGATGGTCGACCATCGGCGGAGCGGCCAACGCCTCGCTCAGTCCACGCAGGCCTCGCGGGCGCACGCGCGGCTTGGCCCCCGGCGGCGCCGATCCGGTGCTCACGACCGGCGGCGTGCGCAGCGACGGCATCACGCTCGCATCGGCGGTCGGCTCGACGGCACGTGGCGCCGAGCTGGGCTCACCAAACCCCCCGAGCCGTGGATTGCGTCGGCTCGCGGGCGACTCCTCGTCGTCCTCGCCCTCTTCGGTGTCGGGCTCGTGCGTGGGCTCGCTGGCCCCGAACCCCGCCATGAGGGTGCACGCCAACCATAGCGGCGCGGCACGCCAACCTCGCCCCCAGAGCCGAGCGCGCGGCCGAGCCCGCTGCCGTGTGCCGTTCTCCACCAGGGTGCCAATGGTAGGATGTCCGACTGCTTCGCGCCATGGACCCAACCGCCAACACCCCTCTGGTGCTGACTCAGGGCGACCCGCGAGGGATCGGCTCCGAGCTGCTGCTGCGTCTGGCCGCGGAGGGGGAGCTGCGCGACGAGGACGTCGTCGTCGCGAGCCCGGCGTGGCTCGAGCGCAGCGCTCGAGCCCTGCCGCAGCCATGGGCGCTGGCGGGCTGGGCGCGGATTCAAGCGTGCTTGGACCCGATCGCGACCGAGGAGCCGGGGGCCGCCCAAGTGCATGCCCTCGCGCGCGGGGTGGACCTCGTGCTCGAGCGCCCCGGGCGGGCGTTGGTCACGGCTCCGATCGACAAGCGGGCGTGCCACGACGCGGGCTTCGCCTTTCCCGGGCACACCGAGTACCTGGCCCACCGCGCGGGCGGGGTCGAGGTGGCGATGCTGATGGTGGGCGAGCGCCTGCGCGTCGTGCCCGTCACGATTCACGTGCCGCTGCGCGAGGTGGCGCAGCGGCTGCACGGCGAGGCGATCGTCTCCGCCGGAGCGCTGCTCGCGGGGGCACTGCGCGAGCGCTGGGGGCTGCCGCGGCCGCGGCTGGCGGTGCTCGGGCTCAATCCCCACGCGGGTGAGCGCGGGCTGCTGGGCGACGAGGAGTCGCGCATCATCGATCCCGCCGTCGCCGAGCTGCGTCGCGTCTGCGAGTTTGCCGAGGTCAGCGGGCCCGTGCCCGCCGACGCCGCCTTCCCGGCGCACTACCGCGGCCACTACGACGCAGTGCTCGCGATGTACCACGATCAAGGCTTGGGTCCGTTCAAGCTGGTGCACTTCACCGACGGCGTGAACATGACGCTCGGGCTGCCGTTCGTGCGCACGTCGCCCGATCACGGCACCGCGCTCGACATCGCGGGCCGCGGGATCGCCGACGTCTCGAGCATGCAGGCCGCGGTTCGCATGGCTCGCGGGGGGCGCTCGTGAGCGCGAGCTCCCGCGTTCCCGCTCCCGCTGCGCGCCGTCGCGGCGGTCGCTCGAAGGTGGCTGCGGCGCCCGACTCCGGCGAGCACGGCCCGCAGCTCGAGGCCCCCGCGACCGCGCCCGCGCCCCGGCGCAAGCCTCGGGGTCGCGCCCCGGTCCCCGTCGACGACGGCTTGCCGCCGCTCCACGAGCCCACCGTGATCCGCATTCGCGGCGCCCGCACCCACAACCTGCAGAGCGTGGACGTGGACCTCCCGCGCGGCCGCTTGGTGGTGATCACCGGGCCCTCGGGCTCGGGCAAGAGCAGTCTCGCGTTCGACACGATCTTTGCCGAGGGCCAGCGCCGCTACGTCGAGAGCTTGAGCGTGTCGGCGCGCCAGTTCCTCGCGCAGCTGCCCAAGCCCGACGCCGATCTGATCGAGGGGCTCTCGCCCGCGATCGCCATCGCTCAGGATCCACCCGGTCGAAATCCGCGATCCACCGTCGGCACCGCCACCGAGATCTACGACTACCTGCGGCTGCTGTTCGCGCGCGTGGGCAAGGTCTACAGCCACCGCACGGGCGCGCTGATGCAGCGCCACACCATCGAGGACATGGTCGAGGCCGGCATGGCGCTGCCCGAGGGCGCCCGCTTCTCCGTGCTCGCTCCGGTCGCCCGCCGCGCCCCCGGCCACCACCGCGATCTCATCGACATGCTGCGTCGCCGCGGGTTCGTGCGCGTCGCGATCGACGACGAGGTCCGCGATCTGGGCGAGGACATCGATCTCGATCCGCTCGAGCGCCACACGATCGAGGTCTACGTCGACCGGCTGGTGCGCAAGGACGGGATCCGCGGGCGCCTGGCCGACTCGATCGAGACGGCCACCGAGCTCTCGGGCGGCCTGCTGCGCCTGTTGCCGCTCGAGGGCGAGGCCATCGAGCTCTCGCAGCGTCACGCCGAGCTCGAGCATGGGCTCACGTATCCCGAGATCACGCCCTCGCTGTTCTCGTTCAACTCGCCCGAGGGTGCGTGCCCGCGCTGCGGCGGGCTCGGCACGCGGCGTGCGATCGATCCCAGCCGCCTGGTCCCCGACGAGCGCAAGACGCTGGCCGAGGGCGCGCTCCACCCGTGGGCCGGCCGCGGCTCGGCGAGCCACGTCAAGCGCATCGCCGCGGTGGCCAAGGCGCTGCACGTGGATCTCGACACCCCGTGGCGCAAGCTCTCGGTCGAGGCCCGCGTGACCTTCATCGAGGGCAGCGGCGAGCTCACGCTCGACGGTCTCGAGGGCCCGTTCGAGGGCGTGCGGCCGTGGGTGCAGCGTCGGCTCGACGAGGCCGACGCCAAGCTCGAGCGCGGCGAAGACGAGAGCCCGGTGGGGCTCGACGAGCTGCTGGCCTACACCGAGCAGCGCAGCTGCGAGGAGTGCGAGGGCCAGCGGCTGCGGCTCGAGGCCCGCATGGTGCGGGTGGGCAAGCACGGGATCCACGAGCTCTGCACGATGCCGCTGCACGAGCTGCGCGCGGCGCTCGATGCCATCGACTTCGGCGACGAAGACGAAGAGATCGCGAGCGCCGTGCTGCTGCGCGTGCGCCAGCGGCTCGCGTTCCTCGCGGAGGTGGGGCTGCCCTACCTCACCTTGGATCGCCCGATGATGACGCTCTCGGGCGGCGAGGCCCAGCGGATCCGCCTGGCCACCCAGGTCGGCGCCGCGCTCGTCGGGGTCACGTACATCCTCGACGAGCCGAGCGTGGGGCTGCACCAGCGCGACAACGATCGCCTCATTCGCACGCTGCTGCGCCTGCGCGACCTCGGCAACACCGTGCTCGTGGTCGAGCACGACGCCGACACCATGCGCGCGGCCGATCACATCGTCGACCTCGGGCCCGGGGCGGGCCGCGAGGGCGGTCGCGTGGTGGCCGAGGGCACGCTGGCGCAGATCCTCGACGATCCCGACTCGCTCACGGGCGCGTATCTCAGCGGCCGCCGCGGCATCGCGGTGCCCACCCGCCGTCGCAAGCCGAGCGGCGCCGCGCTGGTGCTGGAGAACGCCCGCGGCCACAACCTACGCGGCGTGGATCTTCGCATCCCGCTCGGCGTGCTCACCTGTGTCACGGGGGTGAGCGGCTCGGGCACGTCGTCGCTGGTCGTCGACACGCTGCTGCCCGAGGTGCGCCGCGAGCTCAACGGCGCGCTCGGCTATGGCCTGCCCCACGGCCGCCTGCGCGGCCTGCAGCACCTCGACAAGGTGATCTTCGTCGATCAGCTGCCCATCGGTCGCTCGGCGCGAAGCAACCCCGCCACGTATACCGGGCTGTTCTCCGAGATCCGCCAGGTGTTCTCGCAGCTGCCCGCGGCCAAGATCCGCGGCTACGGCCCGCCGCGCTTCTCCTTCAACGTGAAGGGCGGGCGCTGCGAGGCGTGCCAGGGCGAGGGCGTGCGCCGCATCGAGATGCACTTCTTGCCCGATCTGTTCGTCACCTGCACCACCTGCGGCGGGGCTCGCTACAACCGCGAGACCCTGGCGGTCACGCTGCGCGGCAAGACGGTCGCCGAGGTGCTCGGGCTCTCCGTCGCCGACGCCTGCGACTTCTTCGTGGCCCACCCGTCGATCCGCGCCAAGCTCGAGGTGCTGCGCGACGTGGGCCTCGGCTACCTCGCGCTCGGGCAGGGGGCCACCACGCTCTCGGGCGGCGAGGCCCAGCGCATCAAGCTCGCGCGCGAGCTCGCCCGCAAGGCCACCGGCCGCACGCTGTTCGTGCTCGACGAGCCCACCACCGGCCTGCACTTCGCCGACATCGAGCAGCTGCTGCTCGTGCTCCAGCGCCTCGTCGACGAGGGCAACACCGTGCTGGTGATCGAGCACGACCTCGACGTCATCAAGCAGGCCGATCACGTCATCGATCTCGGCCCCGAGGGCGGGGAGGGGGGCGGCGCGATCGTGGTCTCGGGCACCCCCGAGCAGGTGGCGCGCCACGCCAAGAGCCACACCGGTCGCTACCTCCGCGACGTGCTCGGCCGCGGACGCTAGGTCATCGCCCCGAGCCCGCTCTGATCCTTGAGCACCACGCTGCGCCCGTTGAGATCGAGCAGGCCCTTCTTCTTGAACTGCGCGAGCGTCAGCGAGATCGTCTCGCGCGTGGAGCCGATCAGATTGGCCATCTCTTGATGGGTGATCTTGAGCCCGATCTGCAGGCCCTCTTCGTGCTCCACCCCGTACTCCTCGCCGAGCTCGAGCAGCAGCGCCGCGAGCTTGGCCTGCACGTCGCGGAACACGAGGTGCTCGAGCTTGGTCTCGATCTGCTTGCGTCGCTGGCCCACGATGCACGCGAACGCGAACGCGAGCTTGGCGTCGGTGAGCAGCAGCTCCTGGAACACCTCGCGCGGCAGCTCGGTGATGATCGCGTTCTTCATCGCCTCGGCCATCTCGTCGCGCGGGCCCCCGTCCATCACGCACAGCTCGCCGAACATGTGGCCCGCGCCGCGATAGGCGAGCGTGAGCTCCTTGCCATCGCGGGTCACCTTGCTGCACTTCACCCGCCCGCCGTTGATGAAGAACACGCGGTCGCCCGGGTCGCCCGGGAGGTAGATGACCTGCCGCCGCGGGATTTCGCGGATCTCCACGGCGCTCGCGAGCTCGCCGAGCTTGTCGCCGGGCACGGTCTCGAAGAGCGGGATCTTGCGCAGGTACCAGAGCGCGCGTTTCTCATCCTTGGCCGAGGCGTCTTGGGCGGTGCGAGCCATTTGAGCGTGAAATGTACGCGAGGCCACGAACGACGGCAATGCTGTGAGGTCGGTGACAACCCTGCAAATTCACGGCCCCCGGGCGTTTCCGGCCGCGGTACGATCGTTGCACCGCTGCCTCGGGGCGTGGCGATCTCCCGGGAACGGGAAGACGGGTCATCAATGATTTCCATCCCTTCACCGACCTCATCGGCCCGGACGCCGCGCATGGGTCGCTCGCGGGCTACGCAAACGATGCACGGGGTGCGCAGGCGGTGCGCAGTGCGAGCGCGATCCCAAGCGGGGTTCTCGCTCATCGAGCTGATGGTCACGATCTCGATCGTGGTGCTCTTGTCGGTGGTCGCCTTCGAAGGCTTTCGCCGCAACGAGCTCACCGGCCAGCGCAAGCGCTTCGTCTCGGCCGTGCACGGCGCCTTCACCCAGGCCCGCAACTACGCGATCGACGAGCAGACGCCGGTGCGCGTGAGCATCGATGCGACGTCCATGACGCTGACCGCCTGGAATCAGGTGACCGAGACCTGGGATCTGTTCGAGCGCGTGGGGATGACCGATCAGCGCGAGGCCTTGATCCTCGAGGGCAACATCGTGTGCATCTACGGGCTCGGGACCGGCGTGCAGACCCCCGCGCAAGCGCAGGACGTGGCGCCGCCCAACGACTGCATCGTTGCGCCTCAGCTGCTGTTGTTCTCGCCCGATGGCACATTCAGCGATCCCAACTCCACCTTCTCCGCCGTGCCCAACGCGGGCGTGACCCTGTGGATCGGCGATCGCACGACGCCCGGCCAGGTCAGCTACGCGATGATCCAGGTGTTCCCCGGCGGTCTGATCCGGGCGTTCGAGGACGTGAGCTGAGATGACGACCACCATCCCTGCTCGGCCCGCTCGGCCTGCTCGGCCCGCTCGGCCCGCTCGGCCTGCTCGGCCTGGCTCTCCCGCGCGCCGCCGCGCGCAGGCCGGCTTCACCCTGATGGAGGTGCTGGTGGCCCTCGTCATCTTCGCGATCTCGGTGGTCGGCCTGGTCGCGCTCGAGTCGCGCAGCATCGAGTCACAGCGCGCCTCTCGAGAGATCCGCGAGGCCGAGCGCATCGCACAAGAAGTGATGGCCGATCTCCAGGGGCATGGCTTCTTGCAGCTGGTCTCCCAAGACTTCGCGGGTGGCTTCAACCCCACGTTCCCCTACGACGATCAGCCGGTGGCCCCAACGCTGCGTCAGCGCGACATGAGCCGCCCGCCCGCCGACATCCCGCCCGGTGAAGACGTGGTCGGCTCGGTGCGCAACAGCTTCGTCGTGTTCCGCCGCGTCGACTGGATCACCACCCCGGGCAACGTCCCCGGCAACCCACCGATCGTCGCCGTCGACGATCCCGCCAACGAGCTCGCGCTCATCAACGGGCTCGAGATCGATGTCGTGGTGCTGTGGGTCGATCACACCAATCCGGCCTACCCACCGCCCGAGGACCTCGCGGTCACCGATCTCGTGCCAGCGATGACCGACCCCGAGGATCCCGAGTTTCGCCCGTACGTGGGCAACGTTCGCCTGCGCACGGTGCGGGTCAACAACGTCGCGCTCGCGCCCGGCGGGGGCGGAGGAGGGGGTCCATGACGCACGCGGGCATCACACGGGCCAGGCGTCGCGCCGAGGCCGGCTTCACGCTCATCGAGCTCATGGTCGCAATGGTCGTCTCGGCGATCGTGGTGCTGGGCGTCTATGCGTTCTCCTCGATCCAGCAATCGACCGCGAGCCTCCACGAGCGCAACGTACGGGTGCAGCAGGCCCTCGAGGGTGCGATGTGGACCATGGCCCAGGACGTGCGCATGGCGGGCCTGGGCTACGCGCGCTTGTGCACCGAGCTGCGCGTGTTCGATGCGAGCTCGGGGCAGCTGATCAATCCCGGCGCCGTGGCCGACCCGGCGCTGGTCGTGCGCGACGCGAGCACGGGCGAGCCGTTCTGGGCGCTCCGCGACGGCCTCCACGCCCACTGGAACAGCAGCATGGCGGCGGACTTCGTCGGCGACCAGGCGAGCTCGTCCACGCCCTCGAGCGCGGCCGACAGCTTCGACGTGGTGCTCGCCGACAGCGCCTACGTGGGCTCCTATGGCGTGTTCCAGCTCGCCGCCCCGGTCGACCCGGCGGCCACCGTGATCACGATTCGCAGCTCCGCGATGTTGTCCAACGCGAGCGGCGATCACCTCGCGCAGGTGCAGCAGCTGTTCCCACCGGGCACCTTCTTCATCGTGGCGCGCACGCCAGGCTCGGGCGTGAATCCATTTCGTCCCGAGACCCATGGTCAGTGTGCGCTGCTCCAGATCACCGGAGACGTGCAGCCTGGGGTCGGCGACGAGCAGCTGTGGGAAGTGCCCGTCGATGGCGCGATCTCGGGGTTCGACGCCGGCATGGCCCAGCTGTTCGACACCAGCGCGGGCTTCGACGACTGGAACGACTCGTCCGATGCGGTGGTCGACGCGAGCATCGTTCCGCTGGGGCGCCTGCGCTGGTCTCGCTACGAGATCGACTACACGATCCCCACGCTTCCGTATCTGGTGCGCTACGACATCATCGGTTTTCGCGAGACCGTCGATCCCAACAACCTGGGCGGAGCGGTCGACTACCCGCACTGCAGCGCCGGGCAGTGTCCCGCGCCGCAGCTCCACCTGCCAGGGAGCGACCGGCCGCCCGCTGCGGTAGCCGTGGGACCGATGGTCGAGGACATGCAGGTCGCAGTGGGCTGCGATGGCTACACCCCCGCCGGGGCGGACAACGCCACCCCGCCGATCCCCGTGCCCGATGTGGGCTTCGAAGAGGTGGGTCCCAGCCAGGGGCCGACGGCGGGCTTGCCCAATTCGCAGGTCGACGAGAATCCTTCGGGCAATGGCCGCGGCACCGACGAGTGGCTCGGCAACGCGCGCGTGGAGGTCTCCGCGCCCGACTGCGTCTACTACGGCACGGGCGAGCGCGCCGCCGCGCAGTGGAGCATCGCCGAGAGCGACCAGAACCCACCGCCCGCATTTCGCATGAGCCCGCAGACCGTGCGCATCACGCTCGTCGGCTCCTCCGAGACCGACGAGGCCGCGGGTGGCTTGGCCACGCCACAGGTGCTCGCCGTCGAAGATCGCCCGCCAATGCCCTCACCCGTGGGCAACCGTCAGCGCTTCACCCTCACCGAGGTGTTCACGCCGCGGAACTTGCGGTGGCGTGATCCCACCGTACTCTAAGAGGTCCCGACCATGACCACGCGCACGCCAATCCTCGAGCTTCCCACGCGGTCTCGCCAGCGCGGAGCCACCATGGTCAGCGTCATGCTGCTGACCGTCTCCTTGATGACGCTGGGGCTGCTCGTGGTGCGCAGCTCCGCGCGCGAGGTCACCCAGGCCGGTCAGCTCGTCGCTCGCGAGCGCGCGCTGATGGCCGCGCAGGCGACCCTCGATCTCGCGACCGCGCAGTACGTGGGGATGAACGGCGACGCGATCGACAGCGCGCTCGCGGGGACCGTGCCGCAGGGGGCGAGCTGCACCAATCCCTGCGGTGATTGCATTCCCGACGCGAACGCGGTGGTCACCGGTCAGCGCAACGAGATCCTCGCCGGCGCCAACGTGTCGTGCGGTGGTCGTCCGTGCATGCGCCAGGGTGCGGTCGCCCAGCTGCGCGATGGCGGCGGCGCGCAGCTGCATTGGTGTGAAGTGCCGCTCCGCGAGATCCTGCCCACCGGCGACCCCGAAGCGCGCGTGTCGGCCTGGGTCCGCAACAACAGCGGCGACGCGCTGGGCGGCAACGGTGGGGTAGGTGGCTGGACCGACGACCGCGACGGCCGCGTGGTGCTCACCGCGATGGCCTCGGTGCGCGGAGCCACCGTGACCATCGAGCAAGAGGTGTTGCTCTCGTTCGGCAGCGGGCCGCAGGCCTTGCTCCCCCAGAGCCCCGACGAGGGCTACGGCGGCGGTCACAACAATGACAACTCCGCGGTCTCGGTCTGCCTCGACGACTACGTGGCGGCGAACTGAGGCGCTCTAGTTTGGATCTAGCCCGTACTGCTAGGCTGTAGCTGCCTTGTCGTACGCCGAGCTGCCCAGGCCCCTTCGTGCATTGTTGGTCGCGGAGGGCCTCGAGCCCGATGCTCCGCCGGAGCGGCGCATCTTCACCAATCGCGATCTCAACTTCGATCGAATCCCCCTCGTGGGCTTCGACATGGACTACACGCTCGCGATCTATCGCCAGGAGGGCATCGAGGAGCTCTCGCTGCGCTCCGCGGTCGACAAGCTCGTGCGCCGCGGGCACCCGGAGGCGCTGCGCAACATCGACGCCGACCCACGCTTCGCGATCCGTGGGCTCATGGTCGACAAGCGCCTGGGCAACGTGATGAAGATGGACCGCCACGGCTACGTGGGGCGGGCCTTTCATGGGCGCAGCCGCTTGTCCTCGGCGGAGCGACGCGCCGTGTATCGATTCCAGCGCCTCGGCCAGGAGCGCGAGCGCTTCGCCGAGGTCGACACGCTGTTCGAGCTGCCCGAGGTCACGCTGTTCTCCGACCTCGTCGATCTCGTCGACCACCAGCCCGAGCTGTGGCCCGGCGGCAAGCCGCCCTCGTACGCCGAGGCCTGGCAGGACGTGCGCGAGTGCATCGACGAGGCCCACCGCGACGGCTCGATCAAGGACCTCGTGCGCCAGGATCCCGCGCGCTACATCGAGCGCGACCCCGATCTCGCCGAGACGCTCCACAAGTTCCGCTCGGCGGGCAAGAAGCTGTTCCTGCTCACCAACAGCTTCTTCCCCTACACCGACGCGGTGCTGCGCTATCTGCTGGGCGGCAGCTCGCCGTCCTACGCCGACTGGACCACCTACTTCGACTGGATCGTGGTGGGATCGGGCAAGCCGGGGTTCTTCGTCGACGGGCGACCGTTCCAGGAGCTCGACCGCAAGGGCGCGCCGCTGGGCTCGCTGCGCCAGGAAGTCCAGCGCGGCAAGATCTACCAGGGCGGCAACCAGCAGGCGCTGCAGGCCTCGTTCGGTGCGCACCCCGACGAGGTCCTCTACGTTGGCGACCACATCTATGGCGACATCGTGCGCAGCAAGAAGAGCTCGGGCTGGCGCACCGCGCTGATCGTGCAGGAGCTGCACCAAGAGATCGCCGTGCGTCGCGCTCGCGAGATCACGCTCCAGGAGATCGAGGGGCTCTACACGATCCGCGCCCGCATCGCCGCGCAGGTGTCCACGCAGCGGCACCTCTCGCGGGTGCTGGCGCGCGTGACGGCCGAAGAGCTCGTGGCGCGCGAGGGGCTGGCGCTCGCCGAGGCCGAGCGCATGCTCGAGACCACGCGGAGCGCGGTGCGCCGCCATGTCGAGCGCCTGCGGGCCTACGAAGAAGAGACGCGCGAGCGCCTCGAGCTGCGCAGCCGCGAGGTCGACGAGGCCTTCAACCCGTACTGGGGCAGCAGCTTCGCCGAGCGTCACGACACCAGTCGCTTCGGCTCGCAGGTCGAGTACTACGCGTGCATCTACACGAGTCGCGTGAGTAACTTCCGTTACGTGTCGCCTTCGAAGTACTTCATCTCGCCGCATGGCTCGATGCCGCACTGGCACGAGACCTGAGTCGCTCACGCGGGCACCGACCTTGCAGTGTGGAGTGGTCGAGGTGCGAGGGCATGCGAGGGCATGCCTCGCGCCCGAGCCGCCCCCCTCTGCGCACTTCGAGCGCCTACTGCCCTGAAGGGCGACGGCTCGCGCCTATGCACATAGGTGCATCCTGTGTGCAGTCGTGTCAGGGCTCTGGTGTTCGAACCGTACGGGACGGCTGCCATGCGAACCATACGAAGTGCACTCGGGACGAACGAGACAGTGCGACGCCGCTACCGCCGTGTCCTGCGGCTCTTGGTCCGTTGTTGTGGAGTCGCACTATTGTGGGCGCTGGCGCTCGCTCCGGGCCGTGAGGGCGTGGCGCGTGTGCAGCCGTACTACGTCTTGCGCGGCGCGAGCTTCGGTCAGATGAAGCCGCGCATATTGTTCGTGCTCGATACGTCGGGCTCGATGAGCTGGCGGGCGACCACGCTGCTCTCCGGATTCTGGGCGTGCAATTGGCCCGAGTGCGAGACCGCCCAGGATGCTCGCGCGAGCCGCATCGCCACGGCGCGCCGGGCGATGCGCTCGGTCATCGATGCCTCCGAGGCCGCCTCGTTCGCGCTGATGACGTTCGAGCAGCCGCCGCCGCCCACGACCGTGCCGCCCGGCTGTCCCGGGGTACCGGGCGCGCGCTTTGCCTGGATCACCGACTACTACGCATATCCGCTGCCGCTCGGCAGCAGCCCCCGCCAGGCGATCTCGGCGCAGCTGGGGTTCAGGGGCACGTGGCGGCTGTGCGAGGGCAACATCAAGCGACTCCATCCATATCTGCGCTGGGACCAGCTCGGCGTCAACGCCACCGTGGTGGGCCGACGCGAGACGGGCCCCGTCCCGCCGTCGCCGATGATGAGCTCCAGTGGCGCCGACTATGCCAACGCCGCCAACGCCACGCGTCGCGTGCAGTGGTTCCCTCGCTTCATGGGCGTGCGCGTCCACCTCGAGAATCGCGCGGCCGACAACGAGGTGCTGTACCAGACGGTGGGTGACTACGGGGCCAGTCCTGCGGCGCTCGAGAGCGGCGTGCGCGGCCACGATTTCTACTACTGGCCCTACGTCGATGGTTTTCCCGGTTACGCGCACTGGAGCACCGAGCCGCACAATTGGGCCGATCCCTACGAGAGCTCGGCCGGTGTGTCATCGATGAGCTTCGACGATATCGACTCGGCGCAGCTGTTCGCGCCGTTCTACCTCGAGCTCGACGACGCGGCCGAGGTGGCGGTCGAGGCTCGTGGCCCGGCGAGCCTCGAGGACAGTCGCGCGCAGGTGAGGGGCGTGACTGCGCCCATGATCGAGGGTGGCGTGGATGCGAGCGGCCCCACGCCGTGGGCGAGCGCCATCGGCGATGTGCCGCAGGCCCCAACCTACGACAACCGCCCATTCTCTCACTCCACCGTCGCGTCGTATCTGCGGTTCGTGAGCTCGGCGGCCCGCGATTACTGCGCTCCGACCTCGGCGGTGCTGCTCACCGACGGGGAGCCCTACCCGGCCGAGACGGAGGGCGGGGCGCTGCTCTACCGGCGGCTCTCCGCGCTGCGTACCGAGCTGGGGGTGCGCACGTACGTGGTCGGGTTCTTGGTGGGGGGCGCCGAGATCAACCAGATGGCGTGCGCGGCCAACGGTGCGTGCGTCGGCGATGGCTGCTTCGCCCCCTGCGGCAATGTCTCGCCCAACAACTGGGACACGTGTGCCGATCCGACCAATCACCGCACCGCCTGCGCATACGAAGCCAGCTCGCTCACGGAGCTCCAGGCCGTGTTCAACCAGATCATCGAGGGGGTGATCTCGATCGATCTGCCCTCGGGCCCCGGCTCGACCATCAACGAATTTGGCGTGGGCAGCGGGGGCGAGCCGGGCACGGGGGCGACGGTGCAGACCTCGTTCCACGCGTTCACCGAGTGGCCGGGCTGGCGCGGCCACGTGCGCCGCCAGCCCTGCAACGATCGTCATCCCGCGGGGGATCCGCGGGAGGGCGAGCTACTGCCGCACTGCGTGCCGCCGGTGCCCGAGTTCACGGCCGAGGAGCTGCAGCCCACGTTTGGCCCTTGCCCGCCGAGCCGCACCTGGGACGCAGGCGAGTGTCTGCGCGATACCGCATGGACCGACCGTAGGCTGTACACCAACGTCTACGATCCCGCTCCTGGGGGGGCCACCCCGCATCACCGGGTGGTGCGCATCAACGACGGCGATGGCCGGGCCTCGGGTGCGTTCGTGTCGGTGCTCTCGGCGCGCGGTCTGCTGGCCGCCGGGGATTCCCAGGCTCAGGCCGATGCGATCGTTCGCTTCGCGCTCGGGGCCGACGCGCCGGGGGGATGGAAGCTGCCGGGCCTTGCTAGCTCCGCGCCGATCGTGGTGCGGAGGATCCCGCGCCATCGCCCGGATCGCGTGCCCGAGGTCTCGATCCGCGACCCTCACTGCGGAGGGCGCTTGGTGGGGCCGCTCGAGGCCGGCTCGCTGCCCGAGAGCCTCCGTGATTTCGCCGAGCAGGCGTGGGACCCGGATGCACGGCTCTCGACCGACGCGGGTGATCACTACGAGTACCAAGAGGCCGTGCTCATCGGCGACGACATGGGGATGCTGCACGCGTTCGCGCTCGACAGCGGGAACGAGCTGTTCGGCTTCATCCCCCAGGCTGCGCTCGAGAACCTCGCGGCGGAGGCAGCGATCGGCGCGGCTTCGCGGGGCCAGCCCGAAGCGCTCGGGAACCACCTCTATGGGCTGGCGGCCACGCTCAACCACGGCTGGGTGCTCGACTCTACCGATGCCGCCGCGCCCAAGTGGAGGCACGTGGGCATCATCGGCATGGGAGCCGGCGGCACCGAGTACGCGGCCTTCGACCTCTCGCACATGAGCCCGGCGTCGCCGAGGGAGCCGCTCGAGGTGCTGTGGACCAGCGAGGACCCCGACCTCGAGGCTCAGTACTCGCGCTTCAACGGGCAGACCTGGGCTCGGCCCGCGCTCAGCTACCACGTGCCGGGGGATCAGCCCACCAGCGAGCCGGAGGCCTTCCTCGTGCTCGGCGGGGGCTATCGCGAGGCGGTGGCCGCGGGCGCGCCCGAGCCCCCCCGCGGGCAGGGGCGCACGCTCATGCGGGTCGACGCGCTCACCGGTCGCATCTTGGAGGCGGCGACCCTGCCGGACATTCAGCACCCCGTGTATGACGACGACTTCGGTGCGGTGGTCGACCCGGCGGTGGGCAGCCACTGCATCTCGAAGCTGTGGGCCGAGCTGCAGGAGGTCTACGTGGCCGATCCGGCGGGGCGACTGTTCCGCTGGGACCAGGGCCGCGACACCGCGCACGCGGCCGACAGCGGCGGGGTATGGGGCAGCGAAGCGCGGCCGGTGTTCACGTTCCGCGCGTGCGAGGGCGCGGCGACCTGCAGGGTCGAGGACGGCAATCGCGGCGACGTGTTCGTGTTCCCAGCGGCGGTGACGGCCAACGATCGGATCGACGATCCCTCGGGTGCGTCGACGGCCGAGCCACCCCAGGGCATCGATCAGTTCCTCGTGGCGCTGGTCAGCGGGAGCCCCTACGAGGACACCCTCGATCCGGCAGGGCAGGGCAGCGAGTACCACAGCAGCCTGTACCTGCTCGTCGACGATCATAGCGAGGGAGACCCCGGTGAAGGGTTCTCGATCCCGGCCGGGGGTCGCAAGGTGGAGCCGGGGGCCGCGCGGGGCTACATGCGGATGGCGCTGACCGACCTCGAGCGCACCCGCGTGGTGACGCCCTATGAAGGAGGTCCCGAGCTCAGCGAGACGCGGCGCTTCTCGAGGGCGGCGCGACCGGTGCGCGCCCCTCGGGTGCTCATCACCGGGCTGCGGCGCGACATGGATGGCGATCCCACGACCACGGGCGACGTCGAGGCCGTCGACGACGTGGAGGTCTACTACGTCTCGTTCACCGTGTACGAGCCGGGCTCGGGCGAGTGCGACGATGACTTCTACGATGCCGCGACCGACACGTGGCACTTCGACCAGGGGGCGACCTTCGAGATCACCTTCCGCCTCACGGCGGACACGGTGAGCGGCTTCGACTTCATCAACGGCAGCGGCTCCTCCGCGGTCGGGTTCGCGCCAGGGCTCGTCTACGAGGACCCCGCCGATCCGCGCGTGGGGGTCCGCCAGCTCACCGAGCAGAGCCGCTGCGCGGACGGCAACTGTGGCCTCTCGCCCGGAGCGCCGCGCAC
This sequence comes from Nannocystaceae bacterium, assembly GCA_041600735.1. Classification (GTDB taxonomy): domain Bacteria; phylum Myxococcota_A; class Polyangia; order Nannocystales; family Nannocystaceae; genus Paraliomyxa. The sequence continues at coordinate 37,471 of JBFIJN010000009.1, forward strand.
CCCCCCGTGCGACAACAACGGCAACCCCCCGGTGGTGACGATGGGGGCGTTCGCGACCCCGGTCACGTACAACGAGCTGTCCGGCTTCACCCCGGTGGAGTGAGGCCCGCTGACGGCGTTCCCCACTCACGCGGCAATGAGGGACACCCCCTAGAGCACGCGCAGCGGATCGATCAGCGCATCGACGTAGATCTGCTCGTATGCGGCGGCCGAGGGCCCCCAGCCGAAGTCGCGGCGCATGGCCCGGCGCTGCAGCTCGGCGTAGCGCGGGGTGCCCCACGCCTGGAGCCCGCGCCACATCGCGTTGCCCAGCGCCCAGTTGGTCGCGTCGCGAAACGAGAAGCCCGTGCCGTGGTCGGGTCGCGCCCAGCTGTCGAGCACCGTGTCGGCCAGGCCGCCCGTCTCGCGCACGATGGGCAGGGCCCCGTAGCGCTGGGCGTACATCTGGGTGAGACCGCACGGCTCGAAGCGCGAGGGCACCATGATGAAGTCCGAGCCACCCATGATGCGATGCGAGAGCGGCTCGTCGTAGCCGCGGCGGTAGGCGACTTGCTGCGGGTGGTGGCGCGCGGCCTCGCCGAGCGCGAGCTCGTAGCCCCCCGCCCCCGAGCCCAGCACCACCAGCTGCGCGCCCATCTGGAGCACCATCGGGAGGTTGCCCAGCACCATGTCGATGCCCTTCTGGCCGGTGAGGCGCGAGACGATGCCGAAGATCGGGATGCGCGGATCTTGGCGCAGCCCCAGCTCGCGCTGGAGCGCTTGCTTGACGCGGGCCTTGCCCTCGCGGTGATCGGCGTCGTAGGCCGCGGGCAGGGCTCGGTCGGCGGCCGGGTTCCACACCTGATCGTCGATGCCATTGAGGATCCCGCGCAGGTGGGACGCGCGGGTGGAGAGCAGCCCCTGCAGGCCCTCACCGTGCTCCGCGGTCTGGATCTCGCGCGCGTAGGTGGGGCTCACGGTGGTGAGGCGGTCGGCGTAGTAGAGGCCGGCCTTGAGGAACGAGAGCGCGCCGAACAGCTCGACGCCGTAGAGCGAGAACAGCGAGTGCGGCAGGCCCACCGACGACATCAGCAGCGGGTGGAAGCGCCCAGAGAACGCCAGGTTGTGCACGGTGAGCACGGTGGCCGGGCGCGCGCCGCCCCACAGCTGCAGGTAGGCCGGCACCAGCCCCGCCTGCCAGTCGTGCGCGTGCACGACCTGGGGGGCCCAGCCGAGCGGCGCGCCGGCGACGGCGATGAGCGTGGCTGCGCGGGCGAGAAGCGCAAAGCGCAAGTGGTTGTCGGACCAGTCGTGTCCGTGGGCGTCCGCGTACGGGCCACCCGAGCGGTCGTAGAGCGCGGGGCATCGCACCACATAGATGCGCGTGCCTGCGCCCGGCAGCCGCGCCGGTACCAGCTCGGTCGCACCCACGCCGAGCGGATCACCAAGCGTGACCGGTGGTTGGCGGTCCTCGGCGGCCTCGAGCACGCCGCGGTAGCCGGGGACGAGCACGCGCACGTCGTGGCCGCGCCGGGCAAGGGCGCGCGGCAGCCCGCCGACGACATCCGCGAGGCCCCCGGTCTTGACCAAGGGGAACAGCTCCGAGGCGACCATGAGGACGCGCATGCGCCACAGAGTATCCCGGTCCCCGGCCCGTCGCGAAGTAGGCGCAACAACGGCGCGGACCCGCGCCTTTCATCACGCCTTTCGACATGGCAAAAGGAGGCTACGTGACGATCGACCTCAACGACGCCGTGCGAAATACCCTGGCTCTGGTGCTCGCTGGGGGCCGCGGCAGTCGCCTGCGGGCCTTGACCGAGCAGCTCGCCAAGCCTGCGGTGCCGTTCGGGGGCAAGTTTCGCATCATCGACTTTCCCCTGTCCAATTGCCTCAACTCGGGGGTGCGGCGGATCAGTGTGATCACGCAGTACCGGGCGCACGAGCTCATTCGGCACCTCGAGCGCGGCTGGAACTTCCTGCGGGCGGAGCTCGGCGAGTTCATCGAGCTGTGGCCGGCGCAGCAGCAGACCGACGCGGGCAGCTGGTACCTGGGCACCGCCGATGCGGTGTTCCAGAACCTCGACCTCATCGAGAGCCACCACGCCCGCTACGTGCTCATCCTGGCCGGCGACCACGTCTATCGCCAGGACTACAGCCGGCTGCTGGCCTCGCACCTGCGCAACGGGGCCGACGTGACGGTCTCGTGCGTCGAGGTGCCGCGTCACCTCGGCCCGGGCTTTGGCATCGTCGACGCGGGGGCCGACGGGCGCATCGAGGGTTTCCTCGAGAAGCCGGCCAAGCCACCGTGCGTGCCTGGCAAGCCCGAGGTCTGCTACGCGAGCATGGGCATCTATGTGTTCAACGCCGAGCTGCTGCGCGAGCAGCTGCGGCGCGACGCGGCCGACGGCAGCTCCACCCACGACTTCGGCCACGATCTGGTGCCCTACCTGGTGCCGCGGGCCAAGGTCTATGCGCACCGCTTCGCCGAGAGCTGCGTGATGTCGCCCGGCGCGATCGAGCCCTACTGGCGCGACGTGGGCACGCTCGATGCGTTCTGGGAGGCGAACCTCGATCTCACCCAGGTCACGCCCTCGCTCGATCTCTACGACGGGCGCTGGCCGATCTGGACCTACCACGAGCAGCGTCCGGCCGCGAAGTTCGTGTTCGACGACGAGACGCGGCGCGGCATGGCGGTGGACTCGATGGTCTCGGCGGGCTGCATCGTCTCGGGCGGCGTGGTGCGTCGCTGCTTGCTGTTCAACGACGTGCGCGTCAACTCCTACAGCCTCGTCGAGGACTCGGTGCTGCTGCCGCGCGTCGTCGTGGGTCGCCACGCCCGCCTGCGCAAGGTGATCGTGGCCAGCGGCTGCAAGATCCCCGAGGGCCTCGTGGTCGGCGAGGATCGGGAGCTCGACAAGCAGCGCTTCTTCGTCAGCAAGGGCGGGGTCACCCTGGTCACGCCTGCGATGCTCGAGGGCCTCACGGGCGGCACGCCGCCGCGATCAGCGGAGGCCGAGGCGGAGGCCGAGGCCCAGGCCGAGGACTGACGCGCGCGGCTAGACGCGCATGCCGAGCGCGGTCCCCAGCGCCCTGAAATTGTCGCGCCACTCCACCGCCACCGGGTCGCCACGATCCGCTTGCTCGGAGAAGCGCGGCAGCTCGGTCTCGAGCGTGCGAAAGTAGTAGTTCTGCACGAGCGAGAGGTCGAGCTCGAAGGGGAGCGACTGCGCGAGCTCGGCGGTGCGTCGCAGCCGGCGCAGGCGACCGAGCTGCTCGGGGCGATCGACCCACTGCTCCATCGCGGCCTCCATGGCCTGCTGGAGCGCGTAGCCCATGCCGAGGCGATCGAGCTCGATGCCCACGCCCTCCGCCTCCTCGAGCAAGGTGCGGATGCGCGAGAAGTCGAGCTCGCGGCGCCCGAGCTCGCGGCGCAGCGTGGTGTTGAGCACGAAGTCGGCCAGTCGCCCGAGCGCCTGGGGCAGGGGAAAGTCGAGCGTGGCCAGGTAGCGCAGCAGCGGGGAGTGGGCCTCGTAGAGCCGCCCCGACAGCCCCTCGGCGTCGGTCATCGCCGACCCCACGATGAGATCGAGCACCCGCCGCTGCTCGTCGCGGAACAGCGAGCGCAGCGAGTAGGTGAGCTCGAGGAAGTGCTTGTCGAGCAAGCGCAGCGCTTCGGGCATGTCGGCGCGAGAGAACGCTCCGAGCACGTCCTTGCACATCAGCGCGAATTCCTCGTCGCCCTGGAACTCGCGCACGCCACCGCTCAAGTTGTGGTCGCCCAGGTGCAAGATGCCGAAGCTCAGCACCTGCTGCTCGCGCGTGATCTCGGAGACCACGCGGACCTTGCCGACCGCGAGCTTGGAGCGGCCGAGGCTCTTGTACTGCGAGTCGACTTGATCGACGAGGTACGCGTGCACGCGCGTGCGATCGGAGTAGTCGGAGAACAACGAGCTGACCGCGTAGTGGGCCACCAGGCGCGGTAGATCCACCGCGGTGGGGACTACGTGCATGTTGTAGATCTGCGCGCCGTTGCCCTGCTCGGGGAGGTTGCTGCGGGCGTCCTCGAGCAGCCGCATGAACATGGTCTCGACGTTGATCATGGCCAGCTCGGCCGCGAGCTGGATCGCGCGCCCCGCATAGCCGAGCACCTGCACGGTCTCGATCCCCGAGAGCTCGTCGAAGAACCAAGCGCAGCTCGTGTACATGAGCAGCGCATGTCGCTGCATCTCGAGCAGCTTGAGCGCGGTGGTGCGCTCGGCCTCGTCCAGGCCCGCGCGGCCGTGCGCGGCGAAGAAGCGCTCCACCGAGGCGTCGCCGCGATCGAGGATGAGGCTCACGTAGGCGTCGCGCGCCTCCCATGGCTTGGGCAGCACGGCCGGGGCGAGGTCCTCGTAGAGCACCTCGAGGCGGTCGCGCAGCCAGTCGAGCGCCCCGCGCAGCGGGGTGCGCCACTCCTGCGTCCAGCCCGGGCGCCCCCCGGTGCTGCAGCCGCAGTTGCTGCGCCAGCGCTCGACCCCGTGCATGCAGCTCCACGAGGAGCGCTCGACGATGCGGGCCTCGTGATCCGGGGGAAAGCGCTCGAGGAACTCACCGTAGTTGGTCAGCTGGACCGAGGGGTCGGCCTCGATCGTGCGCAGCGCGTAGGCCAGCGCCATGTCGCCGTGGCGGTGGTGGTGCCCGTAGGTCTCGCCGTCGGTCGCGATGTGCACGAGCTGCGGGCCCTCGCGCGTCTCGTCGAAGGCGCCCATCAGGCGCGCGCGGAACTTGTCGCCGTTGGACAGCAGCTGCTCGAACGCGACCGCCTGCGACACGGGCCCGTCGTAGAAGAACAGCGCCAGGCTGCGCCCCGACGGCAAGCGCACGAAGTAGCCGCGGCGCGGGTCGATGCGCCCGCCACGAACGTCGCGCCAGTCCTTGCGCCCGGGCGGTCGCACCTCGATCGCCTGGTGGGGGGCCAGCACGGTGAAGCGCAGCCCCGCGTCGGCGAGGGCCTCGAGCGTGTCCGTGTCGGCCGCGGTCTCGGGCAGCCACATGCCCTCGGGCATGCGCCCGAAGCGGTGCTCGAAGTCCCGCACGCCCCACTCGATCTGGGTCTGGCGATCGCGGCGGCTGCACAGTGGCAGGATCGAGTGGTTGTAGCCCTGCGCCAGCGCCGAGCCGTGCCCGGAGAAGTGCCGGCGGCTATCGGCGTCGGCGCGCAGGATCGCCTGGTACACGTCGGGGCGCGCGCGCTCGAGCCACGCCAGCAGCGTGGGCCCGAAGTTGAAGCTGATGCGCGAGTAGTTGCTGACGATGCGGGTGATGTAGCCGTCGTCGTCGAGGATGCGCGAGTTGGCGTTCGGGGCGTAGCACTCGGCCGTGATGCGCTCGTTCCAGTCGTGGAACGGGTAGGCCGACTCTTGGTGCTCGACCGACTCGAGCCACGGGTTCTCGCGGGGGGGCTGGTAGAAGTGCCCGTGGATGCACAGATAGCGCGTCGTGGCCATCAGTCACCTCGTGGCGCGCCTGGTTGGTGCAAGAACAACACGCCGAGCGGAGGCAGCGAGAGGCGCAGCGAGCACGGCTGGTCGTGCGCGGGCTGGGGGTCGGCCGTGAGACCGCCTTGGTTGCCGACGCCGCTGCCCCCGTAGTTGCTGGCGTCGCTGTTGAGTCGCTCGGCCCACCAGCCCCCGCGCGGCACGCCCACGCGATAGTCGTGTCGCGCCTCGGGGGTGAGGTTGAGGACGATGAGCGTGCAGTCGCCGTGCTCGTCGTGGCGCAGGAACGAGTACACGCTGTAGGTCGAGTCGCGAAAGTCGACCCACGAGAACCCGCGCGGATCGCAATCGTAGCGGTGCAGCGAGGGAAGCTCGCGGTACAGCCGGTTGAGATCGGCGACCCAGCGCTGCAGCCCCACGTGCAGCCCGTCACCCGACTCGAGGACGTGCCAGTCGAGCGATCGATCGTGGTCCCACTCGGAGATCTGGCCGAACTCCTGCCCCATGAACAGGTGCTTCTTGCCAGGCTGGCCCCACATATAGCCATAGAGCGCGCGCAGGTTGGCAAACTTCTGCCAGCGGTCTCCGGGCATGCGCGTGAGTATGGTGCCCTTCAGGTGCACGACCTCGTCGTGCGACAGCGAGAGCACGAAGCTCTCGTTGAACGCGTAGAGGATGCGGAACGTGAGCTCGTTCTGGTGCCAGCGCCGATGGATCGGGTCGCGCGCCATGTAGCGCAGCGTGTCGTGCATCCAGCCCATGTCCCACTTGAGCCCAAAGCCGAGCCCTCCGACCGGCGTGGGCCGGGTGACCATCGGCCACGCGGTCGACTCCTCGGCGATCGTCTGCGTGTCTGGATAGTTGGTGTAGACCGCCTCGTTGAGCCGCCGCAGGAACGAGATCGCCTCGAGGTTCTCGCGCCCTCCGTGGATGTTGGGCACCCACTCCCCTTGGGCGCGCGAGTAGTCGAGGTAGAGCATGCTCGCCACCCCATCCACGCGCAGGCCATCGGCGTGGAATTGATCGAGCCAGTAGAGCGCGCTCGAGATCAGGAACGAGCGCACCTCGTGGCGCCCGTAGTTGAAGATCGAGCTGTTCCAGTCGGGGTGGAAGCCCTGGCGCGGATCGGCGTGCTCGTACAGGTGCGAGCCGTCGAATTTGCCCAGCGCGTGTGCATCGGAGGGAAAGTGCGAGGGCACCCAGTCGAGGATCACGCCGATGCCGGCCTGGTGGAGCTCGTCGATCAGCGCGCGCAGATCATCGGGCGTGCCGTAGCGGCTCGAGGGCGCGAAGTAGCCGGTGACCTGGTAGCCCCACGAGCCGTAGAACGGGTGCTCCATCACGGGCAGCAGCTCCACGTGGGTGAAGCCGAGGTTGCGGCAGTGCTCGACCAGCTTGGGCGCGATCTCGCGGTAGCCGAGCCAGCGGTTGCCCTCCTCGGGCACGCGGCGCCACGATCCGAGGTGCACCTCGTAGATCGAGATGGGCGCCTGTAGATCGTTGCGGGCCGCTCGCTCGGCCATCCACCCGTCGTCGCCCCACGCGTACGTGCTGTGGGTGACGACCGACGCGGTCTTGGGCGGCGTCTCGCTCCACGTGGCCATCGGGTCGCTCTTGTCCTCGGACCAGCCGTCGTGCCCGCCGATGTGCAGCTTGTAGAGCGCGCCCGCGCCGACCCCCGGCACGAAGCCCTCCCACACCCCCGAGGCACCATGGCGCGCGAGCGGGTGCGCGCCGCGGTGCCACTCGTTGAAGTCACCGACGACGGACACATAGGTGGCCCCGGGGGCCCACACCCCGAAGTAGGTGCCCTCGCGGCCCTCGATCTCCATCACGTGCGCGCCGAGCTTGTCGTAGATGCGCTCGTGCGTGCCCTCGTTGAACAGGTAGACGTCGTCCTTGGTGAGGCGGGTGACGTCGTGACGCACCGGTCCCACCCCCTCGTGCAAGCCCCTGCGGGCGCGATCGAGCGTGGTCAGCATGTCTTCGACCTCGGGATGGTTGGGGAGCTCGTGCAGGCCCAGCTTGGCGCGCCGGCGCCAGTTCGGTCGCTCGAGATAGGTACCCGGTACGTTCTGTGGCTGGGTCTCGCCCCACAGATCCTCCATCGACACCAGCACCAGGCGCGCGTCGCTGCGACCGAGGTGATGCAGGCACGCCCGCAGCGCGGCGGCGGCGTCGGCATCGGGAGACAGCGAGACCTCGCGCCCCAAGAATCGCCGCAGGCTCGCCCGCAGGCGCGCGCGCTCGGAATGCTCCTGACGGACCTGATCGGCGTCGATCCAGCCGAGCTCCGCGCGGTCGTCGATGTCGGCGCCGCTCCAGAACGCGGCGAACGGCGGCATGTCGTGGGTGTTGATGCCCGCGACCGCGTCGGTCGGCGGCTCGGGAAGCGCCTGGTCCTGCGCGCGGGCCACGTACTGCACCACGTGGATCTTGTTCACGCGGTGGCGCTGCATGGCCTCGCGCACCGCATCGGGCACGGTGCCGAGATCCTCGCCCACCACCAAGCAGCGGCCGCGATGCGACTCGATGGTGATGATCGCGTAGAGCTCCTCGGGGCGGTAGCGCAGGTAGACGCCCTGCTTGGCGGAGAGGCCCTCGGGGATCACGTACAGGCGGTGCAGCCCCATCACGTGATCGATGCGCAGCACGCCCGCGTAGCGCAGGTGGTTGCGCAGCACCTCGATGAGGTGGCGATAGCCCTGCTCGCGCAGCCGCTCGGGGTGCAGCGGCGGGAACGCCCAGTTCTGCCCGCCGCCGAACAGCGTGTCGGGCGGTGCGCCCGTCGACAGGCCGCGCACGTAGAGCGAGCCATGCCGCCACGTATCGTAGCCGCAGCCGTTCACGCCCACGGGCAGGTCGAGGTAGAGGCCGAGGCTCTCGGGCCCAGCCTCGTCGCGCAGCGCGGTGAGCTGCTGATGCATGGCCCACTGCGCGTAGAGGTGCGTGCGATAGTCGGCGCGATCGAAGTCGTCGGGGCCGATGGCTCCGTCGCGTAGCGCCTGCGGCCACTGGGGCCACACCGTGCGCTGGCGATCGACCACCGCGCGGAAGCGGGCGTAGTCGTCGATCTCCGGGCGCGCGCGCGCGAACGCCTCGAGCTCGCTGCGGCGGGCCGCGTCGCGAAAGCACTGCTCGGCCATGGCCGCGATCACGCCGCGCTTCCACGCCATCTGCTCGCGATACTCGACCAGCGGCGCGGCGCGCAGGCGCTCGCGCTCGGCTTGGCCCTCGGCGCCCTCGCAGAGCTCGCGTGCCTTGGCGCTCGCCGCATACTCGGGCAGCGTCTCGAGCTGCAGGTAGAGTTCGTTCCACGCCAGCCGCGAGGCGGGCGCATAGGGGCTCCATTCGAACGGCTCGTCGAGGAAGGCCGCGAGCAGCGGCAGCGTGCCCACCACGCTCCCCCCGCGCTCGCCGACCCAGCTCATCAGCGCGCGCAGATCTCCGAGGTCTCCCGCGCCCGCGCTTCGCTCGCTGCGCATCGCGTAGAGCGGCAGGAACACGCCAAAGTGGCGCGCGGCCGCGAACCCGGGCGGCTCATAGGCGCACCGCGGGGCCGACAGCACCACGGCTTGGGCCTGCACTCCATTGCGCCCGGCCACGCGCAGCTCGAGCTGGTGGTAGCCGTAGGGCAGGGGGCCGGGCACGGCGAGCTGGCGCGCGACGAAGCGCCGACCCTCGACCTCGTCGCTCGCCTCCACGGCATGGTCCTCGAGCTGGCCCTGGGCCGTGCGCGCCGACCCGCCGTCCTCGGGGGTGAGGGTGAGCGTGTAGCGGGCCGAGGGATCGGTGCTCGCGGGCAGGTGGAGGCTGAACGTGCCCTCACCCTCCCACGCGAGGATCACGGGCTCGAGCGGGCGGGTCCAGCGGGCGGTGCGAGCGGTGAGCAGCGCCCGCTCGACATCCTCTTCGCGGTCCACCGCGACGCCGAGGGCGGTCAGCACCGCGCGCAGGGCCTGCGGTGACGCGACCTGCTCGTGACCCGAGATGTCGGTGTAGGAGAGCTCGAGCCCGTGCTCGCGAGCGAGTTGGAACAGCCGATCGTCGCTAGCCGTGGTCTTGCCGTGCATGGTGCTCGAGACGCGGTTCTACCGGCGCTCCTGCCCCGTGACCACCACCCACACCACGCGATCGCCTGCGCGGGTCTGGGCCTGCGCCACGCCCACGTGGTCGAGATCGGCGTCGAGCACCGCGCGGCAGTGGGAAGGGCTCGCCCGCCACGCCTCGATGAGCGCGTCCGCGTTGGCGTAGTCGCCCGCGAGCAGCTCCTGCCGGGTGATGCCGTCGTACCCGGCCGCATTGACGCGGCCGAGCGCCGAGCTTCCGTTGCTGCCCTCGTGATCCACCGGGAGCGCGGGGTGGCGGATGAGATCGCCGGCGTGCAGCCGTGCGGCGCAGTGCAGCGCGGGCATCGGCTCGAGCGGACCCACGCCCGCGAGGGTCTCGTCGCCGCACTCGGCTCCCGACTGGCGCAGCGCCTCGATCGCATCGAGCAGCTCGTCCTCCGCGTTGGCCGACGCGGTCGGCCAGCGATCGACCTCGGCGCAGCGCGGCGCATCGCCCAGCTCGGCATCGACCAGAGGATCGAGGCCGCACCCGGTCGAGCTCAGCCCCGCGACGATCGCGATCGGCAAGAACCGCAGCGAAGGGGGGCCGAGGCGAGGCATCCCGCGCAGATTACTGGGCTCCGAAGGTCTGCGTCCACCGGGTGCCCCGCGGGCCCGACTCAATCCGAGTCGGGTTCTGGACGCGCCAGCAACAACACCCAGTAGGTGCCCAGCTCGTCGTCCACGTCGCCGACATGTCCGAGCCCGAGCTCCGAGAGCTCGCTCGTCACGAGGCTCTCGCAGGGCACCGGTCGCGGGAGCCACGTGTCCTCGATCAGCATGGCGCCGTCGCGCGGCCCGGCGGCCAGGTGCTGCACCAACACCGAGGCGGAGTAGCCGGCCGCTTCGGCGCGCGCGTGCTCGCCTGCACCCTCACCATCCAAGCGGCTCACCTCGCCCTCGCTGGCCATGTCGAGCGCGTGCGATCGAGCTGCGCAATCGAGCGCGGTACGGCGGCGTAGCGGCGCGGCAGGGCCCCACTTGCCGCGCGGGCCACAGTCGGCCCCCTCGTGGCGCAGCGCCTCGATGTGTCGCAGCGCATCGCGCTCGAGCTCCGCCCACTCGACCGGCCACTCGTCGAGTCCTTCGCAGGCCGCAGTGCGTGGCCAAGGCTCCTCGTCGACGGGCTCGGCTGGCTCGCCGCCGCACGCCGCGAGGCAGGCGAGCAGCGCTCCGCTGCTCACGCGCGCAGCTCGCTTCGATGCCGCAGACACGGCGGCTACCGTAGCAACCGGCGGCGCGCTCCCGCACCGGCATATCGACAATCGCAGGATCGGCAATCGAGCGCATGGATCTTACAAGCGATCGATTTCGGGTCCCGAACCACAAATGGGGAGTAGGGGACGGCTGCCTTCCCGTCTTCTGCGTGGATTCTCACGAAATCCCTCGATTCCCTCGGCCTCCGCGCCCGAGACCGCTTCGCCAGCCAATTCACCGACATCGAGGCCCGTGAAATCGATCCACTGACGTCGACGTTGAGCCCATCGACGTCGCTGAACCGCCTGCCCCCTCCCGCCCCGCCCAGGGCGGCCCCAATGAGGTACCGCACGATGTTGGAGTATTTTGGCTTCTACGCCACGCCCCCCGAGTCCCCCGACGAAGCCCCCGCCGAGCTCGACTCTCCCCGCGAGGCCGCATTCGCCCGCGCCGCGCGACTGGCGACCCGCACCCACCACACCCCCGGCGCCGTCGCGATCGGGCGTGCGTGGGAGTCGAGCCACTCGCACGAGCGCGGTGACCTGGCGTCGAGCGCCCGCTCCGCTCACCCCGCGTCGGGGTCGTAGGCGAGGCTCGAGCCGAGCCAGCGCTCGATTTCGGCCGTGGTCATGCGCTTGCGCTCCGCATAGTCGCGCACCTGATCGGCGCCGATCCGTCCCACCCCGAAGTAGCGCGCCTGCGGGTGGGCCAAGTAGATCCCGCTGACGCTGGCCGCCGGCGTCATCGCGAAGTGCTCGGTGAGCTCGATGCCAACCTCGCGGGCCCCGAGCAGCTCGAACAGCTTGCTCTTCTCGGTGTGGTCGGGGCACGCGGGGTAGCCGAAGGCCGGGCGGATCCCGCGGTAGCGCTCGGCGATCAGGTCCTCGGGTCCGAGTTGCTCGTCGGCGCCGTAGCCCCACTCGCGGCGGGCCCGCTGGTGGAGCATCTCGGCCAGCGCCTCGGCGAGTCGGTCGGCCAGCGCCTTGAGCATGATCGCCGAGTAGTCGTCGCCCTCGGCCTCGAAGCGCTTGGCCGCCACCTCGGCGCGTAGCCCCGTGGTGACCGCGAACGCGCCGATGTGATCGGGCGGCCCGTCCTGCGGGGCGAGGTAGTCCGCGAGGCACAGGTGCGGTCCGTCGCCGCTGTGCTGCTGCTGGCGCAGCATCGCAAAGCGCAGCCGCTCGCCCGCGCGCGCTTCATCGTAGACGATGATGTCGTCGCCCTCGCGCGCCGCCGGCCAGAACCCATAGACCGCGCGTGCGGTCACCAGGCGCTCGTCGACCATGCGCCGCAGCATCTGCTGGCCGTGCTCGTAGAGCTCGCGCGCGGCCGCACCATACTTGGCGTGCTCGAGGATCCCGGGGAAGCGCCCCTTGAGCTGCCACGCGGTGAAGAAGAACGTCCAGTCGATGTACGGCACGATCTCGGCGAGCGGGATGTCGTCGAGCACGCGGCGGCCGAGGTGGGCGGGGGTCGGCGGCGGCGGATCGTTGGCCCAGTCGAAGGCCGGCGCCGCCGCGCGAGCGACCGCCAGCGGCCGCACCGGCTTGATCCGGCGCCCGCCATGGATCTTGCGCAGCTTGTCCTGCTCGGCGCGGTTCTCCACGTCGAGCGCCGCGCGGCGCTCGGGGTCGATGAGGTTGCTGACGACCCCGACGACGCGCGAGGCATCGAGCACGTGCACGGTGCAGTGGTCGTACATGGGGGCGACCTTGACCGCGGTGTGCTGGCGCGACGTGGTCGCCCCGCCGATCAGCAGCGGCAGCGTCATGCCGCGCCGCTTCATCTCCTTGGCCACGCCCACCATCTCGTCGAGCGAAGGGGTGATGAGACCCGAGAGCCCGACCACGTCGGCGCCCTCGGCGAGCGCGGTGTCGAGGATCTTGGTCGCGGGCACCATCACCCCGAGATCGACCACCTCGTAGTTGTTGCAGCGCAGCACCACGGCCACGATGTTCTTGCCGATGTCGTGGACGTCGCCCTTCACGGTGGCGAGCACCACCTTGCCCTGGCTGCGGTTGCCCTCGGCCGAGTCCTCCATGAACGGAGTGAGGTGGGCGACCGCGCGCTTCATCGCGCGGGCGCTCTTGACCACCTGCGGCAGGAACATCTTGCCTGCACCGAACAGATCGCCCACCACCTTCATCCCGTCCATCAGCGGGCCCTCGATCACCGAGAGCGGGCGGTCGTACTGGAGCCGCGCTTCTTCGGTGTCGGCCTCGATGAAGTCGAGCACGCCGCGCACGAGCGCGTACTCGAGCCGCTTCTCGACCGGAGCGTCGCGCCAGCCGAGGTCTTCCTCGCGCTTCTTGCCGCCGCCGTGGATCGACTCGGCGTGGGTCACCAGGCGCTCCGTGGCATCGGGGCGGCGGTCGAAGATCACGTCTTCCACCCGCACCAGCAGCTCGGGCGCGATGTCCTCGTAGACCACCAGCTGCCCCGCGTTGACGATGCCCATCGTGAGGCCCGCCTTGATCGCGTGATAGAGGAACGCCGAGTGCATCGCCTCGCGCACGACCTCGTTGCCGCGGAACGAGAACGACAGGTTGCTGATGCCGCCGCTCACCTTGGCCCCGGGGCAGCGCTGCTTGATGATGCGCGTGGCCTCGATGAAGCTGAGCCCAAAGCGCGCGTGCTCCTCGATCCCGGTGGCCACCGCGAGCACGTTGGGATCGAAGATGATGTCGGTGGGATCCATGCCCACGCGCTCCACCAGGAGCTGATAGGCGCGGGCGCAGATCTCGACCTTGCGCTCGACGGTCTCGGCCTGGCCCTGCTCGTCGAAGGCCATCACCACCACCGCCGCGCCGTAGCGCTGCACCAGCTTGGCCTTGGCGAGGAAGTCGTCCTCGCCCTCCTTGAGCGAGAGCGAGTTGACGACCGCCTTGCCCTGCACGCACTTGAG
>JBFIJN010000010.1:0-49989 GCA_041600735.1 Nannocystaceae bacterium
GGGGTCGGTGGCCTGGCGCACGTGCTGCTCGGGCGCCATGAACGCGGGCGTACCCATCACCGAGCCGGTCTGGGACAGGAGCGGGGCCGCCATGTCGGAGCTCGCGGCGGCGCCGGGCTCGAGCCGCGAGCTGGCCAGCGCCGCCTCCACCAAATCGACACTCTCCACGCTGCTACTGGTGTCGGTGCCCGGGGCCGGGGCGGCGAGGCCGAAGTCCATCACGCGCACGCGGCCGTCGTCGCCGATGAGCACGTTGTCGGGCTTGAAGTCGCGGTGCACGAGGCCCGCGGCATGGGCCGCGGCCAGGCCTCGGCCGGCCGGGATGAACGCCGCCAGCACCTCGTCCCAGCGGCGCTTCTTCGTGCGCAGCCAGCCCTTCAGCGTGTCGCCCTCGACCAGCTCCATCGCCACGAACACGCGGTCTTCCCAGGTGCCCACGTCGTAGACGGTGATCACGTTGGGGTGCGCGAGCTTGGCGAGCGCCTGCGCCTCTTGCAGCAGCCGGCCAGACTTGCCCTTCTTCTCGCGCCGACGGTCGCTCTTGGTCGGGCGCATCAGCTTGAGCGCGACCTTGCGGTTGAGCTCGGGATCGTAGGCCGCCAGCACCAGGCCCATGCCGCCCGAGCCGATCATGTCGAGCACCACGTAGCGACCCAGGTGGGTGCCGGGGGTGAGCCCGGTCGCGTCCACGTCCTCGGGCATCAGCCGGCGACCGTCGGGGCCCTCGACGATCGTCTCTTCGTCTGCCGCCGTCGAACGTGCGCCCGTGGGTTCGCGGGGGTCCATGCCGGTCGGGTCCAAGCATGCCCTACACGGTCCGTCGGGCTCAATGGCGGCGGGTCCGACGGCTCGCGAGCCGCCGCCAATTTCGCGCCCATGCACGGTCGGGATGGGGCACGCTGTGGCCGTGGATCCGGCCGTCGAGGCGTTCCTGGTGGCCGTGGCCGCGATGGCGAGGGATTGCCAGGGTGAGCTCGAGGTGCGCGTCGGTGCGTGCGCGGTGGAGATCGAGCCACGCGCGGCCGACGGGTTCGCGGTGAGCGTGCGCGTCGAGGACGAGGCGGTGAGCGTGCGGCTGGGCGAGTGGGAGCGCCGCTTCGCGCGGGAGGACGATCCCGACGAAGACGGTGATGCGCTCGCGCTGGCCCTCGACCTCGTGGCGGCCGCGCTGTGGGGGCGAGCGCGGCTGCGCATCGAGCTCGTGGAGGATCGGCCGTGGCGAACCACCGTGTGCTTCGGCGCACCCGGGCGCTGGCTGACGTTCGCCCGCGAAGGGGGAGGCCTGCGCGCGCCGTGGAAGCGCGCGCGGATCGAGGAGCGGATGAACCACGGCCGCCCCCCGCGTCGGATCGACGAGTCCAAGCTGTCACCGCTCCCGTGGGCGCCGTGGGCCGGGATCCGCGGTGATGCACGCGCCGAGCCGCCCCCGCTGGTGATGCCAGTCGACGGCGAGCTCGACCTGCACTCGTTCTCGCCCAAGGACGTCAAGCCGCTGGTGCTCGAGACGATCGAGCAGTGTCGGGCGCGCGGGATCCTCGAGCTGCGGATCGTGCATGGCAAGGGCATCGGCAACCTGCGCCGCACGGTGCACGCGCTGCTCGAGCGCCACCCCGCGGTGGCGTCGTTCCGCTTGGGTGGGCAGGGCGCGGGCGGCTGGGGGGCCACGCTGGTCGACCTGCGACCGGCGTCCGACGACGAGACGCCGTGACGCCGGCCGGGCCACCGGCCCGCACCCTCGGGCAGGCCTCCTCGAGCGCCCAAACGGCGCAGGCGCCGAGGCGGGGCGGCTGCTAGGATGCGCGCGCTTCGGCTCGCCATGCCTCGTACTCCCTCCACTCCTCGTCTCGTGGTGCTCTCGCTCTTCGTCGCCTCGACCGCTGCGCTCGGGTGCTCGGGCTGGCAGCCGCCGTGGTCCAAGGCGCCCACGATCGTCGAGGAGAGCTGGGCTGCGCAGACCGTGCTGGTCGAGCCCGGGGCCGAGAGCCTGGGCACGCCCTCGCTGTTCTTCGACGCGGCGGGGCAGCCCGGGGTGGCGCTCGCCGATCGGGCGTTCTACATGGGCACGCAGACCGTCGCGCTGGCCCGTCGCGACGACCGTGGCTGGCGCGTCGAGTTCCCGCTCGCGAGCGCCTCGTGGCGGGTGTGCGCGAGCGCAGCCGAGGGCGAGGGCGTGGCGCTCACCTACGGAGATCTCGAGGGTCCGCTCGCCGCGGTGCGCTGGGATGGAGCGACGACCACCCCCGCCGAGCCGGGGCCGTGCCCGCGCCCGTCCTCCGAGGTGCGCGAGGCCACCAACGCCGCGGGTGCCCATCAGCTCGAGCGCTCGCGCGACGGTCGAACGCTGTGGCACCACGCGCCCAAGAACCCGTGCCCCGCCCTCGATGCCGCGCCGGGGCAGCGGATCGGCGCGTTCAACTTCGCGATCGACGATGCCGGTCACCTCGTCGCGGTGCTCTACGAGCATCCCGAGGGCGAGGCCACCGCCCCGGGGCGGCTGCTCCACGCCACCTGCGGTGCCAAGCGCTGGACCTCCTCGATCGTGGCCGAGGGTGTGCGCGTGCGCGAGGTGGGGGTCGCGCTCGATGGTGCCGGTCGATCGCACGTGGCGTACGTGGTCGACGAGGGCGCGAGCCAGCGCCTCGTCCACGCCGGGCCGGCCGCGAGCGAGCCGGCCGCGGTCGGCGATGCCCCGGCGGACGCGCGGGTCGGCCCCGCGATCGCGGCCTGCCTGCGGGTGCGCGAGTCGCCTCCGCGCGGCGCGGGCGTCGAGGTCTATCAGCAGGGCGACGGCCTGCGCTGCGCGGTGCTCGAGCGCGACCCGGCCACCTCCAAGCAAGCGCTCGTGGCCCTCGACGCGCGCTGCGACGCGGGCGAGGGCCCGGCCTGTGCGCTGGCGGGCTCGCTGCACCACTACCTCATGGGCGATGTCTCGTTCGTGCTCGAGCTCCCCAGCGGCACGGCCACGCGCTTCAACAGCGAGTGGCGCGGGCTTCGGCCCCAGGGCGTACCCGAAGACCTGGCCGCCGCGCGCCAGCGCTACGCTCGCGCGTGCCAGCTCGGCGAGGCACGGGGCTGCCTGTTCCACGCCGCGCTGCTGCCGGCCGACGATCCGCAGCGCAGCGAGCACGCCACGGCGGCGTGCGAGGCCGGCCTGGCCCACGGCTGCGCGCTCGCGGTCGCGGTCAGCGGCTCGCCGCCCGCCGAGGCCACGCTCGCGCTGGCCGAGCCGGTGCTCCGCCGCGCGTGCGAGGCCGCCGACGCGGCCGCGTGCAACGATCTCGGGGTCGTGCTCCACCATCGCGGCGACGCGGCGGGGGCTCGCGTCGCGCTGCAGCGCGCGTGCGAGGCCAAGCTCGAGCCGGCCTGCCGGGGCCTCGAGCGGCGCTGACCGCAGCCTCCTCCGCACCCGCGTGGCGCCCAAAAAACAGGTAGGGTAGCGCGCGTCCATGGACGAGGGCTTCGAGATCGTCGAGACCGCGGAGGCGGAGGCCCACGCCCACGTGCCGCCGCCCGTGCTGGTCATCCTCCCCGATCCGGAGGCCACCATCGACGTGCTGCGCCCCGTCCTCGGTCGACCGCTCGTCGATCGCCTGGCCCGCGCGGCCTTGGACGCCGGCTTTGGTCGCGTGCTGATGGGCGCGGGCACCCGCGCCGAGCCTCCCGGCGCCCACGAGCTCGCCACCGGCGAGCCGCTCGGTCGCCCGGCCTTGGTGGTCTACGAGGGCAGCGGCGTGCACCCGGAGCTACTGCGCCTGATGGTGGCGCACCCGCTCGAGAGCGGCGAGCGCTTCACCCTCTACGACGAGGCCGGCCGCCCCACGGCGGTGTTCACGGGCCGGCTCCAGCAGATGCCCTCCGCCCTGCCGATCACCGAGGAGCTCCCGTGGCCCGAGGGCATGGGGCCGAGCGACGTGGTGCGCCTCCTCTACGAAGAAGATCTGCTGCGGGCCGAGGCACTGGTGCTGAACGGCGATCGCGTGGGGCTCCCCGGCCGCTCGGCCTGGCACCGTCGGGTCACGATCCCGATCCTGCGCCGCCTCAGCAACAGCCGCCGACCGCTGGCCCAGATCGAGCTGGCCGCGCTCGCCGGGGCCATGCTCGCGCTTCCGCTCGTGCTCGGGGGTGGCGCCGCCGGGCTCCCGCTCGGGGCGTTCGCGATGCTCGCCGGCGTGCAGGTGTCGGTGCACGTTCGGGCCCTCCGTGAGCTTCGCGGTCCGCGGCCCGATGCCGCTCCGCTCGCTCCAGGTGAGCGCGTGGCCCTGGCCACCCGACCCCTCTCCCACGCGGCCATGATGATCGCGCTCACCTACGTGCTGGTGGCCCAGACGCACCGCTCCACGGTCGCTGCGGTGGTCCTGCTCGCGGCGGGGGGCGCCGCGGCCCTGCTCTCGCTCGTGCAGGCGCGGCTCATCCTCCGCGACCGACCCGCCGACGTGTTCGCCGTGCCCAAGCCCGCGATCTTGGTGGAGCGCCTCGGCGTCATGCTGCCGCGCTGGATCGAAGGCGCGCCCATCATCGAGGTGACCGTGCTGCTCAGCGCGGTTCCGGGATACGCAGCCCTGCCGTGGTCGGTGCTCGCGACCGTCGCGATCGCTCGGCTGTGGCGCTGGTACGTGGGCCCGGGGCTGCTCGAGGACGAGGCGCCTGCCGCCTGATCGCGGCCCGCCCGGGTCGCGAGCCCATGCCCGGCCCGAGTCCGGCCGATCCGACACGGACTCACCTAGCCGATCGACTAGGTCGCGCAGCGCAGGTGCTCGCGTGTGGCCCCTCGCGCCACACCTCGACGCTCCCCGAGTCGCACACAAGACGTCGAAATCGCGTTGATTTCGGCACGGCTCGAGCGGGCACGAGGTTTGACCGCCACCAACCCCGATGCTAGCGTGGGCAAGTCGTCGAACGCCCGAATTCGGCGCCAAAGACCGCGATGAAACGCAAGATTCCACTTCTTCCGCTGCGCGAGCTCATCGTCTTTCCCCACGAGGTCGTGCCGCTCTTCGTGGGCCGCGAGAAGTCGATCAACGCTCTCGAAGAGGCGATGGCGGCGGACCGCCACATTCTCCTTTGCGCGCAGAAGAAGGCCAAGGTCAACGATCCCAAGCCCGAGGGGATCCACAACTACGGGACCATCGGCACCATCATCCAGCTGCTGCGCTTGCCCGACGGCACGGTGAAGGTGCTGGTCGAGGGCAAGAGCCGCGCGAAGATCGACGAGTACCTCGACACCGGGCGCTTCTTCCACGTGGAGGCCGAGGAGATCGAAGCCTCCAAGATCACGCCCGACGACGACCCCGAGCTCGCCGCGCTGATGCGCTCGGTGCAGGCCACGTTCGAGAACTACGTCAAGCTCAACAAGCGCGTGCCGCCCGAGCTGGCGGTGAGCGTGCAGAGCATCGACAACGCCTCGCGCCTGGCCGACACCATCGCCGCGCACGTCAACTTCAAGCTCGCGGCCAAGCAGGAGCTGCTCGAGACCGAGTCGGTGCGCTCCCGCCTGGAGAAGCTCTACGAGCTGATGCAGAACGAGATCGAGATTCTCCAGGTGGAGAAGAAGATCCGTACTCGCGTCAAGAAGCAGATGGAGAAGAACCAGAAGGAGTACTACCTCAACGAGCAGATGCAGGCGATCCAGAAGGAGCTCGGATCGCAGGACGAGTTCAAGAACGAGCTCGCCGAGCTCGAGGAGCGGATCCGTCGCAAGAAGATGAGCAAGGAGGCCACCGAGCGCCTCAAGAAGGAGCTGCGCAAGCTCAAGATGATGAGCCCGATGAGCGCCGAGGCGACCGTCGTGCGCAACTACATCGATACCGTGCTCGCGCTCCCGTGGAACGATCGCACCGAGGACAAGATCGACGTCGAAGAAGCCGAGCGCATCCTCGACGAGGATCACTACGGCCTCGAGAAGCCCAAGCAGCGCATCGTGGAGTACCTGGCCGTCCAGGCGCTCGTGAAGAAGGTGCGCGGCCCCATCCTGTGCCTGGTGGGCCCCCCCGGCGTCGGCAAGACCTCGCTGGCCAAGAGCGTGGCGCGGTCCACCGGTCGCAAGTTCGTGCGCGTGTCGCTGGGCGGCGTGCGCGACGAGGCCGAGATCCGCGGCCATCGCCGCACCTATATCGGCGCGATGCCGGGCAAGATCATCCAGGGCCTGCGCAAGTCCGGCAGCACCAACCCGGTGTTCCTGCTCGACGAGATCGACAAGATGTCGATGGACTTCCGCGGTGATCCTTCGGCCGCCATGCTCGAGGTGCTCGACCCCGAGCAGAACTTCGCGTTCGTCGACCACTTCCTCGACCTCGACTACGACCTGTCCGAGGTGCTGTTCGTGTGCACCGCCAACTCGCTGCACACGATCCCGCTGCCGCTGCGCGATCGCATGGAGATCATCGAGCTGTCGGGCTACACCGACGAGGACAAGCTCAAGATCGCCAAGCAGTACCTGGTGGCCAAGCAGACCGAGCTCAACGGCCTCGATGGCGTGGAGATCCAGTTCAGCGACAGCGCGATCAAGGAGATCATCCACCACTACACCAAGGAGGCCGGGGTGCGCTCGCTCGAGCGCGAGATCGCCTCGGTGCTGCGCAAGCTCGCGCGCGAGCACGTGGCCGATCCCAAGCGCAAGCGCTCGTTCAAGGTCGACGGCAAGCTCGTCAGCAAGCTGCTCGGCCCCCGCAAGTACCGCTTCAACCGGGCCGAAGAGACCGACATGATCGGCATGGCCAACGGCCTGGCCTACACGCCGATGGGCGGCGACCTCTTGCCGGTGGAGACCAGCATCACCTCGGGCAAGGGCAAGGTCACCCTCACCGGTCAGCTGGGCGACGTCATCAAGGAGTCGGCCACCGCGGGCATCACCTACGTGCGCTCGCGCAGCCTCACGTTCGGCCTCGAGCCCGACTTCTACGAGCACGTGGACTTCCACCTCCACTTCCCCGAGGGCGCGGTCCCCAAGGATGGCCCCTCGGCCGGCGTCACCATCGTCACCAGCCTGATCTCCGCGCTGCTCCAGGCGCCGGTGCGCAAGGACGTGGCGATGACCGGCGAGATCAACCTGCGCGGCAAGGTGCTGCCCATCGGTGGTCTCAAGGAGAAGGTGCTCGCCGCCTATCGGGCCGAGATCAAGATCGTCATCTGCCCCAAGGAGAACGAGAAGGATCTCCACGAGGTGCCCAAGAACGTGATGAAGGCGATCGACTTCCGCTTCGTGGACAGCCTCGACGAGGTGCTCCGCGTGGCCCTGCAGGCGCTACCCGATGACCATCCCAACCAGTCGCTGCGCGGCTTCTTGGCCAGCGACGCCGAGGCGAAGATCGACGACTGGCGCGAGGTGAGGGACTGGATGAAGCAGCGTAAAGAGCAGGAAGAGCGCGCCCGCGACACCGCCCGCGAGTCTGCTAGCCACGGCCCGCACTAGTTGGGCCCCCCCGCGGGGGGTTGTAGGCAAGCAGGCAACCAGGTGCCCCCCAAGGGGGGCATTTTTGTTGGTTGGCAGGCGCTGTTGGTTGATCGCCCCGCAGGGGGTTGTAGGCACGCAGGCAACCAGGTGCCCCCCAAGGGGGGCATTTTTGTTGGTTGGCATGCGCTGTTGGTTGATCGGCCCGCAGGGGGTTGTAGGCAAGCAGGCAACCAGGTGCCCCCCAAGGGGGGCATTTTTGTTGGTTGGCATGCGCTGTTGGTTGATCGGCCCGCAGGGGGTTGTAGGCAAGCAGGCAACCAGGTGCCGCCCAAGGGGGGCATTTTTGTTGGTTGGCAGGCGCTGTTGGTTGATCGGTCCAACGGGAGCCAATCATGGCGCTATGGGGGTAATCGTGAGGAAGAAGGAGCGTGCTTGGGACCTGGGTCCGGAAGCGGAGGTTGCAACGACGACGACTTCTACCTCTTCGGTCTCGACCCAGCGGGAGCGGCAGCCAGTGGGCTCTCGCTCCCATACACGATCTCCGTGGTGCGCCTCGACCGTCCAGTGGGTTCCTCCCGAGTCGAAATCGCGGATCTCGACCTCCACTGGCAACGAGGATGGGTCGTCGATGATCTCGAGTCTATCGCCGTGGAGTGAGAGTGGGATGCCTTGCTTGCGCAAGACGAGCTGGTCATTGCTGTCCAGCTCCGCTGTGAGAGTCACCAGCCCCGCAGGGAAGTACTCACGTAGCGGTTCGGGCCTCGGCCCCATGACGCTGACCGCGAAGCTCTGGGACTCCGGTCTCGACGCAAGCAACGGGGGCGGCTCTCGCCCCGCACGATACGATACCGCCACGGGATCGAGGTCGAGCTTCGCGGCTTCGATCCTGGGCTCTCGCACCCCTGCGCCGTCGAGCCATGCGGAGGCAACCTCCCAGTCGAGCGGGTACGCGATGATTCGCGTGCTGCGCTGCGGCAGGACGTTGGGCCCTTCCCAGACCATTGCGAACCCTTGGCCCGCTGCGTGGTGTAGTGCCTCGAAGCGGTCGACCTCGGTCATGCCTCGCGCGTTGCAGATGACAACCGGCCCCCGCCGCATGGCCGCGAGTGCTTCGTCCTCGTCGACACCGGGCCGCAGCCGAGCGATCTCGGGGACGAGCTCCTCCAGGGACTGTCCCTCCCAAACCAACGAGGCCCCGCCGTCGAGCCCGCGTTCCAATGCCGCCATGGCATACCGAGGCGCGAAGCTCGGGACATCGATCGTCAGCTGCATCCAATCGAGGAAATCGCGTGACCTACGGCTCAGCTCGCTTCGATCCCCGGATTGCAGCCACACGAACACCCGCAGTCGCCGCTCCGCCACGACGGGGCGGACCAGGTTGAGGAGCTCGGCGTCCCGGGCGGCATGGAGCAGGACCAGGCGTGAGCCCTCCGGCGCCGCGAGGAGCTCTCTGCCCGAGAAGCAGACCCGGACATCAGCGCTCCCTTCGAGCAATTGGCCGATCAAGGGTCCCGCACAGGCTAGATGGGCCCCTTCGAGGCCAACGACCACTCCGCCCTTGCTCAAGTGGAGGATGTTCTGGATCCGGGTCAGCCACGGCGGATCAGCGTGATCAGCAGGAGCGGGTGCGGGAGGTACCATGTATCTTCGTTCGGATAGGGGAGGATGAGCTGCTGCTCGAGCAGGTCGCAAGCAACGTCGCTGCCTGGCAAGCGACGGGCCGGATCGCGAACGAGGCTCTCGAGGAGCTCGATCTGGTCGCTGTTCAAGCCCATCGAGACGTCACGGCGCGCCTTGTCGATGATCCTAGCTACGAGCTCCGCATCGACTCGGGCCGATCTACTGGCATAGGCGTGCTCGGCAATGGTGCGCATGAATCCCAAGAAATCACGTGGCCTTCCGCCCGAGCACCAAGCCAGGCGCTCTAGGAGGGGATCGGGAAGCACGTCGTCGGGGACATCGACGCCCTCGAGCGACTCTAGCCGTCGATCAACGAGCTCTCGGAAGAATGGGATCCCGGGTCCGGGCTTCCAAGGGTCATCGCGATCCGCGACAGGCTCGTTGGCCAGATCGTGGCGCTGGTCGAAGATGCGCAGGCGCCCGCCATATCGCTGAACCATCGCCAGATGCGCGCTCACGACGACATCACAAGGCAAGGCGCGTAGCAGATTGGAATCGACGAACAGCCGCTCGAATCCCTCCGCCGTCTGCACGCGATCGAGGCCATCGATGATGACGACGATCTTGCGGCCTCCGAGGTCCGCCGTCAGGCTCTCGATGATCGACTTGGTCGCCGCAACCACTCCGCGCACGCCCTCTTCTTGATCACTGCGCCGTCTCGTGCCGCGGAGTCCGACCTGCCAGGTCCATGCGTCGCCCGCGGACTTGAGCACCTCGAGCCCACTATTGATCGCTGCCGCGCCAGCCGCTCCCGCAATCGCTCCTCCCACCGTTACCGCGAGCCCGGTTGCGAGCTTGGCGATGTCGAGCTGGGCGCTGCCACTCGCTTGATCGGAGAGCGCCTTCGCGAGGTCTTGGTCGGCGCCCCTCCATTCGTGGCCGAAACGCTCCGTGCCTGCGCGCAAGACCGCCAGCCCGACGAGCCCGATGAGCTCCCACGCCTGCAAGTGCTCGAGGGCCGAGACGTCCTTCACGGAGAGCTCCATGTGACGCCACAGGTCGAACAAGACCACGACCCGCTGTGGCGCGAGGCGCTCGGCGACGGTGAGCAACTCTGTGCTCTTGCCGCTGCCGATGCTGCCCGCGACGAGGATGCGGCGGGTTCCGAACGGTACCAGCAGCGAGGGGACGATCTTCTCGACGGGGCTGTATGCGCCAAACCGCGGTACCCGCAGCAAGGGATCGACCACCGGCTCGATGGGATCGAAGGTGGTGTAGACTGCTTCCCAGAAGCGCTGAAGAGACTGTGGGGTGGGCATCGACCTTGACGGGGAGGGTACCATCGGACAGACCGTTGTTGGCGCCGTTCCCCGTGGGATGCGGAGGCGTTGGTATCTCCGGCGCACGTCGAGGCGACGACCGAGCCCGGACAACAGCTGCGCTCGAGGGCTCACGCCACGGCCGCCGCTACGTGTGCCACCCCGGGCATGACCAGCGTCGCGTCGCCGAACTCGTGCACCAACAAGCCGGCGGCGGCGGCTTGGGTGTGGGCGGTGTCGACGAGCTTTGGGGGGGCGAAGGCCGAGACTACGCGGTGGTGGCTGGTGCCGGGCTCGTGTACGCCCGAGAGCAGTCCGTCGACGACGCGGGGGATGAAGGCTTGGTCGATGATGAGATCGGTCGTGCCCTCGCCGCCGACGAGGCGACCGCGGTGGGCGAGGGCGTTGCCCTCGAGCGCGCGGACGACGGTGGTGCCGACGGCGAGCACTAGGCCGCCGCGGGCGTGGGTGCGGGCGATGGCCTCCGCCGTGCGGGTTGGGATCGCGTAGCGCTCGGGGAGCGGGAGCTGGGCGTCGAGGGCATCGTCACCGGTGGCGGAGAGGCCGGCGGCGTGGGTGAGCGTGGCGAGCCCGATGCCGCGGCGGCGCAGCGCGTGCAAGGCGGCCCAGTCGAGCGGGCGACTGGCGGAGGGCATCTCCACGGCCCACGGGCGCACGCCAAACGGGGTCTGCACGTCTTCGACTCGGAGATCGCGGCGCAGGTAGCTGTACTGCACGGGGCGTCCGTAGCGATACAGCAAGGCGAGCACGGCGGCATCGCTGCGGCCCCAGTCGACTCGCAGGAGTCGCGGCGAGCCGGGCGATCGCTCCATCACGATCGCGTGCGCTCCATCGGGCAGGGTGATCGCATCGCCCTCGTCCAGCGGATCCGGGGCGGGTCGCTGCTCGGTCGGCGTCCGCCAGTCGCCTTCCCCGAGCAACACCACCCACCACCCCGCGGGTCCGCCCGCGGTCGCGACCCGCAGCTCGTGCCGCCGACCGCTCTCGGTGCGCACGGGCAGCGAGGCAGGCAGCGTGGCGGCGTCGTTCACCACCACGAGATCTCCGGGATGCAGCAGCTCGGGCAGCCGTCGCGCGGCGGTGGTGAAGCTGACGCCCGCGAGCGGATCGACGACGAGCAAGCGCTGCTCCTCCACGCTTCGCGGGGCGGCGGCGGCCTTCCACTGGATTGCGGCGCTCATGCGGCCACCTCCCACTTGGCGGCGGCCACCCGCGCTCCGCTCGGCGCACCCGCGGGATCCTCGAGCAACCCAATGATCCGCCCGGCGACCTCGTTGGGATCGGCGAGCGTGCTCGGGTCGGCATCGGGCACCGCGTCGGCATGCATCCGCGTGTGCATCTCCCCTGGATCCACGCTCAGCACCCGCACGCCAGCGCCCTCGAGCTCCGCGGCCCACAGTCGCGAGAGGTGATCGAGCGCGGCCTTGCTGATCGAGTAGGCACCCCAGCCGGGGTACGCCTCGATCGCGGCATCCGAGCTCACGTGCAGCACGGTGCCACCTTGCCCGAGCGCGAGCCCGCCGAGCAGCGCCTGCGTGAGGCGGAACGGTCCCACGAGGTTCACCTCGAGCACGGCCTGCAGATCCTCGGCGCGGGTGTCGGCCAGCGCGGGCATCGGCAGCGCGCCGAGCGTGCTCGCGTTGTGTACCAGCAGGCCGATGCGGCCGACGAGCGCGGTGGCCTGCGCGGCGATCGAGCGCGCGTCCTCGGGCCTCCCCAGGTCGCCCGCGATCGCGTGCACCGTGCCGCCGCGGGCACGCAGGCGCGCGGCCTCGGCCTCGAGCGGCGCGGGGTCTCGCGCGACCATGATGACGGGGTGGCCACGGTCCACCAGACGGCGGGCCAGGGCCAGCCCCAGTCCACGAGAGGCGCCAGTGACGAGAGCTGCGGATGGTTCGTGCATGAGCCCAGCATGCGGCGCTGATACTTCATCGTCATCCTAGATGACAAAGTATCAACAAGCGGTCATGCTCCTCGTCATGCCCGACGATCCGGCGGCCAACCTCGCGCTCAACATCAAGCAGCTCCGCGAGGCGCGGGGCCTCACTCAGCACCAGATCTCGAAGACGGCGGGGCTTCCGCGACCGACCTGGGCCAATCTCGAGTCCGGCGCGGCCAACCCCACGCTGTTGGTGCTGATGAAGGTGGCGGGCGCGCTGCAGGTGACGCTCGAGGAGCTGGTGGGCGCGCCGCGGGCGGTGGCGCGGCTGTATCGAGCCAACGAGCTGCCGCTGCGGCGGCGCGGCAAGGTGTGCGTGCGAAAGCTGCTGCCCGATCCGATCGCGGGCATGGAGCTCGAGCGCATGGAGCTCCCGGTGGGGAGCTCCATGGCCGGGGTCCCGCACACGCCGGGGACTCGCGAGTACCTCACGTGCGAGTCCGGCCAGCTCGAGCTCACCGCATCGGGCGAGCGCTGGACGCTCGACCCCGGCGACGTGGTCGTGTTCCGCGGCGACCAAGCCCACGGCTACCGCAACCCGGGTCGCACGGCCGCGGTGGCCTACAGCGTGGTGACCCTCGCGCGCGCGAGCGGTGAGCGTTGAGCGTGCGGCCCCGCTAGAACCGCATGTTCAGGCTCGCGCCCGCGAAGCCGGGGCCGATCACCGGACTGCCACTGACCAGCAGATCCTGCTCGGCCCGCTTTTGCCGACCGAGCCCGATCACGAGCAGTGTGATGCCTGCGCCGAGCCCGGCCACGCCGACCGCCAGCGAGCCGTAGCCAGCCCCGATCGCCCCACGCCCGGCGTCGACGTTGGAGTTGTTGGCCCGCGTGCCGCCAAAGAGCGCCCCGCCGCCGCTCAGCAAGAACAGGCCGCCGACGCCCAAGCAGACATAGGAGGCGATCAACATGCGATCGGTCTTCTTGGACTCGGCCGCGAGCTTGCGGTTCTTTTCCTGGAGCTCGGGGTCGGGGGGCGGGGTGTGGCCGGTCGTCCACGAGATCCCATCGACGCCCGACCCGCCGAACTGCGGCTGCGCGGCGTTCGGCGGCGGGGTGGGGTCGTTGCCGCCCTCGGCCTTGGCGATGCGCTCCTTGAGCGAGGCGATGCGGGCCTCGGCCTTGTCGACCTCGACCTTGGTCTCCGGGGTCCGCTTGTAGATCGCCTTGTAGTTCTTCACATACTGCTCGAGCAGCAGCACGGCCTGTCGCAGGTGCTGGAGATCCTTGTCGACCTCGTAGGCCTTCTCCTGCGCGGTGGCGATGTTGTAGACCATCGCGTTGCGCACCCCCGAGGCATCGTCGGGGAGCTTGGCGTAGGCCTTGGTCCACAGATCGACGGCGCCCTTGTAGTCGAAGGTGTCGAAGCGCGCCTTGCCTTCGTCGTAGAGCGCGCGAGCCTCGGTGACGGCGGGGTCCTCTGCGGGAGCCACGACGGCAGCCTGAGCGGTCGACGGGCTCGACGTCATGCCGGTGGGCACGGCCAGCGCGAGGCTGATGCCGAGCGCGAGACCACGACGGGAATGCACGGGGGAGGGGCGGAGGGCGAGCACGGGTCAACGATACCGCGATCGGGGACTAGAAACGCAGGCTCACCGAGGCGCCCGCCAGCCGTGGCCCCACCAGCGGGGCGGCCACCAGCGTGCCTTGTCGGGCTTTCTTTCGCCGTTCTAGGCCTACCACCAGCAGCGCAACGCCGGTCGTGAGGCCGGCCAAGCCTAGCGCAAGCGTGCCGTAGCTCCCCCCTTGGGCCCCCGCGCTCGCGTCGCGCGTGCCGAAGGCGGCTGCGGTGCCCGCGGTCGTCAGCAGCCCGCCCACGCCCAGCGCCACATACGAGCCGATCAGCATGTTGTCCGTCTTCTCGTCCGCGTCTGCGAGGCGACGGTTGCGGTGCAGCTTGTCGGTGTCGGTCGGACCGCTGGCGACCGTGGGCCACACGATGCCGTCGATCTGCCCCGATCCATAGTGATGATCGGACGGGCCGACGGGCGACGTGGTCGCCTCGTCGCTGGGCTCGGGCTCGCCCGCCTCCGCGCGTTCGATGCGCTCGCGCAGGGCGGCGATGCGCTCGTTCGCCCGCTCGACCTCCGCCTTGGTCTCGGCCGAGCGCACGTGCAGCGCCTTGTAGCTCTTGATGTACTGCTCGAGCAGCAGCATCGCCTGGCGCAGGTGCACGAGATCGTGGTCGACGTCGTAGGCGAGCTGCTGCGCGGTGGCGATGTTGTAGACCATGCGATTGCGGATCTCGTCGGCCTCGGGAGGCAGCTGTCCGTAGGCTCGGGTCCACAGCTCCACCGCGCCCTCGTAGTCGAAGGTGTCGAAGCGGGCGCGGCCTTCCTCGTAGAGCAGCTTCACGTGGTCGAGGGACTCCGACGACGCGGTGGCCTCGGGGGCCGGCGCGGGGGCGGGCGTGGCCGCGGCCACGCGGGGATGAACGTGCAGCGGGATCCCGACCACGAGGGCGAGGGCGAGGCCGAGCGCAGGGCGTCGACGGGACCGGGTGGCAAGCGGCGAGGGGGTGGCGCGAGCGGTGGGGAGCACGTCGGCCTCCGTTGCAGTGATCGTTCCTGCGCCCCAGCGGCCGCCTGGGCCGGGTTGGCGGCTCGGAGTGCCGCGACCCGCCACGACTTGGCGGTCGCCGTGTGGCGGTTCGCAACAGCCAGCCCGCGGCGCCGACGGCCCACCGGCGATTTTTCGCACGCGATCGCCGGCCCAGGCCCCAGTGGTTTGTGTTTCCAGCGGTGGTGCGCTAGGCAAGCCCCGGTGCCGGTCGCCGCGAACGTCGAGTCCCCGACCGGCCTGCCGCTCCTCGGCCATCGCTTCTTGCTGTTCACCGGCAAGGGCGGGGTGGGCAAGTCCACGCTGACGGCGGCCCTGGCCATCGAGGCCGCCGCGCGCGGCATGCGGCCGCTGGTGGTCGAGCTCGGCCACCGCGCAACCATGCGCACCGTGTTCGGCGTCGATGCACTGGGCTTCGCCCCCCGCGCCGTCGGTCACGGCGTCCACGCCATGAGCGTCGAGATGGATCAGGCCGTGGTGGAGTACATGGCGCAGCACGTGCCCTCGCG
This sequence comes from Nannocystaceae bacterium, assembly GCA_041600735.1. GTDB lineage: Bacteria > Myxococcota_A > Polyangia > Nannocystales > Nannocystaceae > Paraliomyxa. Next base: position 15,358 of record JBFIJN010000010.1, read on the forward strand.
GCGGATTGCGCGAGCGATCGTGGGCAACCAGGTGCTCGAGCGCCTGTTCAAGGCGATGCCGGCCGTGGGTGAGATCGCCACCGTCAACGCGCTGCACCGGCTCGAGCGCGAGCGCGACGCCGAGGGGCGGCCGCGCTGGGGCCCGATCCTCGTCGACCTCGATGCGACCGGGCATGCGCTCATGTTCCTCGAGCTGCGCGAGGTCGTGGGTCACTTGATGGGGGCGGGCCCGATGCGGCGGCTCATCGACGAGATGGCGGAGCTGTTCGCGGACCCGCTTCGCACGCGGCTCAGCCTGGTGACGCTGCCCGACGAGCTGCCCGTGACCGAGACGCTCGAGCTGTACGAGCGCGTGCAAGGCAGCGGCTCGGTCGCGTTCGGTCGCATCTTCGTCAATCGCGTGCCGTTCACCGGGCTCATCGGCGACGAGGCGACCGTGACCCGCCTGCACGAGCTCGCGGGGGTCAGCGGCGGTGATGCAGAGCTGCTGGCCGACGCCGAGTTCTCGCTGCGCGCGCTCGAGACCGAGAGTCACGCGCGACGCCAGATCGAGCGCCTCCGCGCCAGCCTGCCCGTGCCCATCGTCGAGCTGCCGCGACTCACCGCGGCTCGCATGACCATCGACGATCTGCGTCGCCTGGGCGGGGTGGCGCTCGGCAGTCTCACCGCCGCACAGGTGCGCCCATGAACCCCTCCTCGACCACGGCCGCGCAGGGTTCGAAGGCCCTCGAGGCGCTCGTTGGCCACGGTGCCTTGGTCGTGTGCGTGGGCCCGGGTGGGGTCGGCAAGACCACGGTCTCGGCCGCGCTGGCCCTCGCCGCGGCCAAGGCCGGTCGCAAGACGCTCGTGCTCACCATCGATCCTGCGCGACGTCTCGCCGACGCGCTCGGGCTCGACGGCCTCGACGACACCATCCGCCGCGTACCCCTCGAGCGCCTCGCCGACGGGAGCACGGCGGGCGGGAGCCTGTGGGCCGCGATGGTGGACACCGGGGCCAGCTACGACGCGCTCATCGATCGGATCGCACCCGACGCCGAGACCAAGGCGCGCGTGCTCGGCAACCGCGTGTACCAGGCCGTCTCGCGCTCGCTCTCGCGCTCCCACGCCTACGTGGCGATGGAGCGGCTCTACGACGCGATGGAGAACGGCGGCTACGATCTCGTGGTGCTCGACACGCCGCCGGCTCGCAACGCCCTCGACATCCTCGACGCGCCCTCGCACCTCGCGGGCTTCCTCGACGGTCGCGTGGTGAGCTGGTTCATCCCCGCCGCCGAGAAGCCGAGCGGCATCGGGGCGCGGATCCTCGCCAAGGGCGGCCAGGTCGCCACGCAGCTGCTCGGACGCGTCACTGGCGAGACCTTGCTCGACGAGATCGTCACGTTCCTCACCGTGTTTGCCTCGCTGCGCGATGGCTTCATCGCGCGGGCGCGGAGGGTCGAAGAGATCCTGCGGGCGAGCGACACCGCGTTCGTGCTCGTGAGCTCGGCTAGCCCCTCGAGCGCGGATGATGCCGCGTGGCTGCGCGACGATCTGTTGCGACGCCGCGTGCCCGTGCACGCGGTGGTGTTCAACCAGAGCTACGTGCCCGTCGACCCTCGTGCCCCCGAGCGACTGCTGCTGCGCCTACCCGAGGAGCAAGTCGATGCGCGACTGCAGGCGCTCGCGCCCGAGCTCGCGGCGCAGCCCGAGGTGCTCGACGTGGCCCATCGCATGCGAGCGCTGCGGCAAGAGGCCACCGTCGAGAACCAGCGGTTTGCGAGGATCGTCGACGGCCTGGCGCAAGAGTTGCCGGCCGAGTGTTACCGCGTGCGGGCGCCTCGGCTCGACGACGAGGTTCGCGACCTCCCGGGTCTCGCGAAGCTGGCCGATCTCCTGCTGTCTGGCGCCAGATCGGGCTAGGGGGTGTCCCTCATTGCCACGCGAGCGGTGAACACCGCCCCCGGGCCGCATTGCCGCGTTGCTCGTCAGTCACTTGTGCCCGACAAACGCCCTCCTCGCGCCTTGCCCGGCGGCCCGCTGACGGCGTTCCCCACTCACGCGGCATGAGGGACACCCCCTAGCAGCCCGTGGTGAGAGTCGCGCGCCGCGGCCGCTCGATCGGGCTTGGTCGCGGCGATGAGCCGTGGTCAGATGAGTGCCCTTGCTCGCCCCCAACTTCCGCTCCGTAGCTCGCCCCATCTACGGAGGTGTCGTGACCGCGATGCTCGCGCTGTGCCTCTCGCTCAGCGGAGTGGCGAGCGCGGCCCCAAAGAAGAAGAAGAAGCGCGCCGCGCCGCCCCCGGCCACGCAGACCGAGCCAGCCGCGACGCAGGCCGAGCCGGCCCCCGCGAAGGCCGAGCCGGCCCCCGCGAAGACCGAGGCCGCGGCGGCGCAGGCCGAGCCCGCAGGGGTGGAGGTGGAGCCGCTCGAGGTGAAGGGCAAGCTGTCCAAGGACTCGCGGGGCAAGCTGGCCGCGCACCTGCAAGGCGCGGCGGCGGCCGCCAAGGTCTCCGGTGGGCCCTACCGCGCGCGCCTGGCCGTGAGCTTCTCGGGAAAGCGCGACTACTCGCTCACGCTCACGCTGCTCGGGTCCGACGGCGCGACCGCGGCGACGGCCAGCGACGCGTGCAAGGCCTGCTCGCTCGACGAGGTCGGCACGCGCATCGACGCGCTGATGGAGCAGGCGACGGCCGGGCTCGTGCAGGAAGAGGCGCCGCCCGCCGTGGCCTCGGTGTCGGTGAACTCGACCCCGCTCGGCGCGCGCATTCGCGTCGACGGGGCCGATCGCGGCCTCACTCCGCAGCAGCTCGAGCTGGCGCCCGGTGAGCACGTCGTCATCGTCGACAAGCCCGGCTTCGTCGAGCGCGAGCAGAACATCACCGTCGAGGCCGGGGTCGATCAGAAGCTCGAGCTGGAGCTCACGGCTCAGCCCGCTGCGGCCCCCACGGGCGCGAGCCCGGGGCGTGGCTTGAAGATCGGCGGCGCGGTGGTGCTGGGCTTGGGCCTGGCCGGGGTCGGCACGGGGGTCGCGATGATCCTCATCGACGAGGACCCGATGCCGCTGCGCTGCTCCGGGGCCGACGTCGACTTTCGCGGGGTGTGCCGCTATCGCTACGACACGTTGATCGGCGGCATCGTGGGCGCCGGGCTCGGGGCGGTGGGCGTCGCGGGCGGCCTCGCGATGCTGATCAAGGGCCACCAGATCTCCGTGCGGGCGCGCGTCGGCAAGGAGCAGGCGTCGCTCGGGCTCGTGTGGCGCTGGTAGGCCGCGGCTACTCGACGATCAGGAATTCCACGTCGTCGACGTAGAAGCCCTCGCCCATGTTGTTGCTGCCGTCGATGTCGCAGCCGAAGCGAAAGCGAAAGCGGATCGCGTCCCCCGGCTCGGCGTCGGTGAGCTCGACGTAGTCATCGTGCCACTCGCGGTCGTTGCCGGAGAACACGCCGCCTCCGAGCGACAGCGGCGAGCCCAGCACCACTTGATCGATCGTGTGCGTGTAGCCGCCGTGGGGCTCGAGCGTCACCCACTCGCCGTCGCCCACCTGGGCCTCCACCACCGCACCATCGGTGGCGGTCTTGGCCGAGTCGGACAGCGGCTGAATGTCGCTGAAGTAGGAGAATCGCAAGAAGCTCGCCACGCCCGCCTCGAACTCGGGCGTGAGCAGCGAGGCGTTGGAGAGCGCGGGGTAGCCGACCCCATCGCCAAAGTGCCACGCGGACTCTCCGCTGCGCGTCTGGGCACCGCTGACCGCCCACTCCCCGGGGTTGGCCGAGGCGGGCCCCGTGTGCAGCCCCTGGCTGGTCGGGCGATTCTCCTCCACGCCGTCGAACCACTGCGAGGTGGAGAACGTGGGATCGAGCTCGGCGCAGCCGCTAAGGGAAAGGAGGATGATCGCGAGGGCGACGCGCATCGACGCAGAGGATACCAGCTCGCCCCGCGGCGGTGGCCGATGTCGAAGCGATGACCTACGATGGGATCCATGGCGTGGAACGTGGGCCTCGGACGCGCGCGGTCGTGGTTGGCTGCGGCGATGGTCTGTAGCGGCTGCACCGCCATCAACCCGGCCTACGACGGGGGGATGGACGCGACTGCGAGCGAAGAGTCGACCACGCGGACCACGGTCGAGGGGGTCGAGGGGACCGAGGGCACCCAGGGCACGCAGACCGGCAGCAACGAGACCGGGCAGGTCGACGGCGGCTCGGGCCCCGCGAGCTGCGAGGGTGAGGCCCCGATGGGAGTCGAGGTCTCGGTGGCCCCAGTGGGTGGGGTTCCGGCGCCCCTATGCGGTCAGGCGATCATGGGCATAGGCCTGCTCGAGGCCACGGCCGGCGGCTACACGCTCTTCCGCGATCCGAACTGCCAGCGAACCGAGCCGCTGCCGCTGTCGTTCTCGCCCAAGGGGCCGAGCCTCAACACCGGGGTCGACGTGTGTGTCGCGTACGAGCTGCGCTACCGCCCGGACTGCAGCTTCGAGTCGGTCGTGATCGGTCACTTTCCGCAGGATGGAAGGCTCATCTTTGCCGCGGCGACGTTCCCCGCGAGCCACGTGGCCGAGCTCGAGCCCGAGCTCGTGGAGAAGGTGTGCGACTGCACGCAGGCCGAGTGCTGCCCCGGCGTGGATCAACCCGGGCTCTACGCGCTGCGGGCGAGCTGGATGGGGAAGACGGGGCTGTTTGGTCAGGGCGAGCAGGAGCTGTTCAACAGCGGGACGGGCGCGTACGAGCTGGGTGTCATGCAAGCTCGCATCACCGACCGGTGCGAGGACCCGGTACAGTTCGACTGGTACTTTCGCCAATTGAGCGCGGGGTAGACCACACGATCGGCCGCGCGATCGGCCACATCACATATGGTGTGACCACATTTGCTGGTGCCGCGCTTGCGGGTCTGCGAAGCTCGTAAGTGGCGTCGCGCGGTGCGTCGCCACGCTGGAGAGATTGATCATGCAATTGAAGACTCGTAGATGGGGACGTGGATCGCGGTGGATCCACGGAGTGGCGGTGCTCTTGGCCGCGGCATGTGGTGACGACGGGGTCGGCCTCGACGGGGGCGATGCGTCGAGCGGAGGCACGACGACGGGCTCGACCACCATGGGGATGACGACCGTCGACCCCGACAGCACGGGGGTGGTGTCGATGACGGGCGACGGCACGGACAGCTCGGGCACCACGCAGGGCGAGACCGACAGCGACAGCGACTCGACCACCGGCGGTCCATGCTTCGACGCCGATGCCGATGGCGTCGAGGACTGCGCTGGCGATTGCGACGATCAGAATCCCTGGGTCTTCCCCGGCGCCCCCGAGATCTGCGGCGATGGTGTCGACAATTCGTGCGGGCGGGATGCCGACCCGGCGGCGATGTGCCAGGGCCTCGGCACCTGGGTCTCTGCGCTGACCGGCAGCGACCTCTTGGGCGACGGGACCCAGGCCAACCCCGTGCAGACCATCGGCGCGGGCCTTGCCAACGCCGGCATCATCGGCGGCGGCGCCGATGTGTACGTCGCCGAGGGCAGCTACCCCGAGAAGGTCGTCATGGTCGAGGACACCGACCTGCTCGGCGGGTTTCAGTGCGATCTGGGCTCGTGCACCTGGGCGCGCGATTCCACCGCGCACACGTCCACCATCCTCAACGTCGACAACCAAGGGGTGCTCGCCGCCGACACCATCACGCGCGCCACGACGATCGACGGGTTCTCGATCTCGGCGCTCGATGGCAACCCCGGCAACGGCAGCGCGATCTTTGGCCTCGTCGTGCTGGGCGGCACGCCCACGATCTCGAACAATCACATCGTGGGTCCCTCGGTGTTCGGCTGCACCAACTGCAGCTCGACCGCGCTGGCGCTGATCGGCCCCAGCAACGCGGCCCAAGGCACGCTCGTGCTCGACAACGTGGTGGAGGCCGGCGACAACGTCAATGCGGGCAGCGCCGGGATCGCGGTGCGCACGTTCGCCAACCCGGCCGTCGCGGAGATCCGTGGCAACCAGGTGATCGGCGGCAACGCTCGCTACACGCGGGCCATCGATGCGTTCGGCTCGGCCGCGGGCACGCTGATCGTGGACAACGAGATCTCCGCCGGCAGCCAGGTGGGCGTCAACCAGGGCAGCAGCTTTGCGATGATCATCTCGGGGCAGATCACGGTCGACTCCAACCGCATCAACACCGTCCCGGCGCTGGTGGGCTCGTGCCCCAGCCCGCAGTTCTGGTGCGGCGGCATCGAGAGCGAGGGAGCGACCGCCGTGATCACGAACAACGTGGTCTACGGGATGTCCGCGCCCAACAGCACCGCGATCTTCTTCGGCGACGGCGAGGTGCCGTTCGGCGAGCTGGTGGTCAACGGCAACACGCTCGATGGCGGCAGCTCGCTCGCCGTCGTCAACGGGGTGAGCACGGCGCTCGCGTGTCGCACCAACCAGGGGGTCAATGCGATCGTGGGGCGGATCCGCAACAACATCCTCGGCGGCGGCCAGGCGCTCAATCGCTTTGGCATGTACGAAGATACGCAGGGTGGCTCGCGTACCTGCACCCCCGAGGCCTACGACAACAACGACATCTGGTTCGCGCCCTCGGCCGCCTCGGTCGACAACGCGCATCGGCGGTGGCCACCGGGCGGGCCCGCGGTGCTGCTGCCCAATGCCACCGCGGTCAACATGCAGCCGTATGCGTCGGGGAACTTCACCGCCGATCCACAGCTCGACGCCACGTGGCACCTCGCGGCGGGGTCGATGTGCATCGACGCGGGCGTCGCGACCGAGGCCCCCGCGGAGGACTTCGAGGGCGATGCTCGGCCGCTCGGGGCTGCGGTCGACGTGGGGGCCGACGAGGCCAACTAGCCGCCAACTCGCGCGCGGCTAGTCGCCGGCCTCGGGATCGAGGTCGGCGAGCGTCAACGACTGGAGCGGGCCCGGGGGCTGCGGTGCCTCGTGCTCGGGCTGACCGACGACGAGCGCGGCGAGATAGCCGAGCGGCGCCGGCACGTCCCACAGCCACCAGCGTAGGCCGGGCTCGGGCGAGGGGCGCAGCACGAGCCCGTCGGGCGCAGCGGCCGCGTCGAGCGGCACGTCGATCGTGGACAGCTCGCGGGACAGGCCGGTGCCGAACGCCTTGATGACCGCTTCCTTGCGCACCCACAGGCGGAAGAACGCGATCGCGTGCTCGTGCGCGGGTAGGCGGGCGAACGCGGCTCGCTCGGCGCTCGAGGTCACCGCGCGCACCATCGAGGGGCCCGCGCGCTCGGGCACGATCGCCTCGAGGTCCACGCCGACCGGGTAGCGCGGCCCGACCGCAATCATCGCCCAGTCCCCGCTGTGGGTCATGTTGAGCTCGAGCTCCGCGCCCTCGAGAAAGGGCTTGCCGTAGCGGCCCGCGCCCCAGCGCAGCGACGCGAACGGAACCCCGAGCTGGCGCGAGGCCACGGTTCGCAGCGCCACGTGGGCCACGGCCTGACGCATGCGCAGCGCGGGGAACATGAGGCGCGCGATCCGTTCGCGCGCAGCGGGCTCGAGCCGCGCCACGAGTCGCGCCTCGACGGCGGGCGGCGCCCACAGGTGCACCAGCCACAGCGAAGGCGTCACGACCCGCCCTCCACCGCCGCGAGCGCGCGATCCAGCACCGCGCGGCCGTGGCTCGAGAACGTCGCGTGACCGTGGTGATCGCCCCACGTCGCGGTCGCGAGCCCATGGAGCAGCGCGAGCTGATGCAGCTGCCGCTGCTCGAGCGCGCTCGGGTGGCGGCCGTAGCCGGCCCAGAACGCATCCGCGAGCGTGGGCTCCGCGGCCCACGGCCCGTCCCACAGCTTGAGCGCATCCACGAGCCACACATCGGGACGCGCCTGACCGAAGTCGATCACCGAGAGCCGCGGCCCCTCGCGCGTGGGCTCGACGATCCAGTTGTGGGGGGCGAGATCGCGGTGGCTCCAGCGTCGCGCGCTGCCTTCGAACACGCCGGGCTCGAACGCGGCCTCGAGCCGGCGCAGCCGCGCGGCGGTGTGCCACGGTCGCGCGCGCTCGATCCACCCGGCGAGGCGGCGCGCGAGCGCGGCGGGCACGGGCAGCGGATCTTCGCGCGCGTCGATCGGCACCGCGTCGAGTCGCCGGCGCAGGCGGCCGGCCTGCTCGTGCAGCGCGCGCTGCTCGTCCGGGCTGGGCGAGCCGCTCGAGGCCAGCCGCCCCGGGCACGCGCGCAGCAGCAGCGCCCGGCCTTCGTCGTGCGCCGCGAGCAGCTCGGGCACCGGGGCGGCCGGGGGCTCCGCCAGTCGCTCGAGGATCGCTCGCTCGCGCCGCCACTTGTCGGCGATGCGGTGCAGCTTGAGGTACGCGAGCGCGTGCTCGTGCGCCGCGTCGACGACCCGCCACACGCTGGCCTCACCGTCGGGATGGCCCGCGGGGAGCAGCCTCACCGCGACGGTGAGTCGCGCCTCGACCCAGCGTGACCAGCGGTCCATTCGCGATCTCGGGCTCTCAGCGTCGCTCGAGCGTGTCGCCCCACAGCGTCACGCCGGTCTCGTGATCGAGCCGGTAGTGCACCCCGTCGCGCTCGAGCTCCTCGAGCACGCCGTCGGGCAGGCGAAACCAGCTGCCCTGCGACACGCCCCACGCGTTGCCGCTGGGTGGCGGCGAGGACAGCGGCACCAGTGGATCTTCGAGCAGCCGCGCGATCGAGTCCTCGACGAGCGCGGCCGGCAATGAGCCGAGCATCTGCACGAGCGTGGTGGAGGCCTGCACCGAGCGCACCAGCTCGGGCGCGATCGCCCGCGGGATGCACAGGCCGTGGAAGTCGATGACCAGCCGCTCGCGCGCCACCTGCGTTGCGTCCATGCCGTAGAGCGGCGGCACCGTCACCGCGATCGCGCGCAGCACGATCGAGTCGTCGACGAATCCATAGCCCCCCGGCATGTCGTCGGGCAGTAGATCGGCCGGGTTGACGAGATAGGCGAGCGCCGCCAGCTGCATCAGTCGCAGGACCGGTGGGTCCGTCGGGGTGTCGAGCGTGGACACGATCGCCTCGACCATCCCGGGCACCTCGCCCACGAGCGCGAGCTGCTTGCGCGCGACCAGCAGCGCGATCCGCTGCGCCGCCTCGCCCTGCGGCCCGTCGGGCAGCCCGTCGAACGCTTCGGCGCGGCGGGCCAAGAGCACGCTCGCGAAGCGCTCGGCATCGTACTCGCCGTGCAGCTCGCCAATCTGCTCACAGACGCGGTGGAGCATGTCCAAGAGCGGTGCTTGCATCGGTCCCACAGCATAGCCGCCGCCATCTGCGCAGATGGCGCAGATCGCTAGACTCGCCGCCAAGGACCCGAATCGAGGCCAATGCAGGCCGGTGCGTAATCGATGGGGGGCTCGGGCAACATGGGCGACGGTCCAATGCCTCGCATCTCAACCGAGCCGACGCTCGCGCGCCCGATCGATCTTGCTGCGCGCCGGGCGTCGCGGGGTGATCGCGGGGCCGAGCCGCACATGACCGCGGAAGCGCTGGTCATGCGAGCCCAGCGGGGCGACCTCGAGGCCTGGTCGCACCTCTATCAGGTCCACTTCGACGCCGTGTTTCGCCATGTCTGCTACTTGACCGGTGATTGCGTGCTGGCCGAAGACCTCGTCCAGGAGGTGTTCGCCCGCGCGATGACCAGCGCGGCCAGCTACGACGGGCGCTCGAGCTTCGTGACCTGGCTGCGAGGGATCGCGCTCAACGTGGTCCGCATGTCCTGGCGGCGGGCACGGACCACCGACCGCGTGAAGCGAGATCTGCAGGGCCTGCAGAGCGTGGTCGCCGGCGACCGCACCCCCGATGAGCTTCACGTTCAGGATCGGCGCATGCAGGTGGTCTACGAGATCTTGGCCGACATGCCGAGCAACCTGCGCGAGGCGTTCGTGCTGCGCGATCTCGAGGGCCTGCCCACGGCCGAGGCGGCCGAGCAGCTCGGGATCTCGCCGGGCAACCTCGCCGTGCGGGCCGCCCGGGCCCGACAGCGCATTCGCACCGAGCTGGGCCGCCGTGGCTGGCTCGAGGCGGGAGGGGCACCATGAACGAGCAAGACGCGTGGCTTGGCGAGGTCGGCGAGGCGATGGCGCGCCGCATCGCACGAGCGGCAGCTCGACCCGACTTCCACGATGTGGTGGCGCGCGCTCACGAGCTCGATGCCGTCGCGTGGCCCCGCGAGGCGGTGCACGAGGCGGGAGCGCTCGAGCTCGAGCACGCCCCGCAGGTCGAGCTCGGCTCGGCGCGCGAGGAGGCGGCGGTCGACGAGTGGCTGCACGACGTGCGGTCCGCGGTGGAGCGCCGCGTCGAGGCCCGTCGGCACGAAGGCCTGCCCCCGCTCGCCGCTCCAGCGGGGAAGCGCGGGGCGTGGTGGATCGCGGGCGCGCTGCTGGCCGCCGCGGCCCTGCTGGTGCTCGGGATTGGTCAGGGCGTGCGCATGGTGGCCGACGGCGGGCTTGCCTCCGAGCAGGCGCTGCACATGAGTGATGCCCCGGGCTCCACGGGGACGTCGGAGGTGATCGAGCCGCCGCCGCAGCCCACGATGCGGCGACGACCTGAAGCCGTCAGTCGCGGGGCCGCTGCGCTCGAGCCCGCGGAGCCCGAGCTCGCGGAGCCCGAGCTCGCTGCAACACCCACCGTCGAGGGTGGTCCGCGGCTGGCCCCCGTGGGCGGTGATCGCTGGAAGGCCCTGGCCGAGGAAGCGCAGGCGCACTGGCGGGCAGGTCGTCATGCGCAAGCGGAGCGACTGTTCGCCAAGATCGCGGCGCAAGCCGGTCGCGCCCGCGCGGCCGAGCTGGCCTACGCCGATCTGTTCACCCTGGCCAGTCAGGCTGGCGACGAGGTCGCTCAGCGTCGCTGGTGGAAGGCGTACGTCCGCCGATTCCCGCGGGGTCGCTTTGCCGACGACGCACGGGCGGGCCTGTGCCGCAGCGCCGGGCCAGCCGATCGCGTGGCCTGCTGGCAGGCCTATGTCGACGAATTTCCGCAGGGCTCGTTCCGGGGCGAGGCTCGTGCGCAGCTCGAGCGGGGCGCCCCATGATCCGTCGCGCGCTGGTGGTCGTGCTGTGGGGCGCTTGTGCCTGCGCGGTGCAGGAGCACACGGTGATGGTGCAGCCCGCGGGCGAGGACGGGCACACCGAGTCCGAGTCGGAGTCGGAGTCCGGGCCCAGCGGCGGATCCGAGAGCGATACGCATGCGACGGGCGGGGCCAGCTCGGGTACCGGCGGTGAGTCCAGCAGCTCCACGACGGCCGAGGATCCGTCCACCGACGACGAAGGCACCGAGTCCGAGGGAGAGACCGGCGGGTCCGAGGGTGAGGGCCTCACCGAGAGCTCGGGAGAGTCCGGCTAGATGAAGCGCGCCGGCCTTGTCATGAATGGCGGCCAGGGGCAACGAGGTTGGGACGCGACGTGAGTCGCCGATTACGGAAGCGGACGAACACCATGCTCAACATCAAGACTCTACTCACTCGGAATCTCGGGATCTTGCTCAGCGCCGGCGCGCTCGCCACGCTCGGCCTCACCGGCTGTGACCTCTCCTCGGACGACTCAGCCAACCGCGACGGCGAGGTCGAGGTCGACGATGACGACGGCGATCACGAGGACGAGGGCGACGACGAGAACGAGGATGAGGACGAGGACGACGGCGACGGCGACCACCAGGACGGTGACGACGACGACGGTGACGACGACGACGGTGACGACGACGACGGTGACGACGACGACGACGACGGTGACGACGACGACGGTGACGACGACGACGACGATGGCGATCACCAGGACGGTGACGACGCCGAGGACGGCGACGACGCCGAGGGCGACGGCGATACGGCCGGCATCGACCAGGATGGCCAAGCCGACGAAGCAGTCTGACGCGCTGCGCCGAGCTGCCGCTCGCCTCGCGAGCACGACGACGGGCCCGAGCTCACCCCTCGGGCCCGTCGCTCGTCGTGGCTCTCGTTCTTCGCGGGGCTGCGTACGAGATTGAGCCAGCCGCGAACCGGGCTCACAATGCGGTGGCTCGCCTCCGTGCTCCTTCAATTCATCGTTGCGCTCGGTGTCGCACCCGCGACGGCGGCCGCGCGAGCGCACGAGCCTGCGGCACCCCACGCCGAGCCGCCGACCGCGGTGCCGGCCCGGCTGCAGCGCGGCTATCTGCGCGTGGAGGGGGTCGAGCGTGCGGCGTTGGTCGAGGCGCTCGTGCTGCGCGTGCCTCACCTGGCGTTCGAACCGTTCGAGGTCGCGGCGGGGGTCGAGGGCGGCGAGGGGGTGGTGTTCGTCGAGCTGCGCCGTCGCCCCGCTTCGGATCCCTCGTTCACCCTCACGATCGTGGCCTCGGATGGTCGTGCCTTCGATCGTCGGGTGGAGGTGGGCCGAGACGACGAGGAAACGGTGCGACTGCTCGCGAGCACGGTCGCCAATCTGCTGCTCGCCATCGAAGCGGGCTCGGCCGTCGCCGATCGCGGTGATGTTCCGCTGCCCACCGCCGTCGTCACGCCGCCCGCCCCCGAGTGCGCGTGCGAGTGCCCGGCCGCTCCGGCCTGCCCGGTGGCCATGCCCGGGGTGGAAGCCGAGCCAGTGGTCGTACCGCCCACGCCGCGGCTCGAGCTCGGTCCCGCTGCGAGTGCGGTCACCGTGCTGGGGCTGGGCGCACCGGCTGCCGCCGATCGCTTCGCGGCCTTCGGGGTGAGCGTGGGCGTGCATGCTCGCCTGCGTCGCGGCGCGTTCTTCGGGGCCGAGCTTCGCACCAGCGGGCGCGGCCAAGCGGCAGGCCACCGACTCGTGCGGCAGCGCTTCGCGCTCGGGGCTGGCTACGCGCTGCGCCGCGGGACCTGGTCGCTCGAGACCTCGCTGTGGGCAACGGCCGAGCCGTGGTGGTTCGTGGGTGCGCCGATCGATCCGCGGCCGCGGCCGCTGTGGGGCGGGCTGGTCAGGCTCGCGCCCAGCCTCCACCAACCGCTCGACCTCCGCGGACGCCGCGTGGGCCTCACCGTGGGACCGGTGATCGAGCTGGCCGCGAGCGCGCAGCTCATCGACGGCGAGGACCCGCGCATTGGCCTGGTCGTGGTGGAGGACGGCCGCGGCGTGCTGGGTCGCTCGCGGGTGGGTGGCTTGGAGCTGGCGACCGGGGTCTCCTGCACCCTGTGGTTCGGCGCGCCGCGATGATGGGCGCGACGCGAGGGACAACTCACGATCCCGATCACCTGAGAGGTGAAGGCGTGGCCTATGATGGTCGATGAATCGGCTGGAGTCGCGCTCGGATGCCCACCTTGAATTGTCGATCAGAACAACGTTTCGTGTGTGATTCCCTGCCGGTGCTGGCGCTGATGGCCGCGCTGGTCGGAGCGGGCTTCGGCTCGGCCGAGGCCGCCGAGCCCGGAGCGATCGCCCCGCGGGCCGAGACCTGGGACATGTCGCGCGAGGAGCTGTACGAGCTCGGCCTCGGGCAGTCGCGTGGGGATCCGCGGCCCGTACCCGCCGAGTACCCGCGGCTCAACGGTCGCCCCGACCCCACGCGCGGGGGCGCCGTGCAGCCCGATCCCTGGATCATCTTCGTGAACTTCGACGGGGCCACGCTGACCGCCGGCATGGACAGCGCGCAGAACGACGTGACGCAGATCTTCGAGCTGGCCGGTGAGTTCGCGCCGTACGGCGACGGGGACAAGCGCGGTGCGGTGGTGCAGGCCGTGATGGCCGACTGGGCCGCGTACAACATGGAGGTCGTCGACGAGCGCCCGACCACGGGCGAGTACGTGATGAACATGACCGGCCCCACCAACCCGTTCGGGGGCGGCGTGCTGGGCATCGCGCCGGTGGACTGCTTCAACATGCAGACCCACAGCAACATCACCTACGCGTTCCATAGCGTGAACGACATGTTCTCCGCGCCGATCACCGCCACCACGATCGGGCAAGAGGTGGCGCACTCGTTCGGGCTCGAGCACGTCGACGAGCCCGCCGACATCATGAATCCGTTCAACGCGGGGGGTGACCCCACGTTCATCGATCAGTGCATCCCGATCGTGGGCGGGGCCACGTGCGCCGCTCAGCACACCGCCAACTGCCCCGACGGCCTGCAGCAGAACGCCCACCAAGAGCTGCTGGCGATGTTTGGGCCCGCCGTGGTCGATACCGATCCGCCCGTCGTGCTGATCACCGCGCCCTTCGATGGCATGGAGTACGAGGCCGGCAGCAACTTCCAGGTGCTGGTCAGCATCGTCGACGACAGCACCGTGGTCTCGGCGCAGCTCTACAACAACGGCCAGGCCGTGATGCTCGACACCAGCGAGCCGTGGGGCTGGGCGATCAACAACGTGTCCGAGGGCGAGTACACGCTCGAGGTGACCGCGATCGACGAGGTCGGCAACGAGGGCATGAGCGCCCCGATCACCATCACGGTGGTGAGCCCCGCGGGGGAGACCGAGGGCGAGACCGAGGGCAGCGCCGCCGACGGAGACGGCGACGGCTGCGGCTGCCGCCACGGTGGCGCACCGCTACCCGCGGCCGCGCTCGTGCTGGTGCTGCTCGGGCTGCGAAGGCGGCGTTGAGCTCGGACGCGCCAAGCTTCGCTACACTCGTGGTGCATGCAAGCACCAGCTCCGCGGATGCCGACGGTGTTCATACCCCACGGCGGCGGGCCTTGGCCCGTCCTGCGGCTGCCGATGATGCCCGAGGGCGAGGCCGAGCCGCTGGTGGCGAGCATGCGCTCGATCGCCGACGTGCCCCAGCCACCCCGCGCATTGTTGGTGATCTCGGCGCACTGGGAGGCGCCGGTGCCCACCGTGAACACTGGCGCGAGGCCGCCGATGCTCTACGACTACGGCGGGTTTCCGGATGAAGCCTATCGCTTGCAGTGGCCGGCGCCCGGGTCCCCGGCGCTGGCGGCCGAGGTCCGCGAGCGCCTGCACGAGGCGGGGCTGCGACCGGCGGAGGATTCCAAGCGGGGCTTCGATCACGGGACCTTCATCCCGCTGATGCTCGCGTATCCGCAGGCCGAGGTGCCCGTGGTGCAGCTGTCGCTGGTCGCGGGGCTCGATCCGGCCGAGCACCTGGCGATCGGGCGCGCGCTGGCCCCACTCCGGGAGCAGGGCGTGTACCTCGTGGCGAGCGGCAACTCGTTCCACAACCTCCGGGCGCTCTTTCGCCAGGATCCGCGTTACGTGGCCGCGTCGCGCGAATTCGATGCGTGGCTCGTCGAGACGCTCGCGCTGCCCACGGTGGAGCGCGACGCTCGCTTGGAGCGCTGGTCGCAGGCCCCGGCGGCGCGGGACTGTCACCCTCGCGAGGAGCACCTGCTGCCGCTGATGGTGGCCGCGGGCGCGGCCGGCGAGGATCGGGGACGCGTCACGTGGACGGGGACGATGGGCGGGATGCAGCTGTCGGCGCACCGCTTTGGCTGACGCGGACCGGGCCGCTCAGGGCGAGCGCGGGCGCACGCGAAAGCGCGGCGGATCGATCCGCTCGCTGCGGCACTGCGGGCAGCGGCTGGGCCGACCCATGCGCTTGCGCGCCTCGAACGTGAACCCGCAGGCGATGCAGCGCGCGGGCTCCACCTCGAGCGCGCGGCCCTGATGCGGAAGCGAGCGCGCGAGGTGCTCGAGGTGCCCCGCGACCTCGCCCTGCGGGATCCCGACGGCCTGGGAAATCTGCAGCGAGGTGAGCGGGCCCGCCTCGAGCGCGGCGGCGATGCGATCGCGGACCGTCATCGTCCTGGAGGGTAACCGCCCTTGCCGGCGCTTTGGGAGCCTCGGGCGCCATGACGTGATCGTTGCGCGCCGAGCGGGCACTACCGAGACGCACCTTACCGAGAGCGATTGCCATGAACCTGACCAAGTCCGTCCTCCACCCCGCACGGGGCCTCCTCCACCCGCTCTGGCTCGCCAGCTTGTTCGTGCTGGTCGTCAACGACCATGGGCTCAAGGGCTCGGGCCTGCTGGCGCCGGTGCTCACCGGCAAGCTCAGCGACGTGGCCGGGCTCATGGTCGCGCCGCTGCTGCTCGCGGCGCTGCTGCGGGTCCGCAGCGTGGGGCCGTGGGTCGCCTGCCACCTCGCGGTGGGGGCGGTGTTCTCGGCGATCCAGCTGTCGGCCCCGCTGGCCGACGGGTGGAGCGCGCTGATGGGCCTCGTCGGATTCCCGTGGGTGATCACCCGCGACCCCACCGATCTGCTGGCCTTGCCTGCGCTCGCGGTGAGCGGGTGGGGCTTTCTCGCGGTGATGCGGCGCCCGGCCTCGACCAACGCGCGGCGCTCGGCGGAGGTCGGCGCCGCGGCGGTCGGGTTGCTGTGCTGCGCGGCGACCAGCTCCGAGCCCGAGTGCTGTGACGATGGACCCTGGGACGACACTGCGACCGATTCCGACACGAGCGACGACCCCGTCGATCCGCCCCAGCTCCCGCCGTTCACGGCCGATGTCTACGTGTCCAACGCCACGGGCCAAGACGTGGTGGTCCGCATTCGCGCGCTGCGACCCGAGGTGAGCATCGACTGCGACACGGTCGCCGAGAGCCCGGGCGGGCTGCTGCGCTCCTCGCTGTTCGCCCCCGCGGACAGCTGGAACCTGCCGCCCAACAGCAACGTCGAGGTCTTCGATCACATGCCGGGCGCGGCCCCCTGCTACGCGGCGTGGGTCGAGGCCGACGCGCTGCCGCCCGCGCTGCTGTTCTGGTACGACGGCGCTCCGAGCGTCCACTCGGTGCCCGCTCATGGCCAGTGGGCCGCGGCGGGGGAGGTGGTGCTGCGGCTCGACGACCTCGACGGCTTCACGCTCGATGGTGACGCCAACCTGGTGTTCGCCCCCAACCCTCGCGAGCCCGCCGGCGAGGGCGTGTGTGCGGCACAGCCCGATGCCGATCGCCTGGGCTGGTCGTCGCCCGTGCCTTGGGGCCCCGCGCAGATCGAGGCGGTCGAGGTCGGTCTCGATGGGTGCCTCTCGATCGAGCTGCTGCAAGGCGGCGAGACGCGGAGCTGGTACCTGTGCGTGCCCGAGTCCAGCTTCCCGTTCGTCGTGGGTGACGACGTGGAGCTGCGCCTGCCCGAGGGCTCGGATCCCTCGCTCGACACGCTCGAGATCGCGGCGCTCGGGGCCGACGGCGAGATCCTCCCGCTGCCCTCGCTGTGGGCCTCGGCGGGCCCCGGCTTGCCCGCGGTCGACGACATCGAGCTGCTCGGGGTGCCCCAGTACGCGTGCGACATTGCCTCGGAGCCGAGCTGCGGCACGGTGGAGCGCCCCATGGCGGTGCTGGTCAGTGGTGGTGGCCTCGAGCCGGCCGAGCTCGTGGCCGGGGGGGAGCCGCTGCGGCAGCGCGACGAGGTGCGCACGGTCGAGGTGACGGTGCTTCACGCCCAGCAGCGCTTCGTGCTCGACCGATGGTGTGCCCAGGGCAGCGACGTGCTGGGTTCCGACCTCGAGGTCGTGGTCGCCCAGTGGGCCACCGCGAGCTGAACGACCTAGCCCCCGAAAGGAACGACCATCATGACCATTCAATTCGATGACTTGCTTCGTAGCTCGATCGCCGCGCTCTGCCTGTGCCTCGCACCCGCCTGCGGTGGTGACGACAGTGGTGCGGGGGGGAGCGGAGACCTCCCCCCCGGTGGCGACGGTGACGACGGCGCGGGCGACCCCGGCGAGCCGCCGCTCGGACCCGGGGTGGGGCAGGGCGGTGCCCAGGACTTCGGCCAGTTCCGCGCGATCCTCGAGGCGGGCGGGATCCCGGGGCCCGAGACCCTCGATGACGTGGGCTTCTTCAACGAGCACAAGATCGCGCTCGGGGCCGCGGACTGCGGCGACGACGTGTGCCTGCATGGCTCGCTCGGGGTGATGGGCAACATGCTGAGCGGGGCCAACTGCACGCTGGTGCTGCTGGGGATGAACACACCGATCGATCCCACGCAGCTCGAGCGACCGCCGCTGCACCTCGTGATCGCGGTGGATGCCAGCGGCTCGATGGCGGGCGAGCCCATCGAGCACGTGCGCGAGGGCCTGCGGCGCCTGTCCGCCACGCTGCGCCCCGAGGATCGCGTGAGCGTGGTGGCGTTCTCCGACGTGGCTACCATGCTCGTGGAGCAGGCCGCGGGCGGCTCGCCCAAGCTCGAGGTGGCGATCGCCCAGCTCGAGGCCGACGGCGCGACCAACCTCTACGATGGGCTGCGCAGCGCGTTCGAGCTGGCCCACCTCCACGCCGATCCCACCCGCCAGAACCGCGTGCTGATGCTGTCCGACGGCGCGGCCACGACCGGCTTGCTCGGCGACGATCGCTTGCTCGAGCTCTCCACCGACTACGCGATCGAAGGCATCGGCCTGTCGACCGTCGGGCTGGGGCTGGAGTTCGATCCCTCGCTGATGCGCGGCCTGGCCGAGCGGGGCGGGGGTGCGTTCTACTTCATCGAGAACCACGCCGCGGTCGAGGAGGTGTTCGAAGAGGAGGCCGCCGCGCTGCTGCTGCCGCTGGCCAGCGAGGTCGTGATCGACGTCGACATCGCCCCCGGCTACGAGCTGCGCGCGCTCTATGGCACCAAGCTCGCGACGGTGGGCGCTCACGCGGCGCGCCTCGAGATCCCCAGCCTCCACCTCGCGCATCGCGAGTCGGCCGCCGACGTCGAGGGCGGGCGTCGGGGCGGCGGCGGGGTGATCGTGGCCGAGCTCCTCCCCGAGCCGGGCGTGCAGCCCAGCGGCGAGCGAGTCGGCACGCTCTCGCTGCGCTACCGCGTCCCAGGGAGCGAAGAAGAGGTGTTCCAGCTCGCCGAGATCGAGTCCGAGCTCGCCCCCGGCGAGACTCCGGCCGAGGGTCGCTTCGACGACGAGGGGGCCGGCAAGGCGTTCGTGACCCTCAACCTCTACGTGGGCTTCCAGCTCGCCGCCGAGCGAGCGGCGGTGGGTGACGGCGGCAGCGCGCTCAACCTGCTGCAGATCCTCCACGGCAGCGTCACCCAGTGGCTCACCACCTACCCCGATCCCGACATCGAGGATGACCTTCGCTACGTGGTGATGTTCATCGACAACCTCGTCGCGCACGGGGCCGCGGTGCCGCCCTCGGCCAAGCCACCCGAGCCGTGGCCCCAAGACTGAGGCCCGAGTCCCGGGCCCCACGGGCTGGTCAGCGGAGGCGACCGGGCGCATGCTCGGCTCGCCTCCGATGCAATTGGTCACCATCGCGTTCTCTCACTACAACGAGAAGGCCCGCTGGGCGCTCGATCGCTTCGGGGTCGTGTACCGCGAGCGTCGCTGCCTGCCCATGTTCCACTTCCCGGCGGTGATGTGGGCCACGCGTCTTCGCGGCGGCCGAGCCGATCGCGGCTCCACCCGCTTCTCCACCCCGGTGCTCGTCACCGACGATGGGGAGCGCCTGTGTGACTCGGCTCGGATCGCTCGCTACGCCTCGGATCGCTACGGGACGCCCGCGACCACGCTGCATCCCGTCGCGCACCTCCACGAGCTCGAGGCCCTCGAGCGGCGCCTGCACGAGGTCGTGGGCCCCCACACTCGGCGCTTCGCCTACTATCACGTGCTGCGCACCCCCGGTATGCTCGCCTCGCTGGCCCGCAACAACGTGGGGCCCGTGCAGGCGACCGCGTTCGTGGCCACGCTGCCGCTGTGGCGGACGGCCCTACGCCGCGGGCTGGGCATCGAGCGCGAGCGCGCCGAGGCCTCGCTGCTGCGCGTGCGCGAGGAAATGGCGGTGCTCGACGCTCAGCTCGGCGATCGGAGCTACCTCGTGGGTGATCGCTTCAGCGTCGCCGATCTCACCGCGGCCGCGATGCTGGCCCCGGTGGTGCTGCCCAGCCGCGCCGAGGGCTATGGAGCGGTGCTCGTCGAGCCGGGCTCGCTGCCTCCGGAGCTCGAGCGGCTGCGCCAGGAGCTGCGGCAGACGCGGATCGGTCGGCACAGCCTGCGGATGTTCGCCGAGGAGCGGCACGGACCGAGGTGACGCCCGGCGACGCACTCGGAAAGGTGTGGCCCTGCCGCGATCGGTCGGTGTATGTTCCCCGCGAACATGAGAGTTCGCTGGTGGGTGCGTTGGGGTTGGTGCGTGGGGACATGTCTGCTGGGGGCCGTGGTCTCGAGCGAAGTGAAGGCAGGGAGCGTGGCTCCGAGCCCCGCGTCCGCGGCCGCCGAGGGCCCCGTCCTGGCCGCGGAGCCCGAGCCGGAGGAGCCGGCTGCTGCGGAGGCCGCGGTCGAGCCCGCCGATGCCCAGCTCGAGCTCGAGCTGCGTGCCGCGACCACCGATGACGAGCTCGCGGCCGCCTCGACCTCCGACATCGAGCGGCTCGAGGCCCTCGCCGCGCAGCTCGAAGAGTTCCTCGAGGCCCGCCGACGTGCCCGCGCGGCCGCTCAGATCGAGCACGCGATCCCCGTACCCGAGGTGCCCGAGGACCTCGTCGATGCGCGCGCGCGTCTCGACGTGCGCCTCGAGGAGCTCCGCGCCGAGGCCGAGGAGCCCGAGATCGTGGCCGCGCCGGTGCAGACGAGCGTGGTCGATCCCACGCCGCCCCCGCGGATGCACCGACCGCGTCACCGCATCATCTACAGCAACCTCAGCGCCATCCGCTACAACCCGCTGGGCTTGGTCAACGAGTTCACGGGGGGCTATCGCTACCAGCTCATCGACAAGCGCAGCAAGCTGTTCAACGAGAGCTTCGTGGCCGCGCAGGTCCACACGTTCCTCTCGCCCGCCTACGCGCGCATCGGCCCCAAGATCGACATCCAGCCGCTCGCGCTGCTCAACCTGTCGGCCACCTACGATTTCACCGGCTACTTCGGCTCGTTCGGCCTGATGCAGTCGTATCGCAGCCCCACCGACGACTGGTCGGACACCGAGATCGAGCGCCGCGATGACTCGGGGGACCCGGCGATCGACAACTACCGCACCTGGGGCCACTTCGTGACCCTGTCCGCGCTCTTGCAGGCCAAGGTCGGCCGCATCGCGGTTCGCGACAACCTGAAGGCCTACTGGGCCGACTACGATCTCCGCGCCGGCGACACGGTCTCCTACGATCAGACGCTCGACATCCCGCTCCCCAATCGGGGCTGGACGCTGACCAATGATCTCGACGTGCTCTACCTGTTCGACTTTGGTCTGACCGTGGGGGCCCGCCACACGCTCACCCAGGCGTTCTACCAGGAGCGCCACTTCCAGCCCGCCGAGCCGATCAGCCGCCCCAACGGCCCCACCCACCGCGTGGGCCCGGCGCTGCTCTACACGTTCTTCGACCGCCCGCACCAGCGCTTCAACAAGCCCACGCTCATCCTGCTCATGCAGTGGTGGGCCGCGCACCGCTACCGCACCGGGCAGGACGTGAGCGTCGCCGTGCCGTACCTGGTGCTGGGCTTCCGCTTCGAAGGCGATATCTATCCCGATCCGGCCACCTGGCACCGCAAGACCGAGAAGAAGCGCAAGCGCCGCAAGCGGTCGCGCTGAGCGGCTCGA
This sequence comes from Nannocystaceae bacterium, assembly GCA_041600735.1. GTDB lineage: Bacteria > Myxococcota_A > Polyangia > Nannocystales > Nannocystaceae > Paraliomyxa. Next base: position 36,729 of record JBFIJN010000010.1, read on the forward strand.
TCGCGCTACCCTCGACCGCGATGGCGACCACGCCCGGCAAGGTGGACGAGCTGACGACCTGGAAGCGGTGCAGCACCTGCCGTGGTGCGATCGCATACGGCAGCCTGTATTACGTGTGCAGCGTCTCCACCTGCAACCGCGCGCGCATCACCTATCGCTTCTGCAAGGTGGAGTGCTGGGAGGAGCACCTCCCGCTCATGCGTCACCGTGAGGCCTGGGCCGTCGAAGAGACCGCGCCCACGCGCGCCGCGTGGCTGGCCGAGTCGGAGCCGGCCGCGACCGAGGTCGCGCCCAAGCCCGCGCCTGCCCCCAAGCCCACCCCGACCCATGCGCCCGCGCCCGACCAGCCGCGGCGCCGCATCGTGGGTTCCGCACCCCAGCCCGCCGCCGCACCCTCGCCCAGCGCCAAGCCGAGCGGAGCCGGCTCCGACGAGGTGCTCGTGGTCGTGTCCCGCTTCAAGACGTATGTGCGCGAGCGCTTCGGGGTGAACACCTCCGATGCGGTGCTCGACGTGCTCTCCGATCATCTGCGCGCGATCTGTCACCGCGCCGTCGACAACGCCCGCGAGGACGGGCGCAAGACGCTGATGGATCGCGACTTCGAGTTCCTGCGCCGAAGGTAGCGAGCTCGAGCGGGTCAGATCACCGCGGGCTCCACCTGCACGTGGAACCAGAACCAGTCGACCCCCTGCCGATCGTCGCGCAGCACGTAGAACAGCGTGGCGCGGCCGTCCGGCGGCAGCTCGGCCTCGAGCTCGTCTTGCTCGCCCGGCACCATCTGCCAGGTGTTGACGCTGACGGGATCGTCGCTGTCGTTGCCGAGCAAGGTGCCCCACGTACGAAACCAATCGCCCACGTAGTACTCCTCGCGCGGCTCGAAATTCCCGCCGCCCGCCGAGATGAAGTAGGTCTGGAGGTCTTCTGGCGGCGCGGTGGTCTCGATGACGAGCGTCTGCCCCGCGGCCACGGTGATCGTCTCGCCCTTGGCGACGTCGACGGCGGGCCCGTCGGCGATCACCTGCTCGATGTCGTCGCGACGCACGACCTCGTCGGTCACCACCACGCGAAAGCTCTGGATCCGGGGGTGGCGATCGGGCTCGGGAATCTCGTCGTCGCTGGGCAGCGGACCCAGCTGATCGAGGCCCTCGACCCCGGCCTGGGCGGCCAAGCGCAGGATCTCGGCGTCGGGCCCGATCGATGCGCGCTGCACCACCACGAGGCACGCGTCGGGCAGCGGCTCCTCGCCGAGCAGCGCCTGCGCGCAGCGCTCGGAGCTGGTCTCAGCGGACCGGTGGGCGATCATCGTGAGCTCGAGGTCGCCGCCCAAGAAGAAGTTGAAGTCGATCGGCACCTGCATCGACGGCTGCGCGGGAGTGCTGGCGCCGCCCGCGGTGGCGATGCGGCACGGGGCCGGCATCGCGGGCAGCTCGCCCGAGCTCGGGTCGAGGGCCGAGAAGTCGACGGTCGGGCACGGCTCGATGGCGTCGAGCGTCAGCGGCAGCTGGGCCGACAGGCACGCGAAGATCCCCTGCAGCGGCTGCAGCGGGCACGCCAGCCACAGCGGCTCGAGCTCGGCCTCGATGCGCTCGGATGTGAGCGGACCCTGCTCGTCGACGATGAACGGGAGCACGCGCAGGCTCTCGATCGGCAGCGCCTCGTTGCGCATCGCGGCGTCGGGCGACGCGAGCGGATCGAGCACCTCCACCCGCATCGCCAGCGGTCGGATGCCCGCGATGCGCTCCGAGACCGGCAGGTCCGAGGCGCACCCGCCCGCGACGAGCCACCCGATCCAGAGCGCGGGGAGCGAGGCACGAGGCATGATCGGAGTCGCGCGGGCCATGTTCAGAACTCGATCTTGGTGCCCACCGACGGGATGATGGGGAGCCCGGCGATCGGGCGGCGTCCCGAGAAGTCGTAGCTGTAGATCCAGAACTCGGTGTTCTGGTGGTTGTAGACGTTCTGCACGTCGATGTAGAGCGTAAGGCTGGCGCGCTTCCAGGTCCACTGCTTGTCCACGCGCACGTCGAGCTGGTGGAAGGTGGGCACGCGCTCCGAGTTGCGCGGGCCCGACAGCGGCGTATAGAAGCCGCCGCCGGCGTCGTAGACCGAGCCGACCACCGGAGTGTTGGGGTTGCCCGACACCAAGCGGAAGCGCCCGCCCAGCTGCCAGCCCTTGGGCAGCTTGACCACGCCGATGAGCGTGAGGATGTGGGTCTGGTCGAACGCGAACAGCTCCCAGTCATCCGCGGGGGTGGGGCGTCGCTCGCTGCGCGACAGGGTGTACGCCAGCCACCCGAAGAAGCGCCCGGTCAGCTGCTTGCGCAGCAGCAGCTCGAGCCCGTACGTGCGCCCGCGCTGGGTGTTGGCGAACAGCTCGGGGCCCACGCTGCCGTCGGGGCGGAGCACGAGGTTGGTCGAGCTCGCGCTCTGATCCCACAGGTAGTTGAAGAACACCGTCGAGTCGAGGCTGATCCCGTAGTCGAGCTGCTGCGAGACCCCCATGCTGTTCTGCAGCCCGTGCTGCAGGGCGAGCCGCGGGTTGCCGAACTCTTCGCTGTACTCCACGGGCTGGGGCGACTGGGTGTAGATGCCGGTGCCGCCCTTGAGCGTGGTGCGATCGGCCACCTGCCACGCGAAATTGACGCGAGGATCCACGAAGCTGGTCGGATCGGGCCGCGTATAGTAGCCGAGTCGCACGCCCGGATAGAGCGTGAACGTGTCGGTCACGCCGAGCGTGAGCGTGGAGTAGAGCGCGGGCACGGCGAACGCCGAGTCGACCTGCGTGCGCAGATCACCGCTGCCGCTCCCCCCCGCGCCGGTGGGCAGCGGCGGGGCCTCGACGTCGATCTCGAACCACGTGCCGATGTACTCCGTGCCCACCCGCAGCGCGCTGCGACGCCCCAGCTTGCGCTCGACCTCCGAGCGCAGCGACACGTTGTGGGTGCGCAGATCGAGGTCGAAGAACGAGCCGATGCCGAACTGCGCGTACTCGAGCCGATACGAGGGCGTGATGAGGAAGCGCCACGGTCCCGTGATCTTCTCGTAGGCGAGATCCACGCGGTGGAAGAATTGGGTGCTCTCGAACTGATTGCGCTCGTCGGGCGAGACGTCGTTGGGATTGGCGGCGACCACCTTGGTGCGATCGTCCGAGCCGAAGAAGCGCGCGGTGAGCATGCCGCCCGCCACCGGGTAGTCGAACAGCGCCTGGTAGTCGTAGTAGCGGGGCGCGATGGTGAGGTCGAGGCCGGCGTCGTCGGGGATGAACACCGGCAGCAGGAAGTCGATGTACGAGCGCCGCCCGGCCAGCGCGAACGAGCCCTTGCCCACCGGGCCCTCGAACAGCACGCCGGTGTCGAATAGGTCGCTGTCCACGTAGCCGTGGTAGCCGTCGCGCCGGCCCGCGCGTGGCGTGACCGAGATGATGCCGCCGATCGCGTCGCCGTAGCGGCTGTCGAAGTTGCCGGGCACGAAGTCGATGCGATCGAGGATGTCGCTGTTGAACACCGACGTGAGCCCGCCAAAGTGGAACAGCGTGGGAATCTCGTGGTGCCCGAGGAACACGGCGGAGTCGTTGGGGCCGGTGCCGCGGATCGCGAGCAGGCCGATGCCAAACGGCGCGCGCGCCACACCGGGGAAGTTCTGGATCGCCTTGAGCGCATCGCCCTGGGTACCGGGCAGCACGCGAATCTCGTCGGCCGTGATCGTGCGGCGCGCAACCTCCTCGCGCCCGCCGCTCTCGGTCACCACCACGGTGCGGTAGGGGTTGGTCTCGAGGCGCGGCGCGAAGTACTTCACCGCGACCGCCTGATCGGCGGGCAGCGCCTCCACGAACTCGATGCGCTCGTAGCCCTGCGCCAGGATGATCACCCGCACCTTGCCGCCGCCCGGGATCCCTCGCAGCGCGAAGCGACCCTCGGCGTCGGTCAGCGCGCCGGTCTCCCACGCGGGGGTGCTCGGTGGCTCGTAGTTGGTCCTCTTCACGCGGCCGACCGCGGCGTCGGAGCCCGCCGGGATCGCGACGACGCGGGCGCCCTCGATCGGCGTGCGCTGCCCGGCTTCGAGCACGGTGCCCCAGATCCGCACCGGGCCCGCGGCGGCGTCTTCGTCGGGGTCGTCGATCGGTGCGACGACGTCCTCGATCGCGGTGTCGCCATCGAGCGCGTCCGCGGTCGCCGGTGGTGCGGGCTCGGGCTCGCGCGGCGGCGGTGGAGCGATCGGAATCGTGAGCGTCTGCACCACCTCGACCGCACGCCCGTCGAGCGTGGCCGCGGAGTAGCGCAGTCGTCCCACGGCTTCGAGCGCGAGCCGATCGAGCCGCGGGTGCAGCGACCTCACCACGCGCAGCTCCTTGGGCACGCCGTCGATCCCGATCGTGAGCTCGATCGCCACCTCGCCCGCGGGCGGAGGGTCCTCGGTGAGGAGCTCGGGCGGGTAGTCGAGGCTGGCCGCCTCGAGCAGCACCGGCGGCTGCAGGTCGCCCGCGCTCGCGGGAGGCTCGGGCGCGGCGGCGTGGACCGGCGCCGCAGCCAGCCCGAGCAGCGTTCCGAAGCCCAGCACGAGCGCCCAGGGCATGCGGCGATCGAGGTCGAGCCAACGTGTGTCGCGTGAGGAGCGGGCCGTGAAGGGGTGCGCGACCATGCGGCGGGCGGACTCTATCAGGGCGACGCCGCGGCCCTGCGCACCGGGGAATTCACTCGATATTCAGAGGAGATAGTGCGGTGCATGGGTCGACTCTCGGGGCGCGAAGGGCGACGGCTGCACTCGGCGCGTGGTCGTCGTCGGGCGCCGCCCGAGATTCCGCGCGGTCGCACGCAGAGATTGCGGCGCGCCGCGCCGAACGCCGCATGATGGTCATCGCGATCGTATTGCGGGCGGTCGCGTGTAGGCCAGAGTCATTCGGCGGAACCCGAAGGACGATGATGCGACATCCCACTCCGATGATGATGACCCTCATGCTCACCGCGTGTCTCGTACCAGGCTGCCCGGCGAAAGAAGCCGACGAGCCCGGCGCCATAGTGGACAAGAAGCGTGAGGACGCCAAGGACGAGGCCAAGGACAAGGCGAAGGCCGAGACCAAGGAGGCGGCGCAGGCCGTGGCCGACTACGCCTACGCGCAGAAGGCCGAGTTCGTGGCCGGGATGAAGGAAGAGCTGGCCACGATGCGCAAGGAGCTGGACGAGCTCTCCGCCAAGGTCGAGAGCTCTGCCGCCGACGCCAAGGACGACGCCAAGCTCGAGGCCAAGCGGAAGCTCGACGCGGCGCGCGAGCGCTGGACCAACACCCAGGCGAAGCTCGACGCAGCCGAGGCCGCCGCCGAGGCCGACTGGGAGGGCGTGCAGCGTGACTTCAAGCAGGCCCGCGAAGAGCTGAGCGGCTCACTCGATGACGCCCGCCAGTGGCTGAGCGACAAGATCGAGCCCTGAGCGCGCGCTGCCAAGCGCGAGACGAGAACCGATCACGAGAGGACCACCCATGAACACCACGATGACCACCGCGATGCAGGGCGCCATGTTCACCGCAGTCACGGCGCTGTTCCTCGTTGGCCTCAGCAGCGTGAGCTGCGGAAAGGCGGAGGAGACGTTCGACGACTTCGACTCCAACGTGAGCTGCAACGAGTACTGCGACAAGAAGGCCGACTGTAACGACGAACAGCCGACGGCAGAGGAGAACCGGGCCTGCGTCGACGGGTGCCGCGACGCGATCGAGGACGAGTGCGGCAACGAGTACCAGGCGAGCGCCAACGACAAGATCGGTGAGTGCGTCGACATGGGCTGCACCGAGTTCTGGGCGTGCATGAAGTACGACGCTGCGCCCGAGTGCTTCGGCTTCGTCGATCGGGGCTCGTCCTAGTGCTAGCCGCGCGGTGGGTCACTGCGCGACGAACTCGCGCATGCGCACGCGGCCGCCGCCGACGTCGTCGTCGTAGTGCTCGATGCCGTAGACGAGCAGGCGACCGGCATCGGTGACCCAGGGGGTCGCCGCGGCATCGAAGTCGCAGTAGCGCACGCCGCCGGTGTTGCCGCTGCTGCAGCGGAGGTTCCGTTGTGCGACCTCCTCGAACGAGGGCGCGAGATCCTCGGCGTTGGAGAGCCGGACCCGCCACAGATCGATCCAGTCGTCGTTGCCATCCTTGTGCGTGCCCGCGGCGAACAAGGCCCCATCGCAGCCCGCCACCAGCTGCACGTTCTGATAGGCGCGAAACTCCGGGCTCGGCGTGGTGAAGGCCGCGCGGGCCGACCACGCCGCGGTGGGTCCTGGGTCGGCGGCCTCCGTGACGAACACCTCGCCCTCGTCCGAGTCATTGCCGAACACGAGCACCATGAAGCGCCCGTCGGACAGGCGCACCAGCCCCGCTGCGCCCGCGTTGGTGGTGCTGCCCTGGGTGCGCGCGATCAAGGGACCGAAGCTCGGAGCGTCGGGGACGCGTAGATCCGCGCTGCGAAAGCCCGCCGCGGCCCCGTCGTCGATCGCCTCGAACGGCACCACGGCCCAGTGCCCCAGCACCTGCAGCCCGCCCCCGTGATCGTGGAGCCCGCCGCCGCCGTCCTCCGCGTACGCGATGATCGCATCCTCGCAATTGGCCGGACCCCCGGGCACGACCCCGCCCGCGCCGAGCGGGCCGTGGGTGTCCGGCCGCGAGCCGAGCTCGACGACCTCGATTCCCGGCGCGATGCCGGCGGGCACCGACACCGACACGACGATGTAGTTGAGCGAGCCCACGTGCAGCCGACCCAGGCCCTGGCGATGGATCATCGTGCCCTGCTCGGCGTTGGGGGCCGCGACGCTGCACGGGGACAGCCCGCTGCGGTAGGCCATCACCGGCACCGGATCGACGGGCAGCCCCATGATGTCGGCGGCGGGCGACGTGGCGCAGCGATTGCTCAGCGGATCGTCGGAGGTCTCATCGACCCACGCCGGAAAGTCGGGGTCCAAGGGCGGCAGCGGCCCGCCTGTCGACGTGCCATCGATCTCGCCGCCGGTCGTGGGGTCCGAGCCGCCGGAGCCGTCCAGGCTCGCGCTCGAGCTCGAAGCGCCCGTGGGCTCGGGCGCTCCGCTGGTGACCCCCGAGTCGCTCGCGACCTCGCCCGAGCTCGAGGGTCCGGCCGGCGGGCGGTCGGGGTCCGCGGCTCCGCAGCCCAAGGCGAGGAGGATCAAGCTCGAGCCCACGCGCATCGCGGTGATCATACCCCGGCGCCTAGCAGCGCCAGCCCGTGTCGCGTAGATGCGGCTTCTTCTTCGCGGGGGTGTGGTGGATCGAGCCGGGAGCGCCCTCCTTGGCTGGCGCCCCCGCTTCGACGATGTTGAGCTGCGATAGACCGATCTGCTCCGCCAGCGAGACATTCGCGATGTAGACGTCCCAGTGGTAGCCCTGACCACCCTCGATGTTGGGTCGCGCCCAGCCGTTGCCCTTGGCGTCGAGGAAGACCGGCTTGGAGCTCATCGTGGTCACTGCGTCGACGCTCCTGCGCCACCACTCGGCCGGTGGGCAGAACGGATAGCGTGCATCGTCGGCGGTCGAAGGCAGGCGCCAGTCGTAGCGGGTGGTGAAGCGAAGGCCCGGCGAGAGACTCCGCGGGTGGTGAACGCAGGGCACGCTGCTCGGTGGGTTGCCGCTCATGTGGAGGTAGAGCACCCAGCGTGTCGTCTCGTCGAGGCGCGACTCACCGGCTTGGTGTCGCCGGAGGTTGCGGCCCTCCATGCGTCGGGTGATGAGCACGGTCGGAACCCCCGAGGCGGTGGCTCTCGCGAGCGCGTTGGTCATGCGCCCGAGCCAGCCAGGCCCGAGCTCCGCGAGGTCGAACAGCTGACGCAAGCCATACACGCGGCCAGCTGCGGGCCGGAGCGGAGGTACGCCGCGGGGTGGCCTGGCTCGCTTGCGGAGCTCTCCTAGCGCTTGTCGAGCGCGGCGGCTCGACAGCGAGCGCTCGAGCACGAGGCCGTGCTGTCGCCAGAGCTCGGGCCAGTATTCCTCGAGCTCGAGGAGATCCACTCGGCCTTCGCGACAGATCCGCACCACGCCGTCGAGCTCCGCTTCGACGAGGGCCTCCTCCGCTTCCGACCGAGGGAGCAGGAGCGCGGGATCGAGGATGCCGATCATGGTGCGGAGTCGGGCTCGGGCTCGGGGCCAGGATCATGCTCCACGTGCACGTCTGTGGTCGGGGCCGAGGGAGCCTTGTCGAGCGAGGCGTAGTAGATCGCGCTCTCTTCCTCGCTGGCCTCGTCCATGAAGTCGGCGGGCCAGTGCTCGGTGATCGAGCCGTCGGGGGTCAGCGTGGACGCATGGAGGAGCGAGCGGCCCGCTGCATCTTGCTCGACCTCCACGATGCTCACGTTGTCGCGCAGCCACTGCTCGAGCTCGCTGCCGGGGGCCGCGCGGGCCATGAGACCTCGCAGGCGGCGCACGAAGTGGTCGCTGTGGGTCTCGACGATGATGCGGCGGTTGACCATCGCCAGCGCGACCATCCAGTGCGCGAGGCGAGTCTGGACCTTGGGGTGCAGGTGGGACTCGGGCTCCTCGAGCGCGAAGTGGGCGTAGCCATTGCAGTCATCGCGGTAGCGCTGCGGATCTTGCTCACCAACCTCGCCCTTGAACCGCAGCGGGTCGGCGAAGAGGCCGAGCTCGATGATCGGGAGCAGGTAGGTCAACCCGCGGCCCACATGGGTGAGGCTGGCGTCGCCGAAGAACAGACGAAAGCCGATGTTCTGCACGTCCTCGACCCGCAGGGCGGTCTCGACCCCCAGGCCGGAGAGCACGTCGTTGACCGCATCGACGAACGAGCGACCGACGACCTCGGTGGGCACCTCGATGCCCGAGTCGTGGACCCGCAGCGGAGCCAAGTAGTGCACGACATCCGACTGTCGCGAGTGGATCAGCTGAGCGGCATACTCGCCGCTGATTCCGATCTCCTCCGGAGGCACCGAGCTGGGCCGATACATGGAAGGCGGCAGTGTGCGGGCGGAGCCGAGGTAGAGGAACTCGTGCAGGAGCTCCTTCAGATCATCGAGCGGCTGCGAGAACAGCAAGAGATAGTTGTTGTACAAAGCCCGCTCGAGGTGATCGGGGTCGAGGCCGCTGCGGTCGAGCACGAGGTGCGGAACGAAGTGGTCCAGCTCGAGGGTGATGTGCTCGCAGACCTGGCCATCGAGAGCACAGCGCCATTGGTCCTTGGTGAGCGTGAGGTCGAGCTCGTGACGCTCACCGTCGTCCGTGGTCGAGACGAGGGTCAGGTGATCGAGCACCGGACGACCGTGCTCCTCGCCGAGCTCGACGCAGAGCTCGGTCGTGAGCGACTTGTCGTCTGGGGGCTCGGCCAGCCAACCGATGCCGGAGAAGCTCTCGCGATCGCCGGTCTGAACCGTTCGCCGCGGCAGCACGGTACGCAGCAGCACGATCCCGACATCGACGACGGACTGCCAGCGCACACAGATTCGCGGCCCCTTCACGCGCGACCCGTGGGTCGGCCACCCGAAGGTCAGCTCGCGGAGCGTGAGCGCGTCCACGGGCCCCTCGAGGTGCAGGGGCACGTCGGCGCGCGGATGCGCCAGCGTCTGCTTGAGCAGCAGGAGCGCCTGGATCAGCGTGCTCTTGCCGCTGTTGTTGCGCCCGACGATCACCGTCAGTGGCGCGAGGTCGATGCGCGTGGCCGCCTCATAGCTCTTGAAGCGCTCGACCTCCACCGAGATCAATCGTGCGTTCGACATTGGGGCCCCAAGCGTGTGCGCGATCATCGCGCCACGATCTGCGGATGTCAACCACGGTCCGGCGCGGAGCCGCTAGTCGGCGTCCGCTTCGAGCCGCGAGTCGAGCATGCGTCGCACGCTGAGCTCCAGCTTGCTGCCGAGCATGCCCACGACGCTCTCGAGCTGGTCGCCGGGCAGGCGCTCGGCGAGAGCGCGGCGCACGTGGGAGAGCAGGGCGGCCCGTGCCTTGTCGAGCCACAGGAAGAGCGTGCTGCGGTGCACGCCATACATGGTGGCCAGGGCATCGGCGGAGACCTCGTGGAGGTAGCGCTGGCGCAGCAGGTTGCGCTCGCGCACCGAGAGCGAGGCGATCGCCTGCGTGAACGCGGTGTCGAGCGCAGGTCCGTAGGCGTGGCGGAGGTAGTCGATCTCGGGGTCCTCGCTGGCGCCGAGCTTCTCCGAGAGCTCGCCATCGGAGCTCGAGGGCGGGGCGCGGCGGCGCGAGAGATCGATGATGAGACGCGAGGCCATCACGCGCAGCCAGGACTTCAGCGATCCACGCCCGAGGTACTTGGCGATCCGCGGCGGGCCCTCGCCCTCGCGCACGAACAGACGATCGAGCACCAGCTGGCGAAACTCGGGCGCGGCCAGACCGAGCGTGGGGCTCTTGGCGATCGCGCGGTCGAGATCCGGGCCGTACTCGCTTTCGAAGCGCCGCACGCCCACGCGGTCTCCGCGGGCACAGACGGCGGCCAGGTAGAGGTCGGCCGCATCGACCTGCTCGGGCTCGACCCCACCGTCGATGGCTCGCGCGAGCGCACCCGCGAGCAGCGCTTCGTCGAGCTCGAGGCCGCGCTCGGCCGCCCGCGCGGCGCAGCGCCGAAGCCACCCGTCGAGCTCGCGGCCCGCGAGGCGCTGGCGGCTCGGCTCGCTCAACGCCCGCAGGAGCTGTTCTCGCAGCACACCGCTCATCGTGATGTTGGTACCACGGAGATCACGACCGGCGCCGCAAATGCGACGCCGGGCGGCTCGGGCCGGGGGCTGCTCACATCCCGCGAATCTCGTCGCAGTGCTCGAGGGCCGCGCCGTCACCGGCATCGCGCATGCACTTCATCTTCTTCACCCACACGCCGCGGCCGAACTCGGGGGCCTTGCTGGCCCGGCTCACGCAAGTCTTCTCGAGCTCGCCGAGGTCGGAGTCGCTGACGGTGGCCCCGCCCTTGGCGAGCTCGGCCTTCGTCACCTTCATGACGTTGTCGCAGACGGACTCCGGCGAGGGCGGGCTGAGCCAGCCGAACCAGAAGATCGCGACCGCCGCGACGAGGGTTACTACGATGCCACCGATGATCTTGAGTGCAGTCTTCATGGGATGCGTTTCTCGCTTTCATCCGGCAAGACGCAGCACCCCGCCGAGTGTCGGACGCTGCGCGCGTTTTTTCTCGGGCGCGGCTATTCGTCGTCGGTCCGACGGGTGCCTGCGCGCTGCGCCGCGGGGGAGCCCTCACCGTAGACCTCGACGAAGCGCTCGTAGGTGGACCGATACAACCTCCCGGCGTATGCGGTCTGACCCAGGGCAAACGCGAGATCCGCGCGGGCGAGCAGCTCGGCCACCACCTGGGGGTGGTCCATCCCGTAGGCGCCGACCCACGGCACGTGGGCATCGTCGAACAGCTCCAGCGCGCGCGCGTCGTGGCCCTCGGCCTGCTCGAGCTGCGCGAGATCGATGAGCGAGCGCGCCTTGAACGGCCCGTAGCCCAGCGCTTCGTCGGCGATCTCCACGGCCCGCAGCAAGGTCTTGCGAGCCGCTCGCGCGCGCCCGGCCGCGCGCTCGGCCTCGCCCACGGTGCGCAGCGCATCGACCAGCCGAGGGTCTTGCTCGCCGTAGTGGGACCGCAGCTCGGTGAGCGCTCGCTCGAGCAGCTGCAGCCCCGCGTCGCGGTCCCCGAGCGCCACGAGCCGCGCCCCGCGACGAAGCAGCGGCTGGGCCTTGCGCGGCCCCACGTAGTGATAGATCTCCGCCTTCGCGTAGACCTCGAGCGCCGCCGCGTCGTCCCCTCGCGCGGCGAGGATGTCTCCGCGCACGAGCAACGCATCGCCATGATCGTAGTCGTGCCGCAGCGAGCTCGAGAGGCCGGGGATCCGCTCGGCCGGGTCGACCGAGCGCAGCGCTTCGTCGAGCTTGCCCCCGAGTCGCTGCGCGCGCGCGAGGACGGCCTGCGCGACCCCGAGGCGCAGGTCGGCGGGGCCCAAGGCCGCACGCAGGGCATCACAGGCGACCCGGGCCAGTCGCTCGGCTTCGCTCGCGTCGCCGAGGTCGAGCAGCAGCGACGCGAGAGCCACTCGAGCCTGCGCCACCTGGGGGTGGGCGCTGCCGTACGCGCTCACGTGCTGGTCGACGGCCTCCCCGAGCGTGCCCTTGGCGGCTTGCAGCTCGAGGCCCGCGTGCTGGAGCTTGCCCTCCGCCAGCGTCACCGCGGCCTGCAGGCGTGGATCGTGGGTGCGATCGGCCAGCGAGCGCGCGAGTCGTAGCCAGCGCGAGGCGGTCTCGGGCTGGAGCCGCTCGGCCTCCTGCTCCACGAGGGCGATCGCGGCGGCGGCCTGGGCCTCGGTGTGAGCGGCGGTCTCGGCCGTCAGCGCCGCGCGCTCGAGCCAGCTCGCCGCGAGATCGGTGTCGTAGCGCAGCGCCGCGACGCGGCCGACCAGCAGCTGGGCCTCGGCCTGGAGCGGGGCGTAGCCCAGCGCTTCGGCGGCGGTGGCGATGCGGATCGACTCGTCGCCGACGGCGGTGAGGCGCAGCAGCGCGGCATCGATCTCGGCCGCGGCGAGATCCGCGGTCAGCAAGCGGACCTGGGCCGCCTGCTCCGCGGCGGGTGCGGGCGGCACGGTGACCAGCCAAGCCGGCTCCGCGCAGCTCTCCAGCGGCGGCAGCAGCAGCAGCGAGCTCACGAGGCCAGGCTGGACCACGAACGTCTGGAGCTCGGTCACCCGCGAGGCCCAGGCCTCGAGGCGAGCCACGCGAGCGGCGAGGCAGCGCCCGCGCGCATCGACCAGCTCGAGCTCGGCCGACGGCGCGCACAGGGCCGTCGCCTGGCTGGTGTATGCGGCGACCCAGCGGTCCGCGATCGGCATCGCGAGCGAGCGCAGCGCCTCGCCGTCCTCCATGGACTCGATGCGCTCGACGATCGCTGCGCGCCGCTCGGGGGTCCACGAGCCTCCGGCCGTGGCGGCGAGTCGCAGGCAGACCTCGTCCCCTGCGGCTCGCGGCGGGGGAGGGACCTCCGCCTCGCTCTTCGGCTCGCTCGCGGCGGAGGGCTCCACGGCGGCCGCGCCCGACTCCGCCGCGACGGGGGGCGCCGGGTCGGGCTCCGCCGGGCTCGTCTCGTCTGCGATCCAAGCCAGCACCCCAACGGTGGCTCCCGCACCCACGGCCATTGCGCCGGCGATCGCAGCGAGCCGCCCCACGGCGGAGCGGTCGCGCGAGAGCGCGGCGAGCAGCTCCGCCATCGACGGGTGTCGCCGCTCGGGCTCGACCAAGAGCCCCGCGAGCACGGCCTTGCGCAGCCACTTGGGCGGGGAGCGA